>JBBQJF010000017.1:0-29575 GCA_038325665.1 Dehalococcoidia bacterium | reverse complement strand
CCAGGAAGACTTCGGCGGTACACTACGTAACAAGGTAGCTATCGAAATCAAAGGGGGAACCGATCGAAGCAACACCCATAATCGCGTGGGCGAGGCAGAGAAGTCGCACCGGAAAGCCAAGGATGTCGGGTTTCGTGATTTCTGGACGATAATCGCTATGAAAGGTCTCGATCACGGCAGACTTCGAACCGAGTCTCCGACCACCAACTCATGGTTCGATGCCGCTCAAGTGCTTGGTCGTCAGGGCGAAGACTGGAACGAGTTCCAGAGCCGGCTCGCTGGTGAGATCGGTGTTCCGTTAAGCTAATTCTTGGCGCGGGACGGACGCGGCGAACCTGACTTGGGATGAACAGTTGCGCTTGGTCGCTCATCTCGCGGTCACGGCGAGATACACGGATGCTGAGCCGGAACCACGGCCGTCATGGAGTGATTTGCTCGGCACGGCGCTGCGTCCAGCGTTGGGTGAAGAAGCCGAGAGGAGCGACCGGTGGGTCGCCCATGAACAAATAATACCTGAACTGCTGGTCCGATAATCCCTCGTTCTCGTCTGCCGCATTGCGATTCCCTTTGATTGCCATCGTAAACCTCGATGATGACGCGCCGACCCCTACCAGCAGGGTTGCTATACTACAGCCCGTCGCCGGGCCGCGAGGCCGTGTGGCGCTGAATGATGGCGGATGCGCCCGAGAAGGAGCACGACTATGGCCGAACAGCCGGAGACGTACATCACCGACGAGGTGCGAAGCTACATCGGCCGCCGATCCCAGCCTGTCACCGCCGGTGATGCGGTCGAGCCGGGAGCGGTGCGTCGCTTCACCCAAGCGATCATGGACGACGATCCCGTGTATTGGGATGCAGGGGCCGCCGCCGAAAGCCGCTACGGTGTCCCGGTCGCGCCGCCGCTCTACCCTGGCTTCGCGTTCCGCCGCGCGGCCGGCACGCCCGACCCGCTCGATCGCGCCAAGGAGAACCCTGATTTCGATGGGATCGGCGGCGGCGGCGGCACGGGATTGCCGCCAATTCCGCTGCCGCTTGACCGTCTACTCAACGGCGGTGTCGAGGCCGAGTTCTACTCGCTCGCCCGCCACAACGATCGCGTCACCGCCGAGAGCCGGTACGTTGATGTCTACGAGCGCGAGGGCCGCACCGGTAAGATGGTGCTGGTCGTCTCCGAAACCACGTACACCAACCAGGACGGCCAAGTGCTGGCCAAGATCCGCAACACCAGCGTGCGACGCTAGACAGTCTCATCCTCTACAGCGCGGGAGAGTGCGATGGTAGCGACCAAGCAGACGCAACTTTACTTCGAGGATGTCAAGGCCGGCGACGAGGTGACGGCGCTGAGTAAAGGGCCGATGAGTCCGATGCACCTAATGCGCTGGTCGGCGGCGATGGAAAACTGGCATCGTATCCATTACGACGAGATCTTCGCCAAAGAGCACGATAAGCTGCCCGAGCGGTTGGTCAACGGCTCGTGGAAGCAGCATGTGCTCGTCCAAATGATGAAGGACTGGCTCGGCGCAGAGGGCTGGCTGTGGAAGATCGGCTTCCAGTTCCGCGGTATGGACCGGGTATGGGATACCGTCACGGCGTGGGGCCGCGTGACCAAGATGTACGAGGCAGACGGGCTGGGTATCGTCGAATGCGAGATCGGGATGCGCAACCAGCGCGGTGAGGAGGGCACACCCGGCACCGCTGTCGGTGTGCTGCCCCTGCGCGGCGGCCGTGCCGTGCCGTACCCGTTTGTACCGCCGCGCGTACCGTGAGTGGCGAGGATAGCAGTCGAAACATGACCACATCACCTACCCATGATGCCATGACCGAGCCAGCCTGCGGGCCGATGGCCGGGTTGCGAGTGCTCGACTTGAGCCAGGGCATCGCGGGACCGTATTGCACGAAGCTGCTCGCCGATTACGGCGCCGATGTGATCAAAATCGAGCGACCCGGCAGCGGCGACGTGTCCCGCTCGACGCCTCCGTTCTTCCATGACCTGCCCGACCGCGAGGGCAGCCTGCATTTCCTCTATCTCAACACGAACAAGCGCGGTGTCGCGCTCGACCTCAAGGCCGCGGCAGGCCGGCGGCTCGCGCTGGAACTGGCGCGGCGTGCCGACGTGGTAGTCGAGAGTTTCCGGCCGGGTGTGATTGACCGGCTGGGCCTAGGCTACGACATCCTCAGCGCTGCCAACCCGCGGCTGATCCTGACGTCCGTGTCGAACTTCGGGCAGACGGGGCCGTACCGTGACCTGCCGGCGAGCGAACTGGTCGAGTACGCGATGAGCGGCATGATGTATATCAGCGGCAGCCAGGACCGGGAGCCGCTCAAGCACGGTCTCTCGCAGGGGCAATACGCCGCCGGCGTGAACGCGGCCTATATCACGTCCGCGCTCACCTTCACCCAAGCGCTCGGCGCGCCTGGCCAATGGATCGATGTGTCGATCCTCGAATGTCTGGCGTCCGAACTGGTGATGAACGAGCCGTACTACGCCTGGATGGGTTCGATCCAGGGCCGGCGTCCGCCCAGCGGTGATGGGCTGAACAACATCATGCCGTGTCGTGACGGCCACGTCGTGCTCCAAATGGGCGGCAGCCAGCCGTGGTCGGCGATCGTCGAGTTCCTTGATGCGCCGGAGTTGGGCGCACCGGACTTCGCCACACCCGATGCCCGCGCCCGCAATGCCGGCGAGCTTGACCGGCTGCTCGGCGCGCGCCTGCTCGAACGCGATAAGCACGAGATGCTCCTCGATGCGGGGCGGCGCCGCCTGCTGTTCGGTATCTCCCAGGACCCCGCCGATCTGTTGAACTGTACTCAACTGCGCGCCCGTGGTTTCTTCACCACCGTGGACCATCCAACAACCGGTCCACTGCCCTATCCGGGTGAGCCGGTCAAGCTGTCGGCCACCCCTTGGCAGCTTCGCCGGCCCGCCCCGTTGTTGGGCGAGCACACCGATGACGTGTTGGGCGGCGATTTGGGCTTGGACGCCGCCGAACTTCAGCGTCTGCGGGCGGAAAAGGTGATTGCCTGAACCGTCGCGCGTGGCGCGCGACGGCTGCACCCGTTTCGAAGGAGTCACGTATGCGCCTCGGGACGTAACCAAGGAATGGGCGGCGGTCGTCCCCCAACACCCAACACCTACCACCCATCACCCAACCTAAGGGAGTCATGATGCAGCCGCTGCCGCTTCACGGAATTCGGGTGCTCGACATCAGTCAGGTGTTCGCCATGCCGTACGCGGCGGGGATGCTGGCCGACCTCGGCGCCGAGGTGATCAAAATTGAGGCATTGCACCGTCTCGATCAGACCCGCCAATCGGCCTGGGCGCTGTTTCCGGAGAACCAGCCAAACGAACGTCCCTGGGATCAGGCCGGACCGTTCGCCAACCTCAACCGGGGCAAGCGCTCGCTCACCCTCGATATGAGCAAGGAGGAGGGGCGGGACGTGTTCCGTAACCTCGTGCGCATCAGCGACGTGGTGGTCGAGAACAACACCGCCCGCGTGATGCGCGGCTGGGAGCTGGACTACCCGAGGTTGCGCGAGATTAATCCGTCCATCCTCATGGTGTCCAACACCGGATACGGCCACAACAGCCCGTGGGAGAGTTACCCGGTGCAGGGCACGGCGCTGGAGCCGATGACCGGCGTGTCCCATTTTTCTGGCTACGCCGGCGGGCGGCCGTGGAAGATCGCGCAGTCCTACCATGATTTCGTCGCCATGTGGCACGCGCTGTTCGCGTTGATGGCGGCGCTGCGCCACCGTGCGGTCACGGGCGAGGGTCAGTGGATCGATGTCGGTATGTACCAACTCGGCGTCAGCCTGCTCGGTGAGGCGGTGCTCGACTACGCCGCCAACGGCCGCCTCGGCGGGCGGATCGGCAACCGCGACCACACCGGCGCCGTGCAGGGCTGCTATCGCTGCACGGGAGACGACCGCTGGCTCGTGGTCACGGCCCGTGACGACCAGGATTGGCGCAATCTGTGCGACGTGATCGGTGTCGAGGCATGGGGCGAGCAGCAGCGGCCAGGGACGCTGGCGGAGGCGTACGAATGTCACGACGCGGTAGACGCCGTGATCGCGGCGTGGGCAGGCACGCGCGAGCGCGACCACGCGGTCGCCGAGCTACAATCGGTCGGACTGGCGGCCGGGCCGGTAAACGATGCCCGCGATCTGTTACTCGATCCACACCTGCGGGAACGCGGCTTCTACGAGATGGTCGAGCACGCTCCCGGCAGCGGCATTGGTCGCCGTCCGCTGGTCGGACGGCCGTGGAAGCTGAGCGCCATGCCGGTGGCGGTTCGCCGGCCGGCGCCACCACTGGGCGAGGCGAATGGTCATGTGCTGAGGGATCTCGTGGGGCTGACGGACGCGACATTTGACGCGCTGGTGGCGGCGCGCATCACCGGTGAGTTGGATCCGGTCGCGCAGCCGCCGCTAACCATCTCGATCGACGAGCAGATTCGGATTGGCCGTATCCATCGTCACGACCCGGCGTATCGTGAGCGGTTGGGTTTGACGACGGACAATGGCGCACGCATTGCTCCTGACCCTCCTAGTGAGGGGGACGAGGTTGGCCACGGGGAACAACCGGGAGCTGAACGCCGGCAGGCAGAACCCGCACGAGTCGCGGAACGTTAATCGCGCGTACTATCGCGTACTATAGAGAACATCGCGACGCGATCGGACGGGTACACGAAAGGAGCGGATCATGGGTTGGCCGAAGATCGAGTACACGGAAGAGGGCATGCGTGAGGGCATGCAGATCGAGAGCGCCCAGATCTCGGTGGACGACAAGATCCGGCTGCTCGATGCGCTTTCGGAGACGGGGCTGAAGAAGATCGTCGTCGGTTCGTTCGTCAGCCCGAAGTGGACGCCGCAGATGGCGCGCATCGACGAGATCGTGCAGCGGTTCACACCTAAGCCGGGTGTGACGTACACCGCCCTGGCGCTCAACCAGCGCGGTGTCGAGCGGGCGATGCAGTACAGCCCGCCACTCACCGTCGAGCGGGCCGTGCCCGCCCTGAGCTGCCACATGTGCGACGTGTTCACCCAGCGCAACACGAACCGCAGCCAGGAGCAGGAGATAGCGGCTTGGCCGAACACGGTCAAGGCGGCGAAAGAGCGAGGCGCCACCCGCGCCGCGATCGGTATCAACGCTGCCTGGGGGTCGAACTTCGTCGGGCTGTTCACGGAGCAGCAGCGTATGGATATGCTCCGTCGCGAGCACGACTTGTGGGACGAGGCCGGCATTCCTGTCACGAACGTGTTCCTGGGCGACCCGATGAGCTGGAACATGCCGGATGCCGTTGAGCACCAGATCGCGACGATCCGCGCCACCTGGCCGGAGATCAAGACCTTCCGTCTGCACCTGCACAACGGCCGCGGCATGGCCCCGGTTTCGATGTACGCGGCAATGAAGGCGCTGGACGAGAGCTACACGCTTGAGCTTGACGGAACCATCGGCGGTATGGGCGGCTGCCCGTACTGTGGGAACGGCCGCGTGACGAACATGGCGCCCACCGAGGACATGGTGCACATGTGGCAGCACATGGGTATCGACATGGGCATCGACATGGACAAGCTGATCGATACCGTGTGGATGGCCGAGGAGATCGTCGGCCACCGCCTCTGGGGCCATGTCTCCAAGGCGGGGCCATTCCCGAAGCCCGGCAGCCTCTACGACGTGAATATGCCCTTCATCGAGACGGAGGAGCAGGCGCGGCACTTCCGCATCGGCTGCGACGCCTACGGTGAGAATCCTGTCTCGCCCTATTCCGAGCCGATCCGCTCCAAGCAGCGCGACGAGGTCGAGGCCAAGTTCGCCACGGGCGCGCCGGCGTCGGACGACTAACCTAACCGCTTGAGCACCTAACCCCCCAGCCCCCTTCCCTGCAAGGGAAGGGGGTGGAACGGGGTCTTGTGGTCCGCGGGGGTCGCGCCTGCCTAACGCGAGAGTGGTACAAGCTATCAGGGCGACCCACCGAGTCGCCCGTACCGGGGATAGTTGATCAGGCAGATGTAGGGGCGGCCCGGTGGGTCGCTCGGGTCGCGCCGGCGTTGAGTGCGAATTGGGAAAGGTGCGAGGGCGACCCACCGGGTTGTCCCCACCAGCGTTGGTCGATCGCGCGGATGTAGGGGCGACCCACCGGGTCGCCCTCGTGTTCGTGGATGGTTTACCACTTTACAGCAGGCGCGGTTCCCAGCAGGCCGCTGTCAACGTGTTCTACCAACTGAAAAGCCTCCTTACTTTGTCGGGAAGGAGGTTGGGGGTTAGGTTTGATTCGTTCTCTTAATGGAAAGACGCCGCGTATCGATCCATCAGCGTGGGTGAGTGAGGCGGCGTATGTGATCGGCGATGTCGAGATCGGGCCGGATTCAACCGTGTGGCCCGGCGCCGTCCTACGGGCCGACTTCAGCAGCATCCGCGTTGGCCGCAACACGCACATCGAGGACAACAGCGTGCTGCACGCGTTTCGTCCCATGACGATCGGCGACAACGTCACCATCGGTCACGGCGTCATCGTCCACGCCCGGCGGATCGGCAGTTCGGTGTTGCTGGCGAACAATTCCACCATCCTTGATGACGCCGAGATCGAGGACTTCTGCGTGGTGTCGTCCGGGACCGTGGTGCAGCCGCGGACCACGGTCCCGACGATGTCCTTCGTCGAGGGTGTGCCCGGCGCGATCAAGGGCCAACTGCGACCCAAACAGGTCGAGCGCGTTCGCAACGGCGGCCCACACCACACCCGCATGGCGGCGGAGTATCGGGCGCAGGGGCTGTAGACCGGCCTACCCGCGCCGCGCGGACAGGGCACGACCATCCGGAGAACCGCGCGAGCATGTGACGACGCTCGCCGCCGTCCTCATCGGGTAGTCCACGACCCGCGGACGCGATGCAGACGCGGCGGCGTCACCTCCGGCGGGCCGCGGATCAGTAGTGCGGAATCTCCTTGCGGCTCCACGAGGGCACGCGCAACTGCACCGCCTCGTGCAGCCCGCGCCGTAACTCGGCCGCGAGGTCGTGCTCGTCGGCCGGCCGCCGGGTCAGGCGGGTGGCGCACACCGCCAGACCGGGGAGGAAGTGGGTGTCACTGCCGCCGATGCCGGGCAGCGCGAAACCAGGGGCCAGCGCCAGCGCGCGTTCGTTGCGGGTGGTATGCTCCTGCCCGTTAAGCGCCTCGACGCCATGGACCATCTCCGGCAGGCGTTGCCAGTCGATCGGCGAATGCCAGCCGCGGTAGGGATGCGCGAGGAAGATCACCGCGCCCACCGCCTCCGCCTCGCGCCGCAGCACCTTGGGCGAGCGCAACGCCCGCGTGTACTCCTCAAGACCGAACGCGAGCACATGCCCAATCTCCGTTGTCAGTTCCATGCCGCGCAGCACGAGGATACCGTGACGCTCGCTCAACTCCCGCACCTCGTGTTCGGGCCGGAGTGAGTCGTGCTCGGTGAGGCACACGCCGTCAAGCCCGGCCTCGGCTGCCCGAGACACGAGTTCGCCCGCCTCCAGCGCACTGTCGCCCGAATTGGGCCTGCTGTGGGTATGCAAGTCGATCAACATTGATGTGGGCAGGCCCTCACCCCCGACTCCGCCCGCGCCCTACCGGCGAGCAGAGTGACTCGTGTGCGTCGCATGGGACAGGAGGTGGCGACCCACCGGGTCGCCCCTAATGAGGAACGCCGACCAGGCTCAGGACGTGGGTGACCCGGTCGGTCGCCCCGGACCGCTGTATATCCCGACGATCGGCCAGACGGCGCACGCGGAGCGGACGGGTCCTTGGCGCGACCGCCGGACGAGGGGGTAGCGTCCCCCCGAATGGCGGTCGCGTTCGCCTGTTACACCGTCGCCGGCTGGCGTTGCCCGGATACCAGTCGCGTGAGATCACTGGTCCGCGGCAGATCCTCCAGCGACCGGATCGCCGCCAGCGAGCGCTCGATCGAATCGCCGTCGAGCACGCGGGTGGCGCAATCGCGGAACTTCACCACCAATTCATCCCACGACAGCGGTCGCTCCGGTCCGCCCCGTGGCTCATCGATCCGCTTCCGTACCGTATCGCCGCCGCGAAGGGTGACCGACACATCGGCGAAGCCTCCGCCGACGGGCGCCGACTCCTCCGATTCGACCATCTCGACCCGGCGAAGCAGCGTCTGCGCGCCGTCACGCCGTACCGATGAATCGAGGAAGGTGTCGAGCACGGGACTGCCGTCGATCACGGCCGTCGCCATGCAATAGTGCATGCTGAACTTGCCTTCCAGCCCCGTGGTGGGGCGCGGATGGATCAAGGGCTGCGACCCGGCCTTTGGCACAATCACCCGGATCGACTCGACGGTCTGCTCGTCGAATCCGCGCTCATCGCGCAATTCAAGAATGGCGTCGAGCGCGCGGTGGGTGTTGTAGCAACACGGATACTTCTTGACGCCGATTCCGGGCGAGACGATATCCCACGACGTGCCCAGCTCCGGCAGCACCAGCTCCGGCCGCGCGTCCTTGGCGGGCGAGAACAAGTTGAGGAAGCCGAGCGGCGTCTCTAGGATCTCCTCGTCGGCGGTGAAGCCGCCTGCCGCGAGCTTGGCGGCAAGCACGCCGGATGCGGCGGCAAGGCCGGGGTGCAACGGCTTGGTCATCGTGCCGAAGTTCTGGCGCGAGCCGCTGGACATCGAGGCGGCGATGCCGAGCGCGAGGCGCGTCGTGTCGACGTCAAGCCCGTACAGCTTCGCCGCCAGCACCGTGGCGCCGAGCGTACCCAGCGTCGATGTGGCATGCCAGCCGTGCGGGTAGTGGCTCGGTCCCAGGCCGCGGCCGACCTTGCACTGCACCTCAAAGCCGAGCACAAATGCCTCGATCATCGCCCGTCCCGATGCGCCCGTCTCCTCGCCCACGGCCAGCAGCGCCGGCAGCAGCGGCGGGCTGGGGTGCCCGCGCATCGAGGTGGTGACATCGTCGTAGTCGAGAGCGTGCGCCGCCGTGCCATTGACCAGCGCCGCGGCGCGAGCGGGGGCCGAGAACCCCTGACCGACGACCGTCGCCACCGCCCGACCCTCGTCCGCGCGGACGACATCGGCCGCGATCCGGGCGCACGGCTCGGTGGAGCCGGCGATCATCACCCCGAGGGTGTCGAGCACCGCCCGTTTCGTCTGGGTGACCGTCTCCGTGGGCAGATCAGCGTAGGACGTCCGTACCACGAATTCCGCGATTGACCGGGTGATCTCCATGACGCGCTCCTTTGAAATTGGGGAACCCCGCGTTCCTCAACCCCTTCCTAACGGGGGCGCCGCCCCCGCGACCCGCGGAGTGCTCATCCACCTTGGGGATCGGCGGTGATCGCCCGATCATGGGCACTCCTTTCACCTAACCTGCTATCACTGGCGCCTCGTGTAGCAACCGGATCGAGGGCACCAGCAGCTCCTCGTGCTCGGGGGCGGGTAGCGGCAGGGTGATGCTGGTGGCGAAGCTACCGAACCGCTTCATGATCTGCGCGCCGATCTCGGCGTACGTCCCCACCGCGGCAAAGGTATGGACCATCTCGTCGGTGACAAGGCCGGGCATCCGGTCCCAGCCGTTGGTGATCGACAGCTCATGCAGCTTGCGCCCCGTCTCCTCCCAGCCATGCTGCTCCCACACCGACGTGTAGGTGCGGGTCGAGCCGTAGAAAGCGATCGACCAGCGTGTCTGCTCGAACGATTTCGCCACGTCCTCGGCAGTTGCCCCCGTCGCGATCATGCCGCCGCCCGAGATGTCGAGATCGGCAAGCGTGCGGTTGGCGCGCTCGGCGCCGCGCCGCAAGTTCGGCAGCGCCACGTTTTGCACGTAGGCTTCGGTCGCGAAGCCGTGCAGCCGCACACCCTGGCACAGTTCGCCCGCCAACCGGGTCATGTGCGGCAGCACGGCGGCGAGCTGCACCGGCGGAAAAGGAATGTCCAGCGGCAGTGGTCGTGGGCGGTGGTTCGGGGTCATCACGTTGAGACGGTAATGGGGACCCTCATAGTTCAGTTGCGTGCCGTCTTGCCAGCACGACCATACCGCGCGCATCGCCTGGATATAGTCGCGCATCCGCGGCGCGGGTGGTGTCCAGGGCATACCGAACCGCCGCTGAATCTGGCCCTTGACCTGGCTGCCCAACCCCAGCATCAGCCGGCCGCCGGAGAAGCGTTGGAGATCGAACGCGGCATAGGCCATCGTCGTCGGACTACGCACGAACGCCTGCGCGACCGACGTGCCGAGCATCAGCCGTTCGCTGTGCTCGGCGGCGAGCGCCAGCGCCATGAACGGGTTGTGCGCCGTCTCGGGCACGACCACGCCGTCGAAGCCAAGCGCCTCGGCGCGCCGGACGTTCGTAGCAATCGTCGACAGATCATCAATCGGCAGCGCAACTTCTACCTTCATGCGTATGCCCTCTCAATCGTCACATTGCCGTTGCGATGAACCGGCGGCGGCAGGAAGTCCGGGTGAGCGGTGTAGCGGTCGCGGATGCCTGCCGGCAGCCAGGTGTCCGAGTGCAAAAGCTTGAGAAACGCCTCCACGCGGTGCGTGGTCGTGACCGGACTCTTGAGCACCAGATACCAGGGCCGCTCCAAACGTGGGAGGATTGGCGCCGCGACCAGCCGTCCCGTCGCCACTTCCTCCGCTACCGTGCAGTATGACAGGACTGCCAGCCCCGCGCCCGCGAGCACGGCGATCTTGATCGATTCCTGGCTGCCCAGCGTCATCGCCACGGTGAGGGCGGCGCCCGCCTCGGCAAACCACGCTTCAAGTCCCTGGTGAAAGCTTGACTGCCGCGGCAGCACGACGAACGGCTGGCCCGCCAGCTCCCGCGCGGTCACGCCGTCGAGGCCGGCCAGGGAGTGGTCCGGGGGCACCACCAACACCGGCGAGTCTTTCATGATTGCCAGCTTGAGCAGCCCTCCACACTGACGACCGCCGGGACTGATCGCCGCGTCCAGCCGCCGGTCGAGCAGCATCGCGTCGATGATATCGGTGTCGTTGATGATGTGGCCGTCCAGCCGGATACCGGGATGCTGCTGGTGGAAGGCCGTCATCAGCCAGGGCAGCAGGTACTGGCCGAAGGTTGTCGAGGCCCCAATGCTGAGGCGCCCGCCCGCGAGCGATGCGTCATCTTGGACCATGCCCTTCAGCCCCGCGATATCTTCGAGGATGCGGGCGGCGCGATCGAACAGCAGCATCCCCTGGGCGGTCAACTCGGTGCGCTTGCCCTGCTGCTCGACCAGTCGGGCCGACAGGTTCGCTTCAAGCAGCTTGACATGGTGATACACCGTCGGCTGGCTGAGATAGAGCCGGGCCGCGGCGCGGCTGTAGCTGTGCTGCCGGGCGACCTCGACAAAGCTGCGGAGCCAATCAGTGTTCATAACGCCTTCCGTGCGGTATGGCTGATGGTAGCTTCGATGTCGGAATACCGTCAACGTGAGCGTTTAGCCGTCAGCTCTCGGCCGTCGGTGCTCCGTGACCGGCGAGCAGGCCCTTGGCCGCGCGCACGATTGGACCTGAATTGATTCCCTCTGTCCTGTTGGTCGCACCGCGAATGAGTCGCACCGCGAATGAGTCGCACCGCCGTCCTGTAAGCGTGGTTGACCCCGAAGGTCCGCGCCCCGCGAGGCCGCGAACGTCTGAGCGCGGAACGCTTTCTGGCCTGTATTATGCCCGAGGTGGTAGGATGCCGCTCGCGACCCCACTCTCACTGCGCCAGGCGGATACATGACCTCCACAGCCCCCGATACCGCCCTTGCTGATGTGCGCGTGCTCGACCTGACCGGGCCGGCCGGCGCCTACTGCACCAAGCTTCTGGCCGATCTTGGCGCCGATGTGATTCGGATCGAGCCGCCGGGCGGTGACCCGGCGCGCCATGTCGCGCCGTTCGTGAGGAACATGCCTGACGCCGACGCGAGTATCCCGTTCCTCTTTCTGAACAGCAACAAGCGCTCGATTACGCTCAATCTCGAGACGGAGGACGGCCGGGGGCTGTTCCGCCGTCTGGTCGAGCGGGCCGGCATCGTGGTCGAGAGCCACGCGCCCGGATATCTCGACGGTCTGGGGTTGGGCTACGCCGACCTGTCGGCGCTCAATCCCGGCATCATTGTCACCTCGATCACCGCGTTCGGCCAAAACGGACCCTATCGCGACTTCAAGGCCACCGACCTGATCGCGGTCGCGATGGGCGGGCTACTACGGCTGTGCGGATTTCCCGGGCGCGCCCCTGACCGGCCGGGCGGTGATCAAGCCTACACGCTGGCGGGGTTGCACGGCTCGAACGGGACGCTGCTCGCACTCTACCATCGCGACCTCACCGGTGCGGGCCAGCATGTGGATGTGTCGATGCAGCAGGCAGTGTTCACCGCCACCGGCTACATCGTGCATTGGGCCGAGATTCGCGGGGTCGATATGGGTCGCGGCGGACACCGCTACAACGACCTACCCGGCACCTTCCGCATGATCTTCCCCTGTATGGACGGCTGGATCGTCGGCGGCCCCGGTCTGCGTGCCCGTGAATGGGAGACAGTACGCGACTGGATGCAGGAATGGGGCCACGCGGCCGATCTTGGTGACGAGGCATGGGGGAACGCCGAGTATCGCCGCGCGCACTGGCACCATGTGGAGGATGTCTGGGAGAACTTCCTCATGCGCTACCCGCGCGAGGTGTTGTACGCGGCCGGGCAGGAGCGCCGTCTGACTCTGATGCCGGTCTACAGCATGGAGGACGTGGCCAACGATCCGCAGTTGGCGGCCCGCGACTTCTTCCAGTGGGTCGAGCATCCGACATTTGGCCCGTTGCAGTACCCTGGGCCTGCCTTCCGTCCGTCACTCACGCCCGTGCGTCCCCCTGCCCCCGCTCCCCATGTGGGCGAGCACAACCAGGAGATCTTCGAGGGTGAACTCGGCTTGTCGCGCGTCGAATCCGATGCGCTGCGGCGGGCCGGCGTGATGTGAGGGGGCTGGTCATTCCCCGCCGGCCGGCGTCAGGAGCGCTGGCGCCGGCATATGTTTGAGGCGCGATGTCGCGTACTCCTCTCCCGATGTGGGGAGAGGATGGGGGTGGGCCTTTGGAAAGCGGGTTACCACTGGCTGGTGTGCGTGTCGTCGAGTTCACCCTGGCGCTGGCCGGGTCGTACGCGGTCCGGTTTTGGGGCAACTACGGCGCCGAGGTGATCAAGGTCGAGTCGCGCACGTACCTCGATTTCATGCGCAACGAGGAGCCGCGCGTGCCCGGTCGTGAGGGACCGGATGTCAGCCAGCGGTGGAACAGCACCAACGGCGACAAGCTCGGAATCACCCTGAACATGAACCATCCGCGTGCGCGTGAGCTGGCGCTGCGGTTGGTCGCCACGGCCGATGTGGTGCTCGATAACCTCGTCACCGGCATCATGGAACGGTGGGGGCTGACCTACGACGCGCTCCGCGCGGCGAACGAGAGCATCATCGTGCTGAGCATGCCGGTGATGGGACGGCAGGGACCGCGTCGCAATTACCGCGGCTTTGGCCCCGGAATCGCCGCTATCGCCGGGCTAAGCTCAATCACCGGCGAGCAGGACTTCCCGCCCTCGGCGTGGGCAACGCCGTACCCTGATTTCACCGCCAACCCCTACCACGCGGCGGCCGCCCTGCTCGCGGCGCTGCACTACCGTCACCGCACCGGTAAAGGACAATTCATCGACCTCGCCCAATACGAGGCGACGATCAACCTCGCCGGCCCGGCGTTGATGCAGTGGACGATCAACCACGAACTACCGCCGCGACGCGGGAACCGCGAGCCGGGCATGGCGCCGCACGGGGTGTATCGGTGCCGGCCCGGTTCGCCCGTGTTCTCCCCACCACCGCCCACGGCGGAGATGGAGCACGGTCACGAGGGCCGCGGCCCGGACACCTGGGTCGCGATCGCGGTCGGGAATGATGAAGAATGGCGGGCGTTGTGCGCGGTGATGGGCGACCCGGAATGGGCGGCGTCGACACGCTTCGCGACGTTGACCGGCCGGATGGCGTACGAGGATGAGCTGGATGAGCGTCTGGAAGCGTGGACGGCAGACCACACGGCGCCGGAGGTCATGCATCGCCTCCAGCGGGTGGGGATTGCCGCCGGGGTGGTGGAGAGTATGGAAGACCTGCTGATCCGCGATCCGCAGATCCAGGCGCGCGGCGTCTTGCAGAGGTTGGAGCACCCGGCCGCCGGTCCGACCTACTATTCGGCCCCGACGTTCCAGTTATCGCGCACGCCGTTCCGGTTGCGCCGGCCGGCGCCGATGGTCGGTCAGCACAACGACCACGTATTCGGTGAACTGCTCGGTTTGCACGAATCCGAGATCGCGGCATTGACCGCGGAGGGGGCGTTCGAGTAACGGTGTGGATGCGAACCGCCGAGGACGCCAAGTGTCGATCAAAGCCGGACGGTAGGATGCATCTGTTGTGTCCAGTCCCGTCCCCGTCGCGCGCTTGGTGTCGTGACGGTTCATGAGTCGTGTGTAAGGGGTGTGTTATGACAGAGCCGGCAATCCTGTACGAGAAGCAGGGCGACCACGTTGTGCTGATCACGATGAACCGCCCGGAGTCGATGAACTCCATCAACCGCGAATTCACGCGGCTGATGGAGGAGGCGCTGCGCGAGTTCAACAACGACGATGACTCTTGGGTCGCCGTCCTTACCGGCGCCGGCCGTGCGTTCTGCGCCGGGCGGGATCTGAAGGAGAGGGCAGAGGATAACGCCGCCGGCATCCAGGCAAAGCCGACGGTCATCCCCCAGCGGGAGATTTGGAAGCCGCTGATCGCGGCGGTCAACGGCTTCGCGATCGCGGGTGGCTGGGCGCAGGCGCAGATGTGCGATATCCGGATCGCTGCCGACACCGCGATGCTGGGCATCGCCGAGTCGCGCTGGAACCTGCTCGCCCCGTTCGCTCCCGCGCTGCTCGGCCAGGTTCCGCTGGCGGCGATCATGGAGATCCTGATGACCGCCAAGCCGATCACCGCGCAACGCGCCTATGAGATCGGTTTCGTCAACAAGGTGGTGCCGCTCGACCAACTGATGCCGACCGCGTTCGAGTACGCCCGGACGATCTGTGAGAACGGTCCGCTGTCGGTGCGGGCGCACAAAGAGATGATCCTGCGCGCGATGGGCCAGCCGCCGCAGTTGGCGGCGCCACTGGTCTACCACCTCTACGACAAGCTGCTGCACAGCGAGGACTCGGTCGAGGGGCCGCGTGCATTCTCCGAGAAGCGCAAGCCCCAATGGAAAGGGCGGTAGGGCTCTCCACGCCGACGGCGGCTACCTCTCCCCCGGCCCCTCCCCTACAAGGGGAGGGGAGAACCGTGGTTCCTTTGTCCCGTGCAGTCTCCCCCTTTCCTCGCACGCCTGTCCCGGTCTGCCGGGAGGAAGGGGGCTGGGGGGCTAGGTAGCCCGCGGGAATCACATATTCTCAATGACATCCGAGCCTACGGGTGCGATTCACTAGCGTGCGCGACCCAACTCAGGGAGATAGCTAGGGACTAGTTACTAGCTGAACGTAGATAATCCGCTGGACCGCCGTCCACCCGACCATACGGTGTTAGCGGATTACATGGGCGCAGTCGCTTGACCTCGCGTCATGAAGCCGGCCCCGTATCATCCATATCCCTGCGCGCTCAGGCTCCGCTCGCTCAGCCCCGCTAGTTCGGCCAACATCTCTCCAAGGGTGCGCTCGACGAACATCGTCAGTTGCCAACTGACCACCTCAGTCAATTGCGGGTACACCTGCTTCATCGGCGCAGAAACCTCGTGTTCTCTCTGGACACACCGCAGCCGAATCTCATTGTCCTTCCCACAATCTCTCGGCACCCAGAAGTAGTAATCCCACACGAGTTCGGCGTCCGCCGGCGGCGCACTCTGGGCGGTTACTCGCACCATTTGTTGTGCGACGCTCACCGGTTTGCGGTAGCCACTCCCTTCTGAAGGAGCCAGAAAAGCAGTTGATACGCTCCCCACAATGAGTGAGAAGTTGCCGGGTATCTGGTAGGCGGAAACCTGGTCCACGAACTGGATGCTCAGGTGGCCCAACAGAGCCGCACCTGCCGTATCCACCTCTGCGTGCGTATACCCGCCCTTGGTGGTGTACATCTGCCTGATACGCTCGAACTGCGCTGCCGGCACAGGCGCCGCTGCGGTCCGCATGCTCTCGCTCACCAGCCGGAAGGCATCTTCGGAGCGATCCAGTACAAAGTTGACGAGGGCTTGATGATCTCCTGAATCGGCGGCGGCGAGAGCGCCGAAGTACTCTGAGCGATGCGCAACCAAGACGAAGAGGGGTATCCACGCTGCCCGATATAGGAAGACAGAGGCTAAGGCACGGGCCACTCGCCCGTTACCATCAGCGAACGGATGGATCGCGACGAGCCCGTAGTGGGCGTACGCTGCTTGCAGTACCGGGTGGGCGTTCGAGAACGCCTCGCTGCGGAGTTCTTGACAGAGGCGTTGCATCTCGGTAGGAGTGTCCAATACCGGCGCATATGAATGGATGGTTCCATCCTGCTGCACGACATGGTTGGGATGCGCCTTATAGTCGCCCAGCGGGAGAGATTGTTCTTGCGGTCCAGCCGCTGTATGGACTCGGTATGTAACCTGCGCCTCACATATCCGACGGTGTAGGTCGCGTATCCACGCTTCCGCCACCGGCATCACCTGTGTCGCGAAGTCGAGCACCATGTCGTATGCGGCTAACTGAGCGTGGATGAGACGCGCTCTCTGATCTGCTCGCGCAGACGCGGCAGCCTCCCACAGCGCGGATTGCATCGCAACGGTGAATGTGAAGCCACGGTCGGTATCGTACAGCCCTTCGATAGCGCCAGTCTCGACGGCGGCCGCCCGTTTCACGATGTCGCGTGCTCGAGCAAGTAGTGCAGGGGAGGGATCGCCTCGTTCCTTGACGAGCATCTCACCAGCATCCCAGCGCGCTGTATCGACCGTCAGCTCTGCCCAGTCCTGAAACGGCCCGATCGGGCGGTACTGGGCATCCGCTCCGTCGATTTCGACACTCTCGGATGCTGGCGCTGATGGGTGTTCGGCGTTCATCGGTATGACGGCCTTCTCGCATGGCTCGATGCGTTGGAACAAATGCTAGCAGGTGGAGCACCGGACCGGCCGCCCCCATTGCCTACCACAAGCAGGTCGATCAGGGGCAGTTACGGCAGTGTCAGACACTCATCGCCCGTACTATTCCCCCACATCAAGCTACAGGGCGCTCCCCGGCCGCACCAGCGCCGCCCATCACTCGCGACCTACGTGACCTGGTGCAGAATTCAGTAGACCTCACGGCGCGTCCTCATTAGCGACGGGAGATACACGTATGGCTGTGAAATGGAGGGCTTCCATCGAGTGGCTTGCTGAATGAACCCCCCCTTGTCGGCGCGATCCTCGTTCCACAGCTTATCCGCAACTGGCAACTCTAGCCAATTCAGGGGTTCCTTTGTGTTCGCGTTCACCGGCCAGTGGTAGAACGTCAGAAAGTCCTCGCCGAATGCCCCTCGGCCAACATGATCGTGCTGGAATGGGAATGCCTCGAACTTCCCCGACTGTTCGCGGCTAACGAACCAATTGATCGGAACCAATCCGGTCGGGTACCGCTTGTTGGCGCGTTCGGCCCACATCTGAAGCAACTCGTCGGCGCTGATTTCGGAGATCAGGTAGTCGTCGGTGATGGCGCCACCCGCGACCTCTCATACCGCTCGTAGGACTCCCGTCCATACATAGCCGCCGTCCCGCTCTCACACTTGCCAGGTGGTCAACCTATAGATAGCAGTTTTCACTATTGGATCCCCTATCTAGTTTGCTCCGTGAGCCATCTCGGCGGTCGGCAAGGTCACGCCCCGACTCGTCTATGACGGTGATGATATCAGAACATGCGTGCGGTCTTCCAGCGGATTACGACAGCACCTGTGAGGCTGTGCACATCGCCGCCGACGGACCCGAAGCACTGGGGAGGGAGGCAGTAGTTCGTGGCGCAACACGTTGGCGCGACAAGGCGCGAGCGACCAGGTTGTCCTATAGGGTGGCCGCGACCGGGCCATCACCCTCGCCCGCAAATCCCTCCACGGCGCCGCGTACACCTGGATGGTGTAGGTGCTAGGGCGAGCATCGTGCACGCGAGGGCACGAACCATCTCTGGCATGAATACAAGGGTGGGAACCCGATCGCTCTTGCGGCGGAGGAAGAATGCGGTGTTCGGCTCACTGAAGGCGGTGCACCCCGCGACACCTCCCGCGACACCCGCACCCGCGCTCTGCCGTGAACGGCTCCGTCTCTCCGTTCCCTGAGTCCTGCGTGTCAACCAGCACTCGTGCGCCCGTCACCGTCATCGTTCATCGCGCACCGGCCGGCGCCTGGCTCGATGAACGGGCAAGAGACGGGACAAGTGTATGGCCAGCACGCAGCGGAAGTGACGGCTATCGTTCCATCAATCCTGCGGGCAGTTCTCACCAGCCCAGGGCGGGAGCAGATGATCGCTGGAGGTGGCAACAACGGTGCGGTCATCGGCGATCCCGCGTCCACATCGAGCCGCATGACGTAACGGCCGCCCGACTCAACCGTCTCAACCTTTGCAAGGGGAGGGGAGGCTCGTCATCACCGCTTCCCGTATGGCCTGCCCCGTTGTCTCCTTTCAGGGGAAGGTATCTTCGACGCCAGATTCAGCGGTGCTGCGACGCCCGAACCTCGCGTGTGCTTCTCTAGATTCAGCGTTCTGCCCGCTGATACACCGACCCTCGCGAGCCCGTTGCCCCCCCTTCCCTCGCAGGGAAGGGGGCCGGGGGGGTTAGGTACACCGCGGGAAATGCTTATTCTCAACGGCGTCCGAGTGCGCGAATCCACGGAAGCGTTTCGCGCGTACGGTTGATGACTGACCTTACGAACATGAGAGGTTCAAGGAAATGATTCTCCTTTGACACCCTTCGGGACCGGCGCTACCATCCCTAGACGAGGAAGCCGAGCGTAAGGGCGAGGCAGTTGCTCATACCGTGGCGCTCACCTCCGGCGCCTGGGCCGGCGCTACCATCCCTAGACGAGGAAGCCGAACCCCGAGGGCGAGGGAGACCGATGACCACGTACATCATCCGGCGGGCGCTCCTGCTAATCCCGATGCTGTTTGGTGTGTCGGTGATCATCTTCTCTGTCCTCCGTATCGTAAATTCCGACGTGTTGGTGGCGCGTTTGGGCGAATCCACCAACGTTACGGACAAAGAGATCGCAGAGGTCAAGCGCGATCTCGGCCTCGATGGACCGCTGCCGGTGCAATACGCGCACTGGCTGGCCGGCATGGTGCGCGGCGACTTTGGCTATTCGTACTACAGTCGCGCCCCGGCCCTGGGAGAACTCCAAAAGCGGATACCGGTCACGATCGAGTTCGCACTGCTCAGTATCATCGTTGGTATCGCCATCGGTGTGCCGGGGGGGATCCTGGGCGCGCTCTACCAAGACGGGCCGCTTGACTACGGCTCGCGCTCGTTCAGCCTCGCCTTTCTCTCAATGCCCAGCTTCTGGGTGGGGCTGATCTTTATCTACGTCACCTCTACCTGGGTCCAGGCGCTGAGTCCCCCGGCGACATTCGCCAAACTGACAGAGAACCCGAGCCTCAATCTGCGGGTGATGTGGGCGCCGGCGCTGATCCTGGGGGTGCAACTCTCCGCGATCACGATGCGGATGACGCGTTCCCAACTCCTCGAAGTGCTGCGCCAGGACTATATCCGCACGGCGTGGGCCAAGGGATTGCGCGGGCGTTCGGTGGTAGTCCGCCACGCGCTCAAAAACGCGATGATCCCGGTCATCACGGTGATCGGCAATCAGATGGGCTTCTTGCTCGGTGGGGCGGTCGTGTTGGAAACCGTGTTCGCCCTCCCCGGTGTCGGCCGGCTCACCGTCAGCTCAGTGCTGACCAACGACTATCCGCAGGTGCAGCTCAACATCCTCTTCCTCGCGCTGGTGGCGATGGTCGTCAACTTTGTCGTGGATATTACCTATGGCTGGTTCGATCCGCGGATTCGCTTCGCGTAGGGCAGACGGGAGGAGTCGCAAGCAATCCGCTTACTCCCTCTCTCGTCCCCTCCGATGCCGGAGGCATCGCTATGAGTCAGGCTTCCACCACCGCTGCGCTTCCGCATGAACCACTGTGGACCGCGGCACGGGTTGGCTGGATTTCCACCGTGCTTCGCTTCGCACGGCGCAAGCCGTTGGGTGCCCTGGGCGGGCTGATCTTGATCGCGTTGGTGGTCGCGGCCGTGTTCGCACCCCAGATCGCCACGCATAACCCGAACAAGACCAGCCTGCGCGAGGCGCGGGTCGGCCCCAGCTCCGCGCACTGGTTCGGCACCGATGTGCAGGGCCGCGACCAGTGGAGTCGGGTGATCTACGGGGCGCGCATCTCCCTGCGTGTGGCGCTGGTGTCGGTGTTTGCCGGCACGCTGCTCGGCGCGGTTGCCGGCTTGGTGAGCGCCTACATGGGCGGCACGGTCGATCTGCTGGTACAGCGGCTGATCGATATGGTGCAGGCGTTTCCCGCGTTGCTGCTAGCGATGATCGTCGTCAGCGTGCTGGGAGCGACAATCAATAACCTGATAATCGCCATCTCAATCGTGCTCATACCCAACGCCAGCCGGCTGATTCGCGGCGCCGCGCTCTCCGTGAAGGAAAACATGTACATCGAGGCGGCGCGGGTGGTGGGAGCGAGCGATATGCGCGTGATCGCCCGCCACATCCTACCGAACGTCTTCCCGCCAATCCTGATCCTTGTCTCGGTCGTTATCGGCTCGACGATCATCACCGAGGCGTCGTTGAGTTTTCTCGGTCTCGGCGCGCAGCCGCCGGCATCGTCGTGGGGAAACATGCTTCAGGAGTCCCAACAGCAGATCTCGCGGGCGCCGTGGATGGCGATCTTTCCTGGACTTGCTATCAGCCTTGTGGTGTTTGGAGCAAACATGCTCGGTGACGCGCTGCGCGACGTGCTCGACCCACGGCTGCGTGGCAGCCGGTGAGGGTGGGCAAACAGTGTCTGGACGGCCGGTGAGCGATCTCCTGACTCTCGCGTCGAGGCGCGGATCGTTCATCTCAAGTGGAGGGGGGCGACATGTCCGAGGTGAACTACTGGCAACGTCTGGGGAATCGCCGCACGGCACGGCGCACGCTACTCGTGGGTGGGGCGGCGTTCGCGGCAGCGGCGTCCGGAATGGGCTGCGGCTCGTCCAACGATAAGGATGCGGCGACGACTTCGTCGGCCTCGCCCGCTGCCGGCGGCGGCACGCAACAGGCGGCACAGCCACAGGGCCAGCCAAAGATGGGCGGCACACTCGTCGCGGCGATGCCGAAGGAGCCGACCAACTACGACCCGCATCTCCAAGTTGATTCCAGCAAGGTCGGATTCCTCAACCTGACATCAAATGGACTGTTCCGCATCAAGAGCAAGGGCGTCACCGATTTCCAGAGCCTGGACATGGAGCCGGAACTGCTGGCGAGCATGCCGGAGACGCCTGACAAGACCACCATGATCCTCAAGGTGCGCCAGGGAGTGAAGTGGCACAACCTGCCACCGGTGAACGGCCGGGTCTTCAACGCCGAGGACGTGAAATACAACATCGAGCGGATGAAGCTGGCGAAACAGGCGGACGGCGGAAACAACGAGCGCGCTTGGATCCAAGCCGAAATCGACAGCGTGACCGTCGTCGATCCAGCGACGGTGAGCGTGAAGTTCAAGAAGCCGTCGCCGTTGTGGGTCAATTTCATGGCCACCGGCTATCAGAAGCTGATCGCTCCCGAGGTCAAGGAGCCGACTACCACGCTGATCGGCACCGGCCCGTTCACCATGCAGAAGCACGACCGCGACGCGCAGGCGGTGTTCAAGAAGAACCCCGACTATTTCAAACAGGGCATGCCCTACATCGACGAGTTTATTTGGCGCTCCGACACCGCCCCGGGCCGGCGCGTGGCGGGCTTGAAGACGGGGGACTATGCCTTCGGCGGGGTCGAACCAACCGACTTCCCCGACGTAAAAAAGGCGAACCCGAAGATCATCGAGCACAAGTACCTGCCCCTAACCTATCCCGGCGTCACGGGCTTCGACCTCACCGTCAAGCCGCTCGATGATGTCCGCATCCGTCGTGCTGTCGCCCAGGCGATCGATTATGAGGGCATTATCAAGGCGGTGTTTGACGGCGACGGCAATCGCCAGCCGATGATACCGCTGGGTTTCAGCGAGTTCGCGGTAAAACCCAGCGACCTGCCCAACAACACGTACAACGTCGAGAAGGCGCGGGCATTGATGCGCGAAGCCGGATACGACGCCACCAAGATGCTCAAGCTGGAGATCGAGACCAACCAGGCCTATCCGAACAACGTCAAGATGCAGCCGATCCTCAAGGAGCAACTCAAGGAGATCTTCATCGACGTGACCGCCCTGCCGGCGCTGCCCCCCACCGAGTTCCTCGGCAAGCGCAACTCGGCCGGTGGTGGTTGGATGATCCGCATGTGGGAGCACGCCACCTTCTCCGAGCCTGACGAGTTCCTGTACAGCTTCTACCACACCACGGGCAGCCGGAACTATGGGAAGTGGGGCGGTCCCGAGCTGGACGCGATGATCGAGAAGCAGCGCGGTGACGTGAGCAAGGAGGAGCGTAAGAAGATCCTCGGGGACATCCAGCGCGAACTTGCCGACAAGATGTACCGAATTGGTACGGTCGTGCCCACGTTGCGCTACGTCATCCAGCCGTGGCTCAAGGGGTTCAGCACGCTGGCAGCCGAGTCCGGCTACCAGGGGTTGCAGGTGGAGAACTCGTGGATCGATAAGTCCTGACCCACGACCGTGTTCGGTCACCGACGATTGCCGGGTCTGATACCCCTCTCCCGCGTGCAGGAGAGGGGTATCGCGTTCTTGTCAGTCCTGCCCGTCGCGGCAACGGGGTGGAGTGCGCGCCACTCGGCATGCATCGATACCTGGAAATCTGTACGGCGTCAGGTGTCGTGGCATCCGTGAGGGCCGGGTTGCTGGACGCATCAGTGCCGAGAGCGCACCATAGGAGCCGTTACACCGCGTGATGGAGGGGCGGCGATGACGGTTGGCCGTGTGCGTACCGTTCTGGGAGACATCGATCCGTCCGGTCTTGGGATGACACTCACGCATGAGCATCTGCTGATCACCTTCGGGCGCTGGCGCGGGGGGCAGGGAGTCGCTCGGCAGGTGTCGGATGATCCACGCGCCGCCCGGCCGATTACGCTCGAAACCGTGGGCTGGGTGCGGCGGAATTGGGCGAGCCACCCGCACAACTCGCTGCTCGACGATGAGGGCATCGCCGGGGACGAGCTGGCCTTGTTCAAGCAGGCGGGCGGCGGCACGGTCGTCGATGCGACCAACCCCGATCTCAAGCGTGATCCGGATGCGCTGGTACGCCTGTCGCGGGCGACGGGCGTGCATATCGTCATGGGCGCCGGCCACTACATCGATGAGCATCACCCGCTCGACATGGACACCCGCACCGAGGACGAACTCGTTGAGGAAATCACCGGCGACGTGACGCGCGGCTGCGACGGCACGCCCATCCGTGCCGGCATCATCGGCGAGATCGGGTGCTCAGCGCCGATGACCGCCAATGAGCGGAAGTCTCTCCGCGCCGCCGCGCGTGCCCAGCGAATCACCGGGGCGGCGCTGCTCGTGCATCCCGGTCGGGCCGTGACGGCGCCACTGGACGCGATGCGGGTCGTGATCGACGCGGGCGGCGCCCCCGAGCGGACCGTGATGTCGCACATCGACCGCACGCTGTTCGACCAGCAGGACATGATTACGCTGGCGAGGACCGGCTGCTATATAGAGTTTGACCTGTTCGGCCAGGAGTCGTCATTCTATCCCCTGGCGCCGATCGACGTACCCAATGATGCAACCCGCGTCGATCACCTCCGCCGGCTAATCGCCGAGGGGTTCGGCGACCGGCTCGTCATCGCTCACGATATCTGTCGCAAGACCAGCCTAGTGTGCTACGGCGGCGACGGCTACGCGCACATCCTTCAGAACGTGGTGCCGTTGATGCGGCGAAAGGGTATGACCGAGGAGCAGATCGAGGCGATTCTGATTCACAACCCGGCGCGCGTACTGGCGTTAGTCCCGCCCACTGATGCAGGAGCAATCGCGTAAGGAGACGCTCGTACCGCAGCGGTTCGTACCCCCTTCTCTCGCAGGGAAGGGGGCCGGGGGGTTAGGTCGGGGGGTAGGTGGGCCGGGGGAGTATCTTCACAGGGAGGCGGCATATGCGACTGAGTTTGGCCTACGAAATGCAGCGGCCGGTGGTTGATGACCACGCGGTGATCGAGGAGACCATCGAGCAGTGTGTGCTCGCCGACCAGATGGGGTTCGACACCGTGTGGTTCGTGGAGCACCACTTCCTCACCAGCTTCTCGATGTCGCCGTCTCCGGAAGTGATCTTCGGAGCGTTGAGCCGGTTGACCAAGCGCATCCGGCTCGGATTCGGCGTCGTGATCCTGCCCTACCATCACCCGGTGCGGGTGGCCGAACGGGTAGCGATGGTCGATCACCTATCCGGCGGCCGGGTCGAGTTCGGCACCGGCCGGTCGGCGCCGTACGAGCAGCTTGGCATGGGCGTCGATCCACGCAACACGCGCGCCATGTGGGAAGAATCGCTCCGGATGATTCCGCAAATCTGGGAGGATAAGCCGTTCTCGTGGGAGGGCGAGTTCTGGAACGTCCCGCCGCGCGATGTGCGGCCCAAGCCCTATCAGCAGCCGCACCCACCGATGTGGGTTGCCGCGTTGCAGCCGGCCACCTATCAACTCGCGGCCGAGTTGGGTATCGGCGTGATGGCGCTCAGCGTGGCCGCGCCCACCTTCCTCGCCCCGCATATCGCGGAGTACAAGGAGCGCGTCCGCCACGCCAAGCCGGTCGGGAAGTTCATCAATGGCCAGTGGCTCAGCTCGACCATGGCCTTCTGCGACGAGGATGACAAGGGCGCGCGTGAGCTAGCGGCGCAATCGTTACGGACGTTCTTCGGGCCGGATCGCCCGTACCTGATGGACCAAAAGCACCTCTACGAGCAGCTCGTCGAGTCATGGGGCGGGGTGCCTGATCACCTGCGGGCGAACTTTGCCCGCTATCTCAAGGATGAGGGCACGGACGGGGCGCCGGACGTCGATCTCTCCGGCGGCTCCGGGCAGATCGCCGCCGCTCTCTGGAACCAGATCGACGCCGATACGCTCGCCGAGCGTGGAATCCTCGTGGCCGGCAACCCCGAGAGCTGCCTGAAGAGCATCGCCATGCACGAGGCGGCGGGAGTGGACGAGCTGCAATTCCTGATGGCGACCGAGACGATCCCACACGAGAAGGTGATGTCGTCGATCGAACTGTTCGGCAAGTACGTCATTCCCGAGATGAAGCACGCGACGGCGCGGCGATGAGCGTCACCCCGGCGCCGCTCGATGCTGCTCGGCAACTCGCCCCGCTCATCCGGTCATGCGCCGGTGTGGTTGAGGCCGAGCGGGAGCTTCCGCGCCTGCTGTTCGAGGCGCTGGCCGGCGCCGGGATGTTCCATCTGGCGCTGCCGCGCTCGCTCGGCTGTCCCGAGATCGACCTGCCCACCTATGTGCAGGTGGTCGAGGCGCTCGGGACGGCAGACGCGAGCACCGGCTGGGTGGTCAACCAGGGGGCGATCTTCGCGACCTTCGCCGCGCGCATGTCCCAGGACGCCGCCCGCGCGATCTGGATCGATACGCCGCGCGCCGTCGTCGCCAACACACCGCTTGCCACGGCCGAGGCGATCGCCGTTCCCGGCGGCTATCGAGTGACCGGCCGCCAGGGATTTGGCACCGGCTGCCGGCACGCCGCGTGGCTGGCGGCCCATGCGCGCATCGTCGAGGACGGCCGGCCCCGGCTGCTCCCAGACGGACGGCCTGATGCGCGCTATCTGTTCGTGCCTGTCGCGGAGGGGGAGCTGCTCGATACCTGGCAGGTCCACGGATTGCGCGGCACGGGGACACACCATTTTGTCGTGAACGATGTTTTCGTGCCCGAGGAGCGCACGGTGCTGGCGGAGGGGGCGCCGCTGGTCGAGACCGGGCCGCTGTACCGTATCCCCCGGACATTGGTGTTCGCGTCCGGCGATGCCGCTGTCGCCCTCGGTGTCGCCCGCGCCGCGATGGACGCGTTTGTCGAGCTGGCCGGCGCCAAGACACCCCGCGCCGTGAGCGGGCTGCTCCGCGATCAGCCCATGGTCCAGGCGGACGTTGGGCACGCCGAGGCCGACCTCCGCGCCGGGCGGGCGCTGTTGACCGAAGCCGTCCGCGACATCTGGGCCGCCGCGGAGTCCGGTCCACCCGGCATCGACCAGCGGGCAGCGCTACGCCTCGCCACGACCCACGCGATCCGGCTGGCGGCCGGCGTCGTCGATGCCGTCTATACCGCCGCCGGTGTCACCGCGATCTACGAGAGCCATCCGCTCCAGCGCCACTTCCAGGACATCCACGTCATCACCCAACACATCCAGGCGCGCCGCGCTCACTACGAACTGGTGGGTCGCCACCGGCTGGGGCTGACGCTTGACGAGGCCGAACTGTAGCTTATTGAGGCCGGGACCGCCGTCCGAGCAGTTCGATGGACTCTTGTAGGAGTGCCTATGAGGCGTCACTACAACGTGGTTCTCATTCCCGACTCCGAGGTGGGTAAGTCTACAGTCATTGTTCCGCTATTACCTGGCTGTGTCACCGAAGATGATACACGGGAGGAAGCCCTCGCCAATGCGCGCGAGGCCATTGAGGTCTATCTCGAAGGTGAGCATGACGCTCCCCGGGACCTGGGGCCGCTAGAACTCGTGCGGGTAGATCTCGGTCGAGCCGCGGCCCTCTCGTGGCCCGCGGTGCAGTGAGCGGCGGCCGGCGTCGTGATCATCCCGCGCAGCTACGCGCGCCAAACCCAGTGAACTGGTCGTTCTTGGCCGAAATTGCCGGTATCATGGCGGCATGAGGAAGATTGCGATCACGCTAACCGAACGGCAAGCCGACGCGATTGAGCGTATCCGGCTTGAGCGCGGTATGCCTCGCAGCCGCGTGATTCAGCAGGCGCTCGATCTCTACCTTGCATCACAGGAGCCGGCGAACGAATCCGACCAAGCATACGAGGCGGGCTATCGAGCCAAGCCGGAGTACGCTGGCGAAGCTGAAGTCTACGCCCGCATCACGGGTGAGGTGCTTCCGCTGGAGGAGTGGGCGTGACGCGCGGCGAGGTCTGGTGGGTCGATTTCGGGCCGCCGGTGGGGCGGCGACCAGCCGTGCTCATGTCACGCGCCCGTGCGTATCAAGTCCGCTCGGCGGTGACGATGATACCGCTGACGCGCACCATTCGGGGCATTCCCACGGAGGTTATCCTGGGACCGGCTGACGGCGTGCCGCATCCGAGTGTCGCCAATGCGGACACGATCACAACCGTCCCGCTCGTCCGTGTCCAGACGTATCCCTGCACCCTCGCAGCAGGCAAGATCGAGGATATCGAGCGCGCGATCAAGTTCGCGCTCGATATGCCGTGACCACACGGAACCCAGGTCGTAAACCTCGACGCGGAAGGCTGCTGGTTCAATCAGGTCGGATGATCTACGTCAGTTGCAACGCGAGCGAATTCCCGCCGCTCCCAGTTCCCCGCGCGCAGATTCCTATGTATTTTCACGACGCCCTGAACGATTAGGGAACTGCCCCGACCTGTGCCAGTCTGTGCCGTCGATATTCACGTCGCATCCGGCCGTCCTTAGCCGAAGGGCGAGTTCTTGCCGCCGTTGCACCGAGTCGTTGATACGGATGGCGTGCCTGCCGGCAACATCGCTGAACGGACGAAGTTCTCCCAATTCAACCAGGATAGTTCGGTCGGGATTCCGGCCCATCGCCATGCCCGCCTCAAATAGCACGTTCGGTCGCGCTTGTGGCGTGAGCTGAGATTCGTGAGGTGGATCATGATCGTTACGGAACTCCTCGCAAAGTCGGGCTTCGTCGTCCGGTGTCATCAGTACCACGACGGCCTGGGCCCTCGCGAATGCGATATCAAGCACTTGGCCGATATAGGGGCTCGCCGTGCCGGTCGCGTTAACGGCCTCCGACCATTCCAAGGGCCGGAGGTTGATGGACCGAAGGAAATCGAACATGGCCTGCCTGGCCGCTTCGTCTCTGCCATGCACCACGAAGACGGAACGCGGATCCACGTCCGTCTCTTCCTCATCTTGGTGCGCCTGCATGACACCGCCCCCGTTGTTCGCTTGGAGTAACGGCTGCGCTATCTCCCGCCTAACTTCCATCCTGCGGACGAGCGATCGAGCATCTTCGATAAATTTCTCGATGCCTCGAATGACGGACCGGACCGAATCCATCTCCGCTTCCATCTGGATATGCGGGGCGACCTTCGTCCCTTGGTTCATGGCGAGACTGTCGCGCGACATGTAGGTGGTCGGCTCCCGATCCTTGATGAACTGCTGCATTGACTTTCCCCACGTCAAGACTTCCAGACTGTTCAGCAGCTTGGCCTCACGTATGAAGAGAGGAACTCCCTCGATAAACGAGAACTCATCGCAGATATGACGGTGTAGCACCACAGCCTGTTCCCGGAAGTCAGTGACCTCCCGCGCGGCATCCTTGAATCTAATGCCGCTGTACTGGCTATCAACATAATCCTTGACATCTGCGTATGACTTTTCCTCCCAGTGGCTGGGGATACCGTTGATAGAGCCCCATTCAGAGTTGAATTGCTCAGTCAACGCGGGCTGACCGAAACCGGTGTAGTACAGGGAGGCGTGGAAGCCAGCCCACGAGCCACTCCATGAAAGGTGTAAACGGTTGGCGATGGCAATACGTTTGCGTAGGTCAGAGTCGATGGCGGTCAGGCGCGGGCGGATAGGTGCGAATTGGTCCACTCGAGACCTTGTATCCTCAATGATCAGGGTAATCGCATCGTGTGCCATCCAACCGCCCTGGGATAGATTCTACTCAATCTAATAGTATCAGTTATACATCCCCTTTAATCGCGAGATGGCCGTCTGATACTCGATGCCGTGCCATCATTGTAGGCCGAATGAGGCGAACCTGGCGCGATCTCATGCGTCAGGCACTGGACAGTCTGGACGGCCCATCCTTTTGCATCGCAGCGCATGAGCTGGAGTAGCGCCCTGCCGATCGCGTCGTCATCCGTTCGTCAGCGGCTTCCCTCGCGACCCCGGCCAAACTGGCCTCACTCGCACGAGGAGAGCGCAGTCTCTAGCTATGCTATCCTCAAGACCAGCGTGGTAGCCGTGATAGATGCATGGATATCGAGGAAGCGTAGGAGCAGACATATATGAAAGATGAATCACAAGATAAGCAGCAGTCTGGACATTCAAGTGATGTCGTGCTACTGACTGCGGAGTACAATGCGCTGAGAGCCGAGATACTCAAACGAATCGAATTCACATATCAGATAGCGTAACTACTCACCTCGGCGGGGAGCGTGCGACCAGCAGGGTGGAGGTGACAGCACGGGCGTGGTCACGTAGGCTGTCGGTACGATGACGGACCTGCCACTGGAAATGCTGCCGTCCGCCGTGCTGGCCCAGGTGGTGCGC
>JBBQJF010000016.1:0-29728 GCA_038325665.1 Dehalococcoidia bacterium | reverse complement strand
CCCCTTCCGCGAGGGCTGACTTGGGGGCGAGCGTGGCGGTGCGGGTGCGCGCGTCGTAGGTGACGGTGGACTCCACGGCTTCAGTCGCGGAACGGCGCAGCGTCATCGCGATCGCGGCCGGCGTGACAGCCTCGGTGAACGTCGCCGTCACCTTCGTGCCCGCCACCACATCTTTGGCGCTTACCGCCGGTGAGCGGCGGAGCACCGCGGGCGCGATTAAGTCAGCGGCCGCTGTGTTGAACACCGCGTCCACCCAGTAGTTCGCCGCCTTGAAGCTCTCGGTGGGGAAACTGCTTTCACCGTACGTGAACAGCCCATTCGGGCCGTCCTCGCCATCGACTAGCGCCCGCAGCGGCGGATTCTCGCGGCCGGAGCGGGCGAAAAAGTCGCCGGTAGCGGTGTAGTCGCCCTTGCTGCTGTGGTACGACACGACGTAGGTCGTGTTCGCCGTGATCACGACCGGCGCACCGAACGTCATCTCGATCCAACCGGTGCGCGTCTCGTCTTCCACCACCGCGCCGGCGAGATTCGTGCCGGTGCTGCTCCACAGGTTGCCGGTGTATGTGCCTGGCTCGGCGCTGCCCTTGTACAGGCGCATGCCGGTGATGTAGCCGTCGCGGCTCGACCGGAACTTCATGCCGACCTCGACCGGCTGCCCATCATTGCCGGGGGCGGTATCGGGCTTGGTCGCCTCGCCGAACACGTTGCACGGGCAGGCGATCGCGCGCACGGGCGGCGGCGTGGTATCGAATACAGCATCGACCCAGTAGTGGGCGCCGCGGAAACCCTCGGTGGGCAGTCCGCTTTCGCCGTACTTGAAGACGCCGTTGGGGCCATCCTCGCCATCGGCCAGCGCCCGCAGCGGCGACTGGTCGGCGCTCGATCCGGTGAAGAAGCCGGATGTGGCGGCGTAGTCGCCGGTGGCGCTGTACGACGATGCAACGTACGTGGTGTTAGCTTTGATGCTCACGGCCGTTCGGAAGAACATCTCTAACCAGCCGCTCGCCTTTTGATCGTCGAGAACGGCACTCGCGAGCAGCTCTCCGGTACCGCTCCACAGGTTGCCCTTATAGGAGCCTGCCTCGGTGTTGCCCTTGTACAGACGGATGCCCGTGATGTAGCCGTCCATGCTCGACCGGAACTTAACTCCCACTTCGATTGGCGACCCATCGTTGGAAGAAGCCGCTTCGGGTGTGGGGACGTTGGCGAAGATGCTGCACGGACAGGCGGTCTGCGCCGCCGCCGTGCGGAATTGCCCCGACCTGCCATCGAGCGCTGCCAGCAATGAGAGCGCCGCGACCAGCGTGAGCAGAACCCCAGTACGACGTGGGCGCCGTCGGACGGCTAGTGTTGGATTGTCAACGTTCGTTCTCAATTCGCACAACTCCCTCGGGTGATGTCCTGTCGTGCTACATCCTCGTCGGAGGCAATCCACGACCTATCTCACCGTAGCCTCGGACGTGCGGCGGTCCGGACGGATGCACGTCGCGATGTCAGGAGGGATGCCGTGCGCGCGGTGGAGAACCGGTGAGCGGCCCGCTCACTCCTCGCGCTGCATGATCACGTCGCGACCCTGGATCACGCGGTCCACGCGCATGAGCACGCCCACGCCTTTGCGCTCCGGGTCGCGGTTTAGCTCCGCTTCGACGGTACGGTCCATGATCTGCCGGCGCAGGTCATCGTCGCGGTGGATCTCGGTCGCGCCGAAGATGCGCCACGCGAGCGCACGCCCCGGATTGCGGTACAACACGCATGCTTGCGGATTCTCTTCGAGGTTCCGCAGCGTCTGGCCGGCTGACCGTTCCCAGAAGGCGAGGTGCTCGTCGTCAAACACCATCACGCTTCCCTTGAATGCGATATCCGGCATGCCGGACGGGGCCGCGGTCGCGACGACGATTGGGGCGCCCTCGGCGAGCGCGTTATCGATCGCCTCGCGCATCTGGTCAGTGAGTTTGATCATCGTGGGTATCCTTCCGTGGGTGTTGGGTGGTGGGGGCGTGGACGACGCGGACCTTCGCCCTCGACCGCGACACACGGTAGCACATTCGCGCTCACCGTACCTGTACGACCTGGCTGATCGGCAGCGCCCGGATCGGTTGCAGCCGGGCATTAAGGCTCTGTTTCTCGGAATCGGCCGAGAATAGGCCCAGGTCGAGCCGCGCGTCGATACGGCCCGGAGGCGCGGACTGGCCGGCCGTGAAGCAGATCTCTGCCTCCAGCACCCGCGCGCCATTGCTGCCGGCGAACCGCACCGATTTGACCGATGGCGTGATGCCCTCGGGCAAGGGTATGCTGGCGGTGAGGCGGTAGCTCTTCACCGCCGGAATATCGGCGGCAGGGTGTTGCGAGGTGTAGCACGCGGCCTGCCCGCGCGGGACGACCAGCTCGGCGGGCGGTGTGATCGCGGGCGGCGGGACGGCGGTGGGCGCCACCAATGCATTCCCGCCGCCACAGGCGGCGATCAGCGTGACCGCCGCGACCAGCGCACCGGTCCATGGCGCGCACCGCGTCGCCGGAGACAAGGGCAGCATATCGGATAGTCTCCTGGCGCCACGCGCCGGCCGCGATCAGGTGTGGGCAACGGGGCAGCCGTCCTACCCTCTCCGCCGGTCGCGGGCGGTCGCGCCCCCATCATGCACGCGGCGGCGCTGTCGCACCATCCGACGGACCACCAGCAGAAGCGCCAGCAGCCCGCCGGCGAGCAGGCCAAGCGCGACGGTAAGCCGCCGGTCGGCGCCGCCCACGCCCGCGCCCACCAGAGCGGCGATCGTCGGTCCCGGGAGTTGTCCCAGAAAGGTGGCGCCGGCGAAGTGGGTGAAGCGGATGCGGGTCACGGCGGCGGCGTACGACACGATGTCGAAGCTGACCGTGGGCAGAAAACGCAGCACGACCAGCAGCTCGAACCCCAGCCGGTCAGCGAGCCCGTCCATTGGCGCCGCCATCCGTGGGAACCGCCGCCGGAATCGCTCGCGGCCCAACACGCGTACCAGGAGGAAGTCGGCCATCGCCCCCAGCCACGAGCCGGCCACCACCAGGCACAGGCCCCCCAGCGGACCGTAGGCGACCAGGCCCGCGAGCGCGATCGGTGAGTCGGGCAGCGGACTCATCACCGCCGTGACCATCAGGCCAAGGAAGATCGCGATGCCCCACAACCCCGCGCGCTCGGCCGCGCTCTCGGCGAAGCCTTGCATGTTGTAGCGCCGGAGCGCGAGCAGGGCCACCCCGTAGACCAGTCCAAAAAGCACTACGCCAACCGCCCACCGCCGCAGCGCCTGGCGGTCGACACGGATCGGGAGGGTAGAATCCATCGGGGCCAACAACCGCGCGCCGTTGTCCGAGCCATCCGTGGCGCGAAGTGAGTCGCGGGGATCGCGGTCGGCCGGCGGGTGGGGAGCTGCCACGATTCCTCCCGGGGGTGCTATCGTTCAAGCGTACTCCATTCCGGCATTGCCGACGCTGACCCGGTTGAATCCAACGCCTGGTCTTCTACACTCATATCGACAGCAGTGTCCATGACCTGATGGACGACACGGCCCGCGCCTGCCGCCTCGCATGGGAGCCACCTCTCCCGTGCGGGGAGAGCAGAGTCCAATTCACCCCCTGTCCCTCGCGCCCCCGTCCTGGCACGGCCGGGGGGTAAGTAGATTTCCAGAACCAGCGACGGCCAGCGCGTGGAACGGCGCGACGGAAGGCAACAAGGATCAGCGAGATGACGGCCTCACCTCCGGCGCTGGCGCTACACTATCTCGGCGGATGCCCCGGCCGGACACATCCGGACGACGTGGAGGTCACGGTCCACGATGACCGCTTCGAACTGCGCGGCCACGGCTGGGGCTGGCGCATCGGGTTCGGATCGGTGGTGCGCGTGGGTGAGCCGCAGCCGTCGCCCGATGGCGAAGGACAGTTGCTCCCGGTCGTCTGGGCGCCCGAGGGCGGCGAGCGGACGCTGATGCTCAGCGGCCGCGACGCCGGCCGGCTGCGATTTCTCCTGGCGCACGGGGTGGCAGCGGAACGCTTCGTGCAGGAGCAGCCCCTGCCCATCCCCGAGCGCGGGCGCGTCGTGCCCGCGGGACTCCGCCCGCCGAGCGCTTGGCAGCGCGAGCTGCGCCGGATGCGCGCGGTTACGGTCGCGGCGATGGTGGTGGCGCTGACGGCGTTGCTGATCGTGTTCGGCGTGGCCGTCTTCGTCATGGGCCGTTCGGGTGGGGCGGGGCACTGGGCCGAGGACCGCGCCCTGCTCGCCCGACACGATGACGACCTGCGGAGCGCGCGGGAGCGCGACGACGCGGACGCGCTCTCGCGGGCGTTGCAGGCGCTGTTGGATGAGTGCCGCCGGCTCGAATCGCACAACGGCGCCACCGGCAACACCGGCGAGGACTTCACGACCGTGCGGCGCACATGCGCCACGGTGGGCGTCGCCTTGTTCTGACGCGGTGCCCCCAGTGGTCGAAGGGTGACCCCATCGGGTCGCCTCTACCAGCGCGTGGGTGGCGTCCTCTTGTCGGAGCGGTCCCGCGGCGCGCCCCCGGCAGTGGCATACATAACGACCCGGTCTGAGGGCGCGCTCGCGCTACACCGGCCCGCGCAGGCGTTCGTGGACGCCGCGCTCGATCTCCTGAAGGCGGCCGCGGTCACGAACAGGCTCGCCGTCGGCGCCGCGTACATAGAAGGTGTCCACCACCTCACGGCCTTGGGTGTCGATCTTCGCCAGCCGGATGTCAAGCTGCAATTCGAATAGCGCCCGCGCGATGTCGTGCAACAGGCCGATGCGATCATGTCCGTGGATCTCGACCAGGGTGAAGCTGTCAGAGGCATCGGTATTGACCAGCACCCGTACCCTGCCGTCGCTCGGGTCGTCGCGTCGGTAGGCGCGCGCCTTCTCACGCAGCATTTCCTCCAGCGGCAACGCGCCGGCGATGGCGCGCGGCAGGTCGGCGCGCACCCGCGACCACCGCTCCGCGTTGACATCGCCGCCGAGCGCATCCACCACATGGAACGAGTCGAGCACCACGCCGTCGGCGCGGGTGTAGAACCGGCCGTCGAGCACCGAGACGTTGTGGAGGGCGAACACCCCCGAGACGGCGGCCAGGAATCCCGGCCGGTCCTCGGCAACCACGATCACGTTGGCCGCCGGTGTGGCGGCGCGCACGTCGAGCGCGACCGCGCCCCGCTCCGGCGGCGGCGCCATCGCCTCCAGATGCCGGACCATGTCGGCGACGGTGAACGAGGTCAGATAGCTCGGCGGCATCGCCTGGACGTGCTCGTCCACCAGCGCGCGGTCGAAGCGGCCCGCCGTCGCGGCCTCCAACTCTCGCAGGATGCGGCCCTCGATCGGCGAGTGCTCCTCCGCGCTCGCCCGCCGTGCCAGCTCATCCGCCGCCCGCGCGAACAGCGAGCGCACCAGCGACGCCTTCCACGGGTTCCACATCGTCGGGCCGGTGGCGCGTGAGTCAGCGACCGCGAGCAGATAGAGCAAACGCAGCGAACGGAGGTCGCCGGCTTGGTCGGCCACCTGCACAATCACCCGCGGGTCGTCGATATCGCGGCGGGTGGCGACGGCCGGCAGCAGCAGATGATGGCGCACGACGCCGGTGACGGTACCGGTCATGGCGGGGCCGAATCGCGCCCGCCGGCAGAAGGCGGCGACCGCCTCGGCGCCCGTGACAGCGTGGTCGCCGGGCCAGCCCTTGCCGATGTCGTGCAGCAGCGCCGCCAGTAGCGCGTCATCGAGAGAACCGAGTTCGGCGGCGACCTCCGCGCACCACGGCTCGTCACTGCCGGGACGCGCGATCTCCCGCAACTCGATCACGGTGCGCCACAGATGGACATCGACCGGATGCAGGTGGAAGGGCACATGCTGCGGCGCGGCCACGACGTGCCGCCATTCGGGCAGCGCCCGCCCGACCCAGCCGAGCTGTTCGAGCGCGACGAACACCTCCCAGCCGCGGTGCCCGGCGGCCAGCACCTGGATCAGCGCCGTGCGGTCGGCAGTGTCCCACGCCGGCCCTCCGGCAGAGCGGATTAGCGCGGCCTCCTCCGGCGTGAAGACACTCCGCCCCGATGGCCGGCCGAGCGCACGCATGGCCAGCGCCAGCGGCGACGCCACTGGCGGTTCGGGCGCCGGCGGCGGCAATGGCTCCCGTTCGCGGCCGCGCAGCGCCGCCGGCAGCCCCCGCACCCATTCCGCCGTACCCCCGAACCCGCGGGTGGTCGGTATGGATGACGCGGCGCCCGCGCCGGTCCCCGCGCGCGACGCCACACCCACTCGCGTGGCCGCCGGGTCCGACACCACGTCCGTCCCTCTTCCTCCCGAGGGTGGCGGCCGGGGGGGTAGGCGCTCATCCTCCCGCGCCAGCCCGTCCACCACCCGCATGGCGGTGTACAGGCGGTGGCTGACGCTATCGGGGTCGCGACCAAGCCAGGTCGCGGCCGGTGAACGGAGGTCGAACGTGTACAACTCGAACGGACGGCCGGCAACCGCGTGGAGAGCGTTGCGGGTGGCGAGAAGGGTGGCGTGCGCGCCCCGCTCGTCCGCACCGGGAGCGATCGGGGTGGGAGCGCCGGTCAGAACGTCGCGGCGGCGCAGCCAGTGGAGAGCATGGAGCGTACGCAGACCGCCCCGGCCCTCTTTGACATTCGCCTCAAGCAATTGGTACGGCTCGCGCTCCCGCCGGCCGCGTTCGGACTCGACCAACGGGCCGGCAAGATCGACCTTCCCCCGGCGGAGGAGATCACCCAGCCCCGACAGCAGGTCGCTGACCAGCGGCGCATGCCCCGCCACGAGTCGCGCGTCCATGAGCGCGGTGAGCGTTTCCGTGTTGTCGCGGGCGGCGCCGAGCGCGTCGCGAACGGAGCGCACGGCGTGCCCGACCTTGAGCCGCGCGTCCCACAGCGGGTACAGCACAAGCTCGACCGCCCTCGGCGGCAACCGACCGCCATGCAACAGCATGACATCAATGTCGGAATGAAGGCACATCTCGCCCCGGCCGTAGCCGCCGACGGCGACGACCGCAAAACGCTCGGACGCCAGGGGCGCCGCAATCGCGGCAAGGCAGCCGTCGAGCGTCTCGGTGAGGGCGTGACACACATCCGGGCCGCCGTCGCCGCGCCGCCGCGCGCTGATCGCGTCGCGGAGTTCAAGATAGGGTGCGAGCGGGGACGCGGAGGAGGGCGGGCGCGGTGGTTGCGATTCGTGGGTTTCCAACCTCACCCCCGATCCGAGGGCGCGCCGTTACAGCGCGTCCCGTCCCCGCTCACCCGTGCGGATGCGTACCAGGTCCTCGACGGCGAGCACGGCGATCTTGCCGTCACCGATCGATCCCGTGCGTGCCGACTTCTCGATCGTGTCTACCACGATCGACGCCATGGTGTCGTCCACCAGCACATCGATCCGTGTTTTCGGCAGGAAATCGACCTCGTACTCGGCGCCGCGATACACCTCGGTGTGTCCGGCCTGTCGTCCAAAGCCGCGGATCTCGCTCACCGACAGCCCGGTCACCCCGACCGTCTTGAGCGCGTCCTTGACATCCTCGAGCTTGAACGGCTTGATGAAGGCGATTACTAATTTCACGCCTCACTCCCTTGAATATAGGTAATGGATGTCGGATGTTGGGTGTCGGGGGCGCTGCCGTTTTTCATGGGCTGGTGGCGCCCCGGCGGGGCATGAGCGACTCCCTTGAACATGGATGTTGGGTGTTGAGGACGCTGCCCCCGAAACCCCTAACCGGCGATTTCCTATGACCCGTGACCTATGACCTCGTTACGCCGATTCGCTCATGACGTATGCCCGCTCCTCGTGCAGCGAGATGTCGAGGCCGTTGGACTCCTGCTCCTCGGTGGCGCGCAGGCCGATCACGGCGTCCACCAGCTTCGCCAGGATAAAGGTGGCGACGAAAGTGAAGACAATGATCGCGACGACCGCCACCACCTGCTTCAGGAAGAAGCTGGCGCCGCCGTAGATCAGGCCCTCGGCGTCGCCGAGGCCGGCCGGGTTGATCGAGTTCTGGGCGAACACGCCGAGCAGAATCGAGCCGGCGACACCGCCGACCAGGTGGACGCCGACGACATCCAGTGAGTCGTCGTAGCCCAGGCGGAACTTGAGGCTGACCGCGAGGAAGCATAGCACGCCCGCGATCGCGCCGATGGCAATCGCCGCCAGCGGCCCGACGAAGCCGGCGCAGGGCGTGATCGCGACCAGCCCGGCCACCGCGCCCGAGGCGGCGCCGAGTGTGGTCGGCTTGCCCGTCTTCACCCACTCGGCCGCGACCCAGCCGAGCGCGGCGAGCGATGCGGCGATATGCGTGGTCACAAAGGCGGTGCCGGCGAGACTGTTGGCGCCGAGCGCCGAGCCGGCATTGAAGCCAAACCAGCCGAACCAGAGAATACCGGTGCCAAGCAACGTGAGCGGGAGCGAGTGGGGCCGGAACGGCTCACGGCCGAAGCCTTTGCGCGGTCCCAGCGCGATCACGCAGGCGAGCGCAGCGATGCCGGCGTTGATGTGCACCACCAATCCACCGGCGAAGTCGCGAGCGCCCATCTTAAAAATCCAGCCGTCAGGAGCGAACGCCCAGTGAGCGACCAGCGAGTAGACGATCAATGACCAGAGGGTGCAGAACACCACCCAGGCGGAGAACTTCATCCGCTCGGCAACCGCGCCGGTGATCAGCGCCGGGGTGATGATCGCGAACATGAGCTGGAACGCCATGAACGCCATCGCCGGTATGGTCGGCGCGTTGGCGAGGATTTTGTCGCCGCCGAGGTCCTTCAGTCCGATGAAGTCGAAGTTACCGAGAATGCCGCCACCCAGATCGGGACCGAATGCCAGCGAAAAACCGACGAGTACCCACAGCAGCGTGACAATCGAAATGGTGAAGAAGTTCTTCATCAGCATGTTGAGCACATTTTTCGAGCGCACCATGCCGCCGTAGAACAGTGCCAGCCCCGGGGTCATGAACAAGACCAGTGCTGAGCTGATCAGTACCCACGCCGTATCACCGGTATTCATCTCCATACCCGCTCCTCCTGGACAAGTGCGCCCCTCGCCGTCCGCGAGGGCCACCTTCCCGCGCATCGTGCCAGGGTTGTGTTTCGTCCGTATTACGAGCGGATGAAGACAATGTTGCGCCGGCGTTACGGAATATGGCGACCACGACGTGGTTGGGGCGACTCATGCGCCGCCCGCGCCTGCTCGAAATCGAAGCGGTAGCCGGCCCCGCATCAGCGCTCGGCCATACCCTCGAACGGCACGCGCTCGATCACGACCGCGCCGGCGGCGGTGAAGCGTACGACGTTGACGGAGCGCGCCAGGTCGGGCGAACCGGAGTAGTAGGCGGGGATGTCGCCCTCGCCGACGCGAACCGCCCGGTCCCAGTGGCCGAGGGCGATGTAGTCGGTGTCAAGCGCTTCGAGCTGGTCCTGGTGGATCAGCCACGAGCGGTGATGATCCTGCGGGCCGCTGACCCAATGACCGTGTGCGGCGGCGACGTTCCATCGCATCGCGCCGCGTGTCCGGCCGTCGCTCAGTGGCGACATATCGATGTGATCGAGGTGAGGACGCCCCCATATCTCAAGGTCGAGCGCGGGCAACTCCACCGATTCTTCGTGCGTGATGCCGAGCACATGGACGTTGGCCGGGCCGGCGAGGCCGCCGCGCCGGTAGACCGAGCCGGCGGCCAGACAATCGTGATTGCCGGGCAGAATCACCACCGGCAGGCCGGCGTCGCCGAGCAGGCGCGTGGCCTCGTCGATGATGGAGAGCGGCAGGCGGTTGTGGTCGAACACATCGCCCGCCAGCAGCACGGCGTCGGCGGCTAGCGCGCGGGCCGCATCGAGCACCTCGTGCAGCGAGCGCATGTCGTGTACCCGGCTGTCGCCGCCGAGGTGCAGGTCCGAACTGTGAATGAGCACGACATCGCGCCCGGCTGTGCTTTGCCGTGGGCCGTTCGCCGCCGCATTGGTCGGTACGCCGTTGGTCATATGGTGTCCTCGTCAGTGGTGTCGGTCGCGATGACGGGTCATGTCCAAGATACACCAGTACGTCGTTCGCGCCTGTTCCACGGCGCGCGGCCCAGCGCAGTCCCGGCGGATGATTGATCACGGACGGCATCGCGTAGCCCGTCCGGGTGGTACAACGCGGCGAGCGGGCTTGATAGCGTATAAGGGTTCCGCCTTCGCGCTCAGCGGTAAGCTCGCCCGGTCACGTTCAGCACGGCCAGCCGCGGGCGACCGCGACCGGGCCATGGTCTCGAATCCTCGCGGCTCGGTCGATGACGGCTGACGGCCGGACGCTTGCGATAGCGTCAGACAGACGCTGATCGATCTGGCCGTGAGATCCGCTGGCGTAATGGTAAGTGATCGGTACGATACCGTGTATTTCATCCCCGCCGGAAAGACGAAATATGTCTTCACATAACGCAACACCTTCATCTCCCAACAACGCCAACGGCGCCACGCGTGACAGCAGCGGCGTCAACGTCGCGTCGATCGAGCGCGTGGTATCGACCGTGGGTGGCGGCGCGCTCGCGCTGTTCGGGCTGTCACGCCGCTCGCTCGGCGGCGTGGCCCTGGCGGCGGCCGGTGGCGGCCTGCTCTACCGTGGCGTCACCGGGCATTGTCATATGTATGGCGCGCTCGGCGTCAGCACGGCCGGCAAGAGCGGCGGTCACGGCATCACGGTCGAGCGGGCGACGACGATCAACTGCTCGCCCGAGGAACTGTACCAATTTTGGAGCGACTTCGAGAATCTGCCGCGGTTCATGGACCATCTCGAATCGGTGTCGTCGCTCTCCGACGGCCGCTCGCATTGGGTGGCGAAGGCGCCGCTGGGCACGGCGGTCCAGTGGGATGCCGAGGTGACCGAGCGACGTGACAACGAACTGATCGCCTGGCGCTCGCTGCCCGGTTCGGAGATTGATAACTCCGGGCAGGTACAGTTCACACGGCTGGCTGAGGGGCGCGGCACCGAGGTGAAGGTGTCGCTCGCGTATAGCCCGCCCGGTGGAACGGCGGGCGCCGCCGTCGCCAAGCTCTTTGGTGAGAACCCGGACCAACAGGTACGTGATGATCTACGCCACTTCAAGCAACTGATGGAGACAGGCGAGATGCCAACGACCGACGGCCAGTCCGCGGGCAACAACCGCTGACAGGTCAGCCATCAGCGGTCAGTGCTCAGCCGCCGCGTTCGCGGTCGGGACAAGGTGAGCGGTCAGCCACCACCCGTCATCGTTCAGCGCCCCCGCGGCCGTGGTCCGTGACCACCGCGTGGGCGCGGGCGGTGATGGGGGCTGTCCCGACGCTTGACTGGCGGGCCGCCTATTGAGCATTAATCGCTGACCGCTCGCGCGAAATGGCGGTGAAGCAGAAGAGAGGAACAAGGCGTGAAAGCTGTCTGTTGGTATGGGAAAGAAGACCTCAAGGTCGAGAATGTACCCGACCCATCCATCCTCAATCCGCATGACGCGGTGATCAAGATCACCAGTACGGCGATCTGCGGCTCCGACCTGCACATGTACGGCAACTATATCCCAACCATGAAAGAAGGAGATATCCTCGGCCATGAGTTCATGGGCGAGGTGGTGGAGGTCGGACCCGATGTGCGGAAGTTGAAAATCGGCGACCGGGTGGTGGTGCCTTTCACGATCGCCTGTGGGCAGTGCTTCTACTGCAAACGGGAGATGTGGTCACTGTGTGATAACTCCAACCCGAACGCGTCGATTGCCGAGGCGTTGTACGGCTTCTCTCCCTCTGGGCTGTTCGGTTTCTCCCACATGATGGGTGGCTATGCCGGTGGGCAGGCGCAGTTCGCGCGGGTGCCGTTCGCCGATGTGGGACCGCTGAAAATACCCGACGGAATGGCCGACGAGCAAGTACTGTTCCTCTCCGATATCTTCCCCACTGGCTACATGGCGGCCGAGAACTGCAATATCCAGCCCGGTGATACGGTCGCGGTATGGGGGTGTGGCCCGGTCGGCCAGTTCGCGATCACGAGCGCCTACATGTTGGGCGCCGAACGCGTGATCGCGATTGACAGGGTGCCCGAGCGGCTGAAGCTGGCCGAGACGCACGGCCGCGCCGAGGTGATAAACTACGAGCAGGACAGCGATGTGGTGGAACAGCTCAAGCAGCGCACCAGCGGTCGCGGCCCCGACGCGTGTATCGATGCCGTCGGCATGGAAGCCCACGGCACGCGGATCGATGCCCTCTACGATACCGTCAAGCAGACCCTACGGATGGAGACGGATCGTCCAACTGCATTGCGCGAGGCGATCCAGGCGTGTCGCAAGGGCGGAACGGTCTCGATACCCGGTGTCTATGGCGGCTTCATCGACAAGATGCCGATCGGCGCGGCCTTTAACAAGGGCTTGACCCTCAAGATGGGCCAAACGCACATGCATAAGTACATGCCCCTGCTGCTGGAGCGAATTCAGAAAGGGGAGATCGACCCGTCATTCGTGATCAGCCACCGCATGTCGCTGGAGATGGCCCCACACGGCTATAAGATGTTCCGCGACAAAGAGGACAACTGCACGAAAATCGTGCTGACGCCGTAGACGGGTGGTATCAGGAGGTACGCGTACAGCCATCAGCGCTCGGCTCGCGCGCCCGCGGCGTCGGTCACGGGGCTTGGCCGCGCGGTCGCTAGTGGTTGACGGCTGACCGCGTACGTCAGGAGGACGTTGATCATGTCAGACCGTCGCCATTTCGGACCGAAGCCGCCCCCGGAGCAGAGTGATAAGGACCACACTCCCCTGCCGCCGAACGAGTCCATGCCGGACGACAAGTCGCCCGAGGACTCCCGTGGACACGCCGGTCAGTACACCGATCGCGGCGCGCCAGGCGTGCAGAAGCGCTAAGGCACAATACGGCTGTTCGCGCCGCGCGCCAATCAGTTCATCGTCATCGATTGCGGCGCCCGGAGTGGCGGCGGCCATCATCGCGGGATACGCCGCGCGTTGCCGCCGCGAACGGCAGGCCGGGGTGGAGACGCGTGCTCGCGTCATCGGCCACTCCTAACACGCTATCGGACGTTCTCCGCGAGCTGATTCTGGCGCCGCGCACTGACGTCACCCCGGCAGTGTGTTCCGTGTGGCGCGCTGCTGCCTGACCAGCGGTGGCAGTCCGGTGGTCCACCGTCAGCGCTTGGTGGTGCGCGTGCGCCCGCGACCTCGGAGCTATCTCCTAATCTGGCTCGCTGATCACCAGATGCGCGCGTGCCGGCATCCGGACGGCCGCGCCCGTTTCCCCTGGCGTCGGTGGGGGCACTCTCGTCCTGGCGTGTTCCTTCGATACATACGTCAGTAGGGCATAATCCTTGATGAAGATTCCCGAGAATTGAGTGGGACCAGTGACGTGCCTACATGGGTGGCGGGTCAAACGACTGGGCACGGTGAGGAGTGGAACATGACGATGCAGACTATTCATGCGATTCAAGAAGCGATGCAGCGCGGCGACGGTAATCCGGCGCTACTCGACACGGCCACCGGAGCGCTCAGTGCGATAGCCTTCACCATGCGGGTGGAGGAGGCCGTGGCGCTTGCCAACCGTCTCGGTCACGGGCTGTCGATTGTGACCATCGAGTTGCGGCGGCCGCGGGAGCTGGTCGCCCACTTCGGCGCCACCGCTGTTGACTCCGTACTGTCAATAATTGTCGACCGGCTGTGGGAGCTGGCGCGACGCTCTGACACCGTCGCGCGTGCCGGCCCCCAGCGCCTGGCCGTCCTTCTGCCGGCGACCGACCGTGACTCCGCCGACCTGTACGTCGCCCGACTGATGCCGGTGCTCGCCGATCCCTATCATGTGGACGGTCAGCCGGTGGAGGTGCAGGTGGATGTCGTCGTGACAGGGGTCACCACGGGCGAGTTCTCGGCTGATACATTGCTGGGATAGGGAGCGGGGAGCGGGGAGCGGGGAGCGGGGAGCGGGCATGGCGGCGATTCAGGCGGTCACGAGTAGACAACGGGTATCGCGACATGGCTGGATCGCGCGTCAAGAACATCCACGAGTGATGTGGAGGAGGGGAAGGAGATGGCCGCGCCCCCCGCGACCTACAGCGATGTTCAGCCTCCTCCTTCATCCTCGCAACCGCGATCTACAGCGATGTTCAGCCTCCGCCACCGAGGACGCCTCTCGACGACGCCCCTTGGCGCCTGCCCTGCCGACGTCTGCTACGCTCCCGCATCACTGTCGCGCATCGGTCCCCCGCCCCCTATGACCCGTGACCGCCTGAATCGCCGCCATGCCCGCTCCCCGCTCCCTACTCCCTCTCGGGCAACTCCCCGACCGTACGCCTCGCCCAATCGAGAAGGCCGCCGCTGTCGGGGGTGCCGAGGTAAAGGGCAGCGCGGAGCGCGCGGTTTACGCCGGCGGTGAGGGCGACGGGATCGCGTTCACCCGGCGCGATTGAGCCGGCCGACTGGAGAGCGGCGGTGATCTCGAAGCCGGGAGCAGCGGCCAGGGACCGTGCGGCGAACTGCTCGGACACGCTCTGAATCCACACGTCTCCTGCCGGGCCGGCAGGAAGTTCGCCGAGGTTTGCCCGCGCCCACGCCAGGATGCCTCCCCGCGAGGGGAAGCCGGTGAACAGTGCGCCGCGCAAGTACTCCTCCATGCCGCGTACGAGCGCGGCGCGCGGGGCATTCGCTGCCACGCCGGTCGTCTCCACGAAGCCGTGGGGCAGATCATATCCCGGACGCCGCGCGAGGTGGGCATCGACATACGCGCGGGCTGTCTGTCGATACCATTCGGCGCGCGTGCTCGGGGTAGACTGTGCCTCCGACGCATCCCGGCCGATCACGGCGCGGCTGGCGACCACGGAGACGGTCATCGCGACCGCGAACATCGCCAGCCCCGCGAGGATTCCACCGGCGCGCCGCTCGCGCAGCCGGGTGGTAACCGAAAAGTTTCGCATCGCCGAAGGCGCGGGCAACACCGCCACCGGCGCGGATACCCACCCTCCCGCCGTGCCGTGTGGTGCGCGAGATGCGCGGCCGTTGGACTCAATCCGCGCCGTCCCGCCGTGGACCAACCGGCGAAACGTCCGGATCGCACTGCCGCCGGACAGACGGTACGGCCGGGAACGCGAGGGTGCGATGCGGTCGCGCTCCGGCCAGGTGTCGTCATGCAGGGGCGCCGCCGGCGTCAGGGGCAGGGCGCGGATGTACAGCCAGCCCCGTGTGCCGCGCATTCCCTCGGCCCGTCCGGCATCGACGAGGTCTCCCAGCGCCGCGTGTAGCTCGCGGTCGGGGATGCCTTCCAGCCCGGCGGCACGAACCAGGTCGCGCACGGATAGCAGACGGGTGCCCGGGTGCGCCCGCAGCGTGCTATGCAGCCGTCCGCGCGTGAGCGGCCGGCGCACGCGCCACCGCGCCAGGGATGACCACGATGGATGATGCTCGTCCACGATGCATTGCCTCCGGCGGGGTACCGGAAACGTCAGCGTTCAGCCGCTGGCTTTCAGCGATCAACGCGCCGGACGCCCACTGGCAATCGGCCGTCCTGGTTACACGCGCGTACGCGAACACTCGGCGGCAGTGCAGTGCACTGCCGCCGAGGACTGACTTCTGCCCGCCGTCCCAAAGTCACGCGAAGCGGGGACGGGCGGCGACCGGCGCCTAACTTCCTCGATGCTAAACATCGTCATGGCAATCGTCAACGAGCGTTGGTGGTACGCGGAGACGGTCATGATTATGACCGCCGGCCTCGCACGTCCATGAGCCGGCCCGTGCCTGCCGGCACATCGTGGCAGAGGATGTCACCCCGAGATCGCGCCGCGGGTGGGCCGTGGCCGGCCTCCATCGTGGCTCATTACCCGCGCCATTACCCGCGCGCACCACGCGATTGGCCTGGGGAGGCGCTAATCACCGCTCACCACTCCCGCGACCACCGGCCGTGCACGGGTGACACCCAGTTCGTCCGCCAAATCGTCAAGCGTCTTGATCACCGAGATGTGCAACGGGACACCGAATTTTTCGCGGTCGGCGCGGACCGTGAACTCACGCTGACCGGGGAGCGTCACGGGCTGAGCCGGGTCTGCCGGCTCGGCGGTGCGGAAGGCGCGCTGCATCTCGTCCATCATCGCCTTGAACTCGTCCGCGGGGCGGAAGGCGTCGATGCGCCAGGCGGCGAAAAAATGGCCGACCTCCCGACCGTAGCCGCCCAGCGCCATGCTGTAGCCCGCCCCGGAGAGCACGCCGGTGAGAATATCGACCACCACGCCGAGCGCATAGCCCTTGTAGGAACTGGTGGTGTCGAGCGAGCCGAGCGGGGTGAGTCCGCCCTCGCGGTACACGGTCGGAATGTCCTCGGTGGGGCGGCCTTCGCCGTCCAGCGCCCAGCCGCGCGGGATCGGCTTGCCCTCGCGCAGGGCGATCTCAAGCTTGCCCATCGCCACGGTGCTGGTCGCCATATCCACGAGGAAGGGCTGCTCGCGGCCGGCCGGGGCTGCCACGGCGATCGGATTAGTGCCGATCATTTTCTTCTTGGCGAAGGTGGGCACAAACCAGGGACCGGCGTTGGTCATTGAGAGACCGATCATGTCCTCCGGAACGGCCATCATCGCGTAGTAGCCGGCGGCGCCGTAGTGACGGCTGTTGGTGACGGCAACGCTGCCGGTACCCACCGCCTTCGCCTTTTCGATCGCGAGACGCATCGCCCGGTGTCCGGTCACAACACCGAAGCCGCCGTCTCCGTCGATCAGGGCGGTGGATGGAGTCTCGCGCACGATTGTGATGTTCGGCCGGGGATTGACGCGGCCATCACGCAGCGCGGGAGCATACGAGCCATGCGCGGGCAGATGTGCGATCCCGTGTGAGTCGATGCCCATCAAGTCGGCATCGACCAGCACCTCGCCCGCCAGCCGCGCATCGGCCGGGTCCATCCCCAGATGCGAGAGCACGCGTGCCGTGAACTCGATCAACTCGACGGCGGCGTATCGATGTGTTGTCATGCGTCCCCCCGCGTGGGGTCGACCCGGTGGGTCGCCCGCGCTAATAGTTCGGCGTGGTCATCTTGGGAGCGGGCGCGGAGCGGGCGGCAAGCAGCTTCTCCACCGAGAAGTCGGGCGATTGACAAGCGTTGATGATGCCGCGTTCCCATGCTTCGAGGGCATCGACCGCCTCCGGGATGCGGGTGGCGATGTTGTGCGGGATCGCGATCACGCCATGCTTGTCGCCGTGCAGCAGGTCTCCCGGCGTGACCGTGAGGCCGCCGACCGTCACCGGGGTACCCACTTCGACGATGTGGACGTAGGCATGGGAGACGATCGCCGCGCGGGCGAACAACGGCAGACCGAGCGCCTCGACCTCGTCCAGATCGCGCACGCCGCCGTCGGTGACGACCGCCACACAGCCGAGCGCCTTATGGACATTGCCGTTGACCTCTCCCCACAGTGAGCCGATCGCCGGTGGGTCGTCGAGATCCTGTACCACGATCACGCGCGGGCCGGGGATGGAGAGGATGTGCCGGTAATGGTCCTGCACCGTGACAGCCCCACTGGGGCCGGGGGCCGCGGTGGCGCGGATCTTGGCGGTCACGGCATACCCCACGAAAGGCTGAAAGTGGGGAAACATACACCGGATTGAGCCGTCCATGAACCCCTCGTTGCGGGGCCGGACGTTGAACAGCTCGATCGCATTGGCGATGGTCGGCGCGTTGTACTCACGCAGCTTGGCGAGCGCCTTGGCGGGCAGCGGCTCCATGCGGATCCTCCCTCGATGCCGCCTCGGGCGGCGTGCCCCCAGTCTAAGCCCGCCCCGATATGAGCGCCATGCCGCGTGGCGCTCGCAGGCGCTCCGAGATCATGCCCCAAACAGCCGCGCGCCTCCGTTATTTCAGCGTACGGGTGTGCTCACCGGAGTAGCGACGGGCTGCTAGCGGTATACTATCGGCCGTATCCCGCATGCATCAAACTGAGAGTATCCCGTGTCGATATACACGTCGCCGAGAGTGCTCGCACGCGGCCAGCTCTCGGCCGTCCCCGACCATCATCTGTATGATCTCGGCACGCCGCTGACGCCGCTCGTCGGTCGGGAGCGCGAGATGGATACCGTGCGCGCGCTCCTACGCCGTGCGGACGTACGGCTCGTGACACTCACCGGACCACCCGGCGCCGGAAAGACCCGGCTCGCTCAGGAGCTGGCGGCGGCGCTGGTGGGCGCGTTCGAGCGGGTGGTCTTTGTCTCCCTGGCGGCCATTCGTGAGCCGGCGCTCGTGCTCCCGGCGATCGCTCGACCGCTGGGGGTGCAGGAGTCGGGTGGCCGGCCGCTGGCGAACGCGCTGTACGACTACCTCGCTCCTCGGCGGTTGCTGCTGGTGTTGGATAACTTTGAGCAGGTGGTCGATGCGGCGCCGCGGGTGGCCGAACTGCTAGCGGCGTGCGCGGGAGTCACCGCGCTGATAACCAGCCGTACCGCCCTGGGGGTACGCGGCGAATTCGAGGCGCCCGTCCTATCGCTGCCGCTGCCGCCGGAGGATCTGCGACACGATCTCGACGTCGTCGCGCGGTCGCCGGCTGTCGAGCTGTTCGTGCAGCGGTGTCAGGCGGTGTGTCCCGATTTCCGGCTCGATGAAGGTAATGTCCGCGCGGTGGCGGAGGTTTGCGCGCGGTTAGATGGTCTGCCGCTCGCGATCGAGCTGGCCGCCCCACGCATCCGCTTGCTCACCCCGGAGACATTGGTGGCGCGGCTGATCAATCGGTTCGCGCTGCTGACCGGCGGCGCCCGCGACCTGCCATCGCGACATCGCTCGCTGCGGGCGGCGATTAGCTGGAGTTACGACCTTCTCAGCACGAGGGAGCAGCAGCTTTTTCGGCAGATGGCGGTCTTCGCCGGTGGTTGGACCCTCGCCGCGGCCGAGGCGGTTGCCCCGGCGTCGGCGCCCGCGCCGCCGGAGCCAGACGATTCATCCACCACGGCGCTCGATCTGCTCGCGTCGCTGGTCGCGCAGAGCCTGGTGCGCGTAAAGGGCCGTGGTCTGGAGATGGAAGCCGCGTCCACGACACCGCTGGGCGGCGATGAGCCGCGGTTTGAGATGCTGGAGTCGATCCGTGACTTCGCGTGGGAGGCGCTGGTCGCCGGGGGCGAGATGGACGCGGTCCAACGGGCACATGCGGCCTATTGCCTCGCGCTCGCGGAGCAAGCCCATCCGCACCTGTTCGGGGCTGACCAGACGGACTGGTTGGAGCGCCTGGATCGTGACCACGAGAACATCCGCGCCGCGTTAGAGTGGTCGATCGCGCGGGGGGATGCGGAGACGGCGCTGCGGTTGGGGGTGGCGTTGCGTCGCTTCTGGTTGGGCCGCGGCTATATCGTGCATGGCCGCCGTCTGTTGGAGCGCGCCCTGGCGACCGGGGGAGCGGTGGCGCCGGAGTGGCGCGGCGAGGCGCTCGATGCCGCGGGCGAACTGGCGTGGGTGGAGGGCGACGACGTCGCGGCTGAACGCCTGTTCTCGGAGTCGCTGGCAATCCGCCGTGCGCTGGGCGATTACGTCGGAATCGGGTGGACCTTGAACTATCTCGGTTTGGTCGCCCGCCGGAGCGGCGATGGAGCGACGGCGCGGGCGCGTTTCGACGAGGCGCTGGCGCTCGGGCGGCGCTTCGGAGAGACACGCCAGATCGGCCACCTGCTCCATAATCTGGGAGACCTCGCGTACGACGAGGGCGAACTTGACGCCGCGCGTACCTTGCTCGGTGAGAGCCTTGATGTGTTTCGCTCTCTCGACGACCGGACGAGCATCGCGATGGCGCTCAGCAGCATGGGTGAGGTGGTGGCCGCCCTGGGCGAAAGTGCGCCGGCGCGCGGTTTGATCGAGGAAGGCGTGGCGCTGGCTATCGAACTCGGCGACCGGCGGCGGCTCGCCGCTCTGCTCGCGAACCTCGCGGCGGTCGCGGCGACCGAGCACCCGGAACGGGCCGTGCAATTGGCCGGCGCGGCGGCAGCGCTGCGCGACGCGGTTGGGGTCCGCCTGCCCGAGCGCGAGCGCGCCAGATTTGAACTCCGGCTCGCCCCCTGCCGGCGGGCGCTCGACGAGACAACCTTTGCCGCCCGATGGTTAGAGGGGCAGGCGATGTCGCGCGAGCGGATCATCGACCTTGCCCTCGCCGAAGCGCGTGAGCAGCCGCCGGAGGTCGCGGCGCCGCCGGCAGTCACGGCGCCGCCGGCGGCTCCCGGCGACGAGCTGACCCGCCGCGAGTTGGAGGTCCTGCGACTGCTTGCCGGTGGCTGCAGCAACCAGGTGATCGCGGACATGCTGGTTGTGAGCGTGCGGACGGTCGAACACCACGTCAGCAATATCTACGAAAAGATTGGAGTCCGAGGCCGCGCCGCCGCCACCGCGTACGCCTTTCACCATCAGCTCGTGCCCGCCTCCCCCTCGTCATCCCCGTGGCAGGACACGCCGCCCGCGACATACAAATAGGCGTTTCCCGCCATGAGGTAGAGCGGCATCACTCGCGGGGACTATGGCCGCGTGTAAACGCCACCGAAACCTCCTGCGCGACGCCTGATGCGGCTGGTTTCGCCGTCGTGGGCGCCGAGAGCGGGGGTGTCAGGGCGTGGTTCAGGCCGCCGGCTCGGGCGTGTGGAGTGCGCCGGCGAGGCGGGCGAAGACAACGGACCAATCGGGGCGGCGGGGCGGCACTCCCAGTGTGGCGATGCACAACTCGAGCACGACGGCAGGGCTGAGCGCGCCGGTGAGCAGGTGCGCCTTCTGCCACGCCGGCTGAATTGCCCCGAAGCCCGCGCCGATGTGCAGATGCGGCCGCTGTTCGTGGCTCTGCCCCGCCGGATGCCAGTGATACGCCAGAATCTCGCGCCCATCGGCCCCGTCGAGCCGGTAATCGTAGCCTGCCGTGCGTACCTGCCAGCGCGCTCGGCGATCCCGCGTCGGATCGTGGTCGAGCAGATATCGGAAGCGCAGGGTCAAATTTGCCGGCCCTCCGGCCGCGAGAAGACGGTCGCGAATCGCTAGATCCGCGGCCGGCGGCACGGGCGCCATCGTGACCACGCGCGGCGTGACGCAGGACACCGCCGCTTGCATAAGGACGCGCAAGGCGTCAGTGGCTTCCCGCGGCGTTGCGGCAACGATCATCGCGGGAAGCCGTTGCGGCGCGGTCCCTCATAGGCGAAAGCTAGCGACATGATCTTGAGGTCGCCGTCGGGGTCGCCGTAGTCGCCGGCGTCGAGCCGGCGGGCGAATTCGTTCGCACTGATGCCGAGGGTCTCGCGCACCTCGGTGTCGAACTGGTCCCACGCTTGTTCTGGCGTCAATTCGATCGCCCCCACGGAGTGCAGGGGATCGTCGCTTGGAGTTGCCTCGGTCGCCATGGCACACCTCTCGCACCCGCAGCATAGCACTCTATCCGCTGCACGACAGCGGTCCCCCGCGTTCGGGCGCCCCACATCGTTTTGCACGCTATCAGGGCGCGGGGGCGCTGCCGCGGCGCGGATGCTAGCACCCTGGCTTCCGGTGCGACATCATGAAGAGCGCCCCCCGCCTGCCTTTTTGAGTGTGGTGAGGTGACGGCCGCGCACGGCTCGCGCGACGGGAACGACGGGGATGGCCGTGGTCACGGAATGGTCAGCGCGTGATCCAGGTGTGTGAGGAGGTCAGCCCAATCAGGACGCCGTGCCGCGACGCCCAGAATGGTCGATGAGCAAGGCAAGCATCGGACCAGGCGTGACGAACCCGGTACGGAAGTGCGCCTTCTGCCACGCCGGCTGAATTGCCCCGAAGCCCGCGCCGATGTGCAGATGCGGCCGCTGTTTGTGGCTCCGCCCCGCCGGATGCCAGTGATACGCCAGAATCTCGCGCCCGTCCGCCCCGTCCAGCTTGTACATGTAGCCGGCGGTGCGAGCTTCCCATCGCTCGCGCGTTGCCCGGGATTGGTCGTGGATCACCACAAACGCATGCTGGATGCGCACGGTTACGCGACCATGGGGGGATGATATCGGATGGGCCAGGAACAAGGTACGCGTCGGGGAAGGTGGGCGCTCGGACAGCACTGCCGTCGAGATACACGCTATCGCCTGCTGAAGCAGCCCCCGCAAGACACCGACCGCCTCGACTGGTGTGCTTCCGAAGATCATCGGAGGTGAAACCCAAAGCTACGCATGCCGTCGAATGCGAACGCCAGCCACATGATCGTGCCATCATCATCGGGGTCGCCGTAGTCGCCAGCGTCGAGCCGGCGGGCGAATTCGCTCGCGCTGATGCCGAGGGTCTCGCGCACCTCGGTGTCGAACTGGTCCCACGCTTGTTCCGGCGTTAGCTCGATCACCATCACATCGTGCGGCGCGTCGTCACTCGGAGTCGCGTTGGTCGCCATCCCGGCACCTCCCACACCCGCAGCATAGCACGCTTCCGCCACGCTCCCCGGCGATTCACCAGGTATCGAGGGCGGCGCCACGGCGAGGAGGTTGAATCCTGGATTCAGGCGTGATGTGAGCGCGCACATCGTGCCGGCGCGATGCGAGGCGGGACATCAGAACGCGAAGAGGTCGTGGAAGTTGATCGTGACACCGGGCAGGGCGATGGGCTGTACCCTTCCCCCGGCGATGAGTGACTCGGCGTAGGAGCTGTCCGGCTCGCGCTGCCAGCGGACGAGCGTGCGTGCGACGGGGTGCAGATGCCAGATTTCGGTGTCGCCTCGTTCCTGGTAGGTTGCCAGTTTGCGCGCGAACTCCTGACTACCCGTGCTGGGCGACCAGATCTCGGCAATGAAGGGAAGCGGCTCGATATCACCTCCAGGCCAGTCGGGCGCTCGGTGTCCTGACGCCGCACGAGATGCCGGGGGATGACACAAACGTCGGGAATGTAGTATCAGTCCGTGCCGGGAATGTGCAGGTGCGTTCGCGCGGTTACGGAGAATTCAGCCACGTCAAGCTGGAGCAGCCGCCGCCGTACCAGCCGCCGCCCCACATCGCCGTGCCGTGCTGTCATCCCCGGTTTCTCCCGCAACCGGCCACGGTCCGGTTCCCATGGCCGCTCGGGACACGACAGCACGAAGCGCTCAAAAGTCTCCGCGTGCATGCGCATGGCGCACTCCTGGCCTCCGCATCATCCGTCTGGTCCGGTCCGTCGGTTGGAGGCCGTGACGGATCACAGGATAGCAGGCTCAAGACGCCGGTGGGTTGCTCGTGCGTCACGCTGCCCGGCTGTGCAAGCGACACGTTCAGCCATGCTCTACACTGCGTTCATGTCGAACCGAGCGCGGGATTGGTTTGACCAGGCGGAGCGCGACCGCGAACAGGCCGGCGCGTCGCGTGATACCGGGCGGCACGAGTGGGCCTGTTTCGCCGCGCATCAGTCGGCCGAGAAAGCGGTCAACGCAGTGCATCTCCATCTTGGGCAGGAGGTGTGGGGGCATGTAATCGCGCGCCTGCTGACAGAACTACCCGCGACCGCGGCAGTATCTCCTGAACTGATTGATCAAGCGCGTGTGCTCGACAATTTCTACATTCCAACCCGATATCCCGACGCGCATCCTGCCGGTGCGCCGTTCGAGCACCACGGGCCGTTGCAGAGTGGTGAGGCTATCCGACATGCCGGTGCGATCCTCGCGTTCGTCCGTGATGCGCTGGCCCGACGCTGAGACGGTGCATCAAGCCGCGCTCGCCTGGGCGCGCGCACTCGTCCAGGCGTGGCCCGGTATCGTCGCCGCGGGCTATTTCGGCTCGTATGCCCGTGGCGAAGCGGGTGTGGGGAGCGATCTCGACCTGGTCGTGATCCTGCGAGACAGTGATCTTCCGTTTGAGCGCCGCGCCGTTGCCTGGGATATTGAGACGCTCCCCACGCCCGCTGAGGTCGTTGCCTATACCGTTGATGAGTGGCGGCGGCTGCCCGAGCGTAGCCCACGCTTCGCCCGCACGCTCGCGCGGGAGACGGTGTGGCTGGTGGGCGCGCCGCCCGTGAATCCGGCAGACGATCCGCCGCCTACCCATGCCCCCTAACCTCCAACACCCCATGCCTGTACCCTGTGTCCCATGAGTGGACCGCTGACCGGCGTGCGCGTGCTGGACCTGACGTGGGTGCTATCCGGCCCGTACGCGGCGATGACCTTGTGCGACCTCGGCGCCGAGGTTATTAAGGTCGAGCGCCCGCCGTACGGTGATATCGCCCGCACCACCGGCCCCTTCATCGACGATGAATCGGCGTACTTTATCTCCGTCAACCGTGGCAAGCACAGCGTTTCGCTCGACCTGCGCGCCCCCGATGGCCGCGATGCCTTCTTGCGCCTGGTCGAGCGAGCCGATGTGGTGATCGAGAACTTCACCCCCGGTGTGATGGCCCGGCTCGGCCTGGACTACGACACGCTCGCCGCCCGCAATCCGCGCCTCATCATGTGCTCAATCTCCGGCTTCGGTCAGACGGGGCCGGATCGCGACCTGCCCGCGCTCGATGTGATCGTCCAGGGGGCGGGCGGGGTGATGAGCATCACCGGCGAACCGGGTGGACCACCGGTGCGGCCGGGGCTAAGCATCGGTGATATCGCCGCCGGTCTGTACGCCGCGATCGCGGTGCTGGCGGCGCTGCACGAGCGCGGCGGCGGCGGCCGGGGCCAGTACCTCGACGTGAGCATGCTCGATTGTCAGCTCGCTATCCTTGAGAACGCGTACACGCGCTACTTTGCCACCGGCGAACCGCCCGGCGCGCTTGGCACCCGTCACCCGTCGGCCACGCCCTTTCAGGCCTTCCCCACGAAGGACGGACACATCGTGATCGCGCTCTCGTGGGGCGCGGAGAATCAGTGGGGGCTGCTGTGCGGCTTCCTCGGCCTGCCCGAGCTGATTGATGACGAGCGGTTCGAGACCAGCGGCAAGCGCACGGCCAGCCATGCCGTGCTCGAACCGATCCTGTCGGCCGCGTTTCAGACACGTACCACGGAGGAGTGGCTCGCGGACTTGCGCCCGGCCGGCATCCCCAGCGGTCCGCTGAACACGATCGCCACGGCGGCGGCGATGCCCCAGGTCGCGGCGCGCGAGATGATCGTGCGGTCCGAGCATCCCAAGGTTGGACCGGTCACGCTGATCAACCATCCGGTCAAGTTCAGCCGTACTCCCGCCCGCATCCAGGGGCCGTCGCCGAGCGTGGGACAAGACAGCCGCCGTGTGCTGCGCGAGATCGGCGGCCTTGATGAGGCGACAATCGACCGGCTGCTCGCCGCCGGCATCGCGCTCGAAACCGACCCCGCCACCGCGCCGCCGATCCCGCACTAAGCCGGCGGCCGTCTTTGACGGCCCCACATGCGCGAGGCGACAATGGTGACGGAGACGCGACCGCGGAGCAGCGGGCGGAACTGCCACCGGTGCTGGCCGGGGGTGCGGAATCCCATGGGTTCAGCGGCGACGTGTGGACCACGGCCACCATCCGCACACGCCGCCTCCAGCATGGCCCGGTGGTCGCGCACGGCCCGGCGGGCGGCGGCACGGGAGAGGCTCCACGTCCGCCAGTCCTCCCCGCCGTCGCTCCACTTCCCCAGGAGGGAACGGGCCACAGGGCAGCGGTCCTCCGGGGCAAGCCTCGGTAGGACATCGATGAGGGCGGGGGCGGCGTCGGCGCTGAGACCGGAAGGGTAGTACGGGTCGAACGAGCGGCCCACCGCCACCCGCCCACCGTTCACCCGCACGATCACCCCATCGGGGTTGACCGCGTGCAGCACGAACCCGGCGACGAAGGCGGAGACGAGGGCCGCCGTGGCAAACGGGCGCCGGTCTCCGCGCAGAACGGTGAGCACGAAGATCACGAGGACCACCGCCAGCCAGATCATGAAGGCGGAGGTGAAGAAGCGCAGTTCCGTCAGGCCGAACTCGCGCTGGTACAGCCGCATCCTCTGCGCGGCCGAGAGCATGATCACGCACAGCAGCGCCACCTGCACCCCGGCAAGAGCGCGGAACACCAGCTCCTCCCGGCGGCGGGACAGTCGCAACACGGCATGGGCGGCGAGCAGGATGGGTAACACCAGCGCCACCACCGCCACCAGCTCAAAGAAGCCGCGCCGGGCGTACTCGGCGTAGGTCAGCCCGGTACGCTCTTGGACGAGATCGCCGCCGAAGAAGTAGCGGAACTGGACGGCGACAAAGGCGAGAAACAGCAGGTCGATGAGTCCGAGCACAACCCCCGTCTCAACGATGCCCGCCCGCGGCGCCGGTCGCGCGGACGCGAGCGAGGGCGCCCGACGGTCGAGCAGGCCGCGCAAGAAGCCGGCCACCGGCCAGGCAGCGATCAGCGAGACGAGCAGGTGGTCGATGATGTCCTCCGGCCCCCAGGCGAACAGCCCCCCGAGCAGGTCGCCGAAGACGGCGTCGGCCGATGCCAGCAGAGCGCCGAACAGCAGCAGCAGGGGCACGGCCACTGCCAGCCCGCGCAGCACGGGAAGAAGGGCGCGCGGCCACCCGGCCCGGCCCGTCGCCCGCCAGGGGGTGTCGTCGAACAGCAGCGCGACGGGCCGGGCCAGGGCATCGAGCCCGACGACCACCCCGGCGGCGACCATGTCGAGCAGTCCTGCCCACGGCAAGGGCCGGTCGAGGCGATAGAGGGCGGTGAGGCCGAGGGCGGCCAGGATCAGCAGAAAGGCGAGCGCCTTGAGGGTGGGGGCGTCGCGGCCGGCAAACAGGGCGGCGGCCACCACCGCCACGCCCAGCAGCAGGCGGACACCGACCGAGGGTGGGGGCCAGCGGCGCAGCAGGGCCAGCGCCCCGGCGGCCAGGAGGGCCGTCCACAGTAGGGCGCCCAGCCCCAGGGATGAGGCGCGCAGCAGCAGGTCGGCGAGGATCCCGAGCGCCAGGGCACAGCCCAGCACCGCCAGCTCACGGGCGGAGCGGGCCGGGTCACGGGGTCGGTCGCGGGCGGCGAGGGGCTGGTTCTGCATGAGGACGCCTCCATTGCATATAGAGTACTTTGTATCGCAAAGTCAACGTGCACACGAATGCGCCGCCCGCACGGACGCGAACACCGCTACCTACCCCGGGCGGCGCGGATCAGCGACTCCATGTGGTCGAGGTAGCGTTCCAGCGCGCGACGGCCCTCGGGCGTCATCGCGTACTCCGTCCTGGGGGTGCGCCCGTCGAAGGACTTGGTGCAGATGACGTAGCCGGCGTCCTCCAGCTTGCGGGCGTGGACGCTGAGGTTGCCATCGGTGGTCTTCAGCAGCCGCTTGAGGTCGTTGAAGGCGAGGGAGGGGTTGGCCGCGAGGGCGCTGACGATCCCCAGACGCACCCGCTCGTGGATCAGCCGGTCGAGTTCGGGTGTACCGGCCGCACCGCCGTCCATCACGCGGAGCTCCGGGTGCTCGTCGTTCCCTCGCGCCGCCCGTTCTCTAGCCACCGTGCCGCCTCGCGATCACCAGTCCAAAAACCAGATGCAGCCCACCGAACCCGGACGCCATCAGCGCATCCCTCCACGCCGGCGGCGTGAACAGCGCGACCGCCCCCAATGCCATGAAGAGAAAGCCCATCAGGGGGAGGGTGCGCACCGAATACGCCCCGCTCGTCACCATCCCTGCCCCGTACAGCACCAGCCACATGCCGGGGAGGGGTGCGCTGATCCCGTGCTGATACAACACGAGGGTGAGTAGGGAGCCGGCCAGCACCGGCGGGGCAAATCCCAGGGCACACTTGCGCGCCGGGCCGGAGAGCAGGGAGACGCCCATCGCCCGCGCCTTGTATGCCATCGCCAGCAGTGAGCCGGCGGCGGCGATGAGGGCAGCGGCGAGCCAGGTGAACAGCCAGGCATCGGGACCGGGTAGCCGGGGGGCGAGGTACGATGCTGCCAGCGCCACCACCCCCATCCACGCCTCGCCCCACCCGGAGAGCGCCGTAAAGGAAGCGGAGCCTTCCATGGTGGCGCGGATAAAGCGCAGATTGTCCAGCGCCCGCTCCTGAAGCTCGGGCGGCGGGGACGGCCCGTCGGGGCGGCGCATCGGCACGATCGATCCCATGCACCAACACTACGGGCCGCGGAGTGGGCGCGTCAAGTACTCTGTATTGCAAAGTTAAGGATGCGGAACCGGCGCGCTGCCAGGTAGGTCATAGGTCACGGGTCATAGGTCATAGGTCATAGGCCATAGATCACGGAAGGAACCGGTCTCCCCCTGTGGCATGTGACCTATGACCTATCGTTGGTATGCTGCTCACATGAGTGAACACGACGCGCGCCGCATGCGCTTCCGCGACGGCAATCCATTCCACCAGTTGCTCGGTATTGACCTAGAAGAGAGTTCAGAGGGATACGCGCGGGTGCGGATGCCCGTGGACGAGCGGCTGCGCGGTGGTGTCGGCGGCTCCGTCCACGGTGGGGTGATCAGTGCTTTGGCCGACATCGCCTGCCTGGGAGCGATGCAGGGCTTGTTCACCGAGCGCGAGAGTCCGGCCGGTACGGCGGAACTGAGCCTCAGCTACTTGCGCCCGGCGTTGGGCGACCATGTGATCGCCGAGGCGCGGGTGCTGAAGAAGGGCCGCATGCTCGCTGTGATCGACGTGGACATCTCCGACCCGGCCGGCAGGCTCGTCGCCAAAGCCCGTGTATCGTACGCCCTCCGCCCCGCGAACGTGGCGACGCCCCAAGGTTAGATCACCGGTCCAATCTTGGAATCGTCATTGAATACCGATCTCATCCACGCGCCGCGATTGAGCGAGGCCCGCGCATCGAAATGGGACCGGTATTCCATGATGAACCCGTCGCACGGGGCGTTGGGCGGCAGCGAACCAGCGGCGTCGCTACGCGGAGCGCTGCACCCGTCGCGCGAACAGGGCGAGTCGCCGGCGTGCAGCATCGCGCTGCAGCACGGCCATCTCGATCCGGATCTGATCGTAGGTTGCTACAAAATGCATTGTTCGATACCTCTTACCTATAGGTATCGTCAAAACGCGCATTCGCTGAAGGCTCCGGCAGCCGCCGAGTGAGGAACCGAAAGAAGGGGTGAGTTATGGATCAACAGGCGCGCGAGGCATTTTTGGACGAGCCGCGCACCGCCGTGCTCGCCACCACCGGGCGCGACGGGCAGATTCACGCCGTTCCTGTCTGGTTCAGCCACGAGGGTGGTGTCGTGCGGATCATTACCGAGCGCGGCTCGGTCAAACACCGGAACGCTGTACGTACGCCACGGGCGTCGCTATGCGTGGACGAACGCGACGGCAGTTTTCGCTATGTGACGGTCGAGGGTCCGGTCACGGTCCAAGATTCCGTGTCGTATGAGGAACGGTTGGCGCTCCATGTCCGGTATCGTGGCGCCGAGGCCGCGAAGCGGGTGGTGGATGGGGGCGGGCATGAGCAGTTGGTGATGCTGCATCTCCGTCCGGAGCGATTTATCGGGTAGGACGGGGACGGGCGGGCGCTTGGGCAGAGTTGACCTAACCCCCCGGCCCCCTTCCCTGTAGGGAAGGGGGTGAGTGTATGTCCTGACCAATGCCGGCGGCATTCACTCCTACCCCCCGGCCCCCTTCCCCCCGGCACGCTGGGACCGGCTGCAAGGGAAGGAAGTGAGTGTGCGGGGTCACCGCGGACCTCCGAACCGGCTGGGGAATTGCACGGGCTTCCAAAGTTCGCGGAAGTGAGCAAACACCGGTGGACACCACCGGCCCATGACCCGGCCCTCGCCCTCTTGGCGCGCGCATACCCCGGCATAATGGAAGATAGGTGCTCCCTGGGCCTCGGTTGCTGACCCCCGTCCCCGCAAGGGGCCGCGCCTACCCCGGCACAATGGAGGATAGATCCTCCCCCTTCCCTTGCAGGGAAGGGG
>JBBQJF010000015.1:0-30232 GCA_038325665.1 Dehalococcoidia bacterium | reverse complement strand
GTATGCGCCGAAATCGAGATCGGTGTGCAGTTGCCCTCGGGCGTCGCGTTCCGCGATCAGGAGATGCAGCTGTGGACGTTTGACGACACGGGGAAGGTCGCTCGCTTCCGCCACTATGTCGATACGGCGAAGCACATCGCGGCGGCGCGCGGCGACTGACTCGCCCGACGCCGGGGTGTACCGTGCTTCCCGAATGGGTCAGCGGGTGGGACTCGTTGCCCGTTGCTCGTTGCTCGTTACTCCTCGCGTACGGCGGTTCCCGCGTGAGGGTCACCAGGGGGCGTCCGAACCGCGGCGCCCCCTCGCGTGCCTGCCCGATTAGCGGCCGATTGCCTTCTGAGCCTTCTGGGCCGCCTCGTTGAGCAGTTCCTTCGAGTTCTTCCCCGAATCCTGGACCGCGGCGGTCATCGCGGTTTCAATGAAGGTGCGCACGTCCTGGCTGCCGGAGACACTCTCTTCGGCGATAGCGGTGGGCAGCACCTGGTTCAGCGCCACGCCGTAGGCCGGAAATTGTTCGATCCGCTTCTTGACCGGGTCCATATTCACCGCACTCTTGCGCACCGGGAAGTAGCCGGTGGCCGGCGCCCAATCCGCCGTCACCTCGGGGCTGGAGAAGTACCGGATGAATAGCCACGACGCCAGTTGCTTCTTCGGGTCGTTCGACTTGAACGCCGCGATTGAGCCACCGTACAGCACCGTCGCCGGCTTGACGCCGGTCGCGTGTGGGATGTTGGCCAGCCCCCACTTGAACTTACCGGCCACTGCCTGCTCGTAGAAGGGGATGCCCGAGGTGCTATTCATCGTGAAGAACGCCTGCTGGTTGCCGAAGTCGCCTTGGTCCTGAAACGCTCGCGCGGTCGGATAGGCGCTGCCGTCCTTGATCATCTCCTGCAACAGGGTGAGCGAATCGACACCAGGCTGCTGGTTGAACTGCCAGGTCTTATAGTCGTCCGTGATCACCTTACCGCCGCGCGAGAAGACCCAGCCCTTAAAGGTCGATGCGGACGGCTCATAGGCGTAACCCTTGGCGCCGTCTTTCGAGAGGGCTTTTGACGCCGCGCGGAAGTCATCCCACGTTTCCGGTGTCTTTAGCCCTGCCTTCGCCAGCGCATCGGCGTTGTAGTACATGACCAGCAGACTCTTGGTGAACGGGAATGAGTAGTACTTGTTGCCGAACTCGGGGTAGTTGCGGCTCTCCGCGAGAAACGGCTCGAAGAAGTCGCTGAGTTCTTCTTTGGTCAGGCCGTACTTCTGCGAATTGACGTACTCGTCGAGGGCGAGCATCTTTTCAGCCTGCTGCCAGTCGGACACCATGCTCGGATAGGCAACGGACAAATCAGGAAGGCCGCCGCCGGTAATCGCGGTGTTCACCTTCTTGTAATTGTCCGTGTAGTTACCGGTCTTCTGCGCGTCGATTGTGATGTTCGGGTACTTCTGTTGGAACCCGGCGATCACCTGCTTGAGTTTCTCCTCGTTCGGTCCGGTCTGCGTGTGCCAGAACGTGAGCGCCACCTTTTCCGCACCAAGATCGATGCGGTCGATTGGATTGCTCGTTTGCGTCGCGGCGCCGGCATTGTTGCCCTGGGCGGCCGGTGAAGCCGCGCCCCCGGCCGGTTGAGACTCCTTAGCCTCATCCTTATTGCCCGACCCGCACGCCGCGACCACGACCACCGCGCAGACGAGCAGCAGCATCTTCAGTGTGCGACCCATTGGTACAACCCCCTCCTCTGGAAACTACCTAATCACCGGATATCTAACCCCCTGCCGCCCTTCCCTGCAAGGGAAGGGGGAGCACCTCGATTCGCGAGTCGGGTCTCAGATCCTTCACTCGGAAGGCGCGGATTGAACCTTCACGCGCCGATTCAGGCACACCGAACCCCGGTCTCCTTTCCACGGCCGTGCCTGGACAGCCCAACGAGGGAATGGGGAGAACCGGACACCCCTCCCCTTGCGGCTCCGCCCCGGCCTGCCGGGGGGGAGGGGCCGGGGGAGAGGTTGATCACCACCGCGCTGTCGGCGTCCTCACCCACGGTACACCGTTTGGCGCCGTGGACGCTCGATCCGGCCACAGTCTCGGCGGTCACCGCCGGCACCCGATGGTTGTTGCGCTTCTCGACACCTCACTCGCGCGTTAGCCCTTCAGACCACTCGCGGCGATACCCTCGATGAACTGCCGCTGGACAAAGAAGTACAGGAGCACGATCGGTAGGATCGTGAACGTTGCCGCCGCCATCTGGAGTTGCGGCTGATTCGAATCGGCGTTCACGAATACCGATAGACCGAGCTGAATCGGGCGCAGGTCATCGTCGCCGGTCGCGATCAGGGGCCACAGCAGGCTGTTCCACTGGGCGAGGAAGTTGAACAGCGCCACGGCGCCGATCGGGCCTTTGGCCAGCGGCACGACGATGGTCCACAGCATCCGAAAATGGCCGCAGCCGTCGATAGTGGCCGCTTCGAACAGCTCGTTCGGCAGCGACATAATGAACTGCCGCATCATGAACACGCCAACAACATTCGCCAGCCACGGCACGATCAGCGCCCCGTACGTGTCGTACAGGTGCAGATTACGAATGATGATGAAGTTGGGAATGATCGTCGCCTCAAAAGGGATCATCATCGTCGCGAGGAAGAGACCGAACAGCGCGTTGCGACCGGGGAAGCTGATGCGCGTGAAGGCATACGCCGCTAGCACACTGGTCACCACGACCCCGAAAGCCACCACTGAGGATGTGAAAACCGAGTTGAAGAAGTACCGCCCGAACGGCGCCGCCTGCCATGCGTCGACGAAGTTCTGCGCCCGCCATGTCTCCGGCAAGAACGTCGGTGGGTTGCGCACGACCTCGGCTCGCGGTTTGAACGCGGTCAGCAGCATCCACACGAAGGGAAACGCGGCCAGCAGCGCGCCGAAGCTGAGCGCGCTGTACAACGCCACGCGCCGAAGCGCACGAGCCGCCCCGCCGGCCCGGGCGCTCGTGCTCGCCGCTTCCCGTCGCGTGGCAACACCGGCCATGCTACCCCCTCACCCACTATCGGCTTCTCGCGTTCACAGACCAGCCCTTGGGTTATTCGCGCGGGAGGGCGCCCCCCGGGTCGCCCCGACACGGGCTGTCCGGGTTCGCGCGTCGGGGTGACCCAATGAATCGCCCTGGTCCTGTCCGCGCGGTTGTGCCGCGCAAAACCAAACACGCGACCCAATAGCGCTCTAGTAGCGCACCCACCGCCGGCTGAGCCACAACTGAACGCCGGTCAACGCGAAGATGATCGCGAACAAGACGATCGACATCGCCGCGCCGTAGCCGTAGAACGTCTGTTGAAACTCGTTCAGGATCTTGATCACGAGCGTCTCGGTCGTGCCGAGCGGCCCGCCAGGGCCGCCGACATTGGAGCGCGAGGTCATTTGGTAGATCGGATTGAAGGACTGGAACGACCCAATTGTCGCGATCACGGCGACAAACAAGATGGTCGGCGTCAGCACCGGCAACGTGATACGAAAGAAGAGTTGGCGCTCGTTCGCGCCGTCCACCCGCGCCGCCTCGTACAGTTCCTTCGGCACGTTGGTCAACCCAACCAGAAAGATCACGACCTGGAAGCCGACGTAGTACCAAATCGTGAACAGCATGATGCTGAACAACGCCAGGCTGGGACCGCCCGCCCATCCCGGCCACGGCAGACCGATGTGTTCGGTCAGCATCTCGAACACACCCCGCGGCTCTTGAATCCACCGCAGCGGGCCGACGCCCACCCAGCCGAGCACGCGGTTGAAAATGCCCACCCGCGGATCGAACATCCATAGCCACACCGCGGCCGCTGCCACCGTGGATGATACGTACGGCAAGAAGAAGATCGTGCGGTACAGCGACAGGAACCGCACCTTCTGAAAAAGCAGGTAGGCGATGATGATCGCGAACACCATCTCGAACGGCACGGTGCCGAGCGCGAACCAGATCGTGTTCGCCAGCGAGGACCACACTTCCCCGCTGGTGACCGCCTCGACGTAGTTGTCCAGCCCGATGAAGCCGCGGTCGCGCAGCCGTCGCCAATCGCGCGTGCTGATCCAGATCGCATAGAGCAACGGATAAATGTGGAAGATACCGAGGATCACCAGCGCTGGCGCTAAGAAAAGCAGCGCGGTTAACCACTGGCCCCACGCGCGACCCCGTCGGGCGGGGCGTGGGGCAGCGACGGGCGATGCCAGAACGGGGGTCTGATCGATGACCGCCATGCATATGCTCGCGGCGCCGGCTTGCCTCAACACGATGTCGAATCGGACGGTCCCCGTCCGACGCCGCCAGCGTAGCAGAGCGCGCCAGCAATCGCCACGGCAGCGACGGGCGCGGAGTGCGATTGTAACGCGGTGTTGACACGGTGCGCCGGTTCTACTCGGCGCGCCAACCGCTGACGCGGCAGATTTCACCGCCGCCGGCGAGCGTCCGTGACGTCCCTTCCGGACACGCCGGTACCGGCGGCATGACCCCCGATCCAACTCGCCGAGGTACCCCTCACAGGGTCTCGAACTCACGCGGACCGATGCCAGCTTGCCGGAGGATGCTGCGAAGCGTCCCCGTCGTCACCTCAAGATGCCGGAGAACAATGGCGGTGCGGACACGGACCGCGCTTTCGCGAACGAACTTGACATGGCCGCCCGTGCGGGTCGCCTCAACGAATCCTGCCGCCTCAAGCTTGCGTTTGACCTCCCGGTAAGGCAGAGGTCTAAGCGGCGCCGCTACTCACCTCGATGGATCGGATGTCGGGTACGAGTGAGGCCTGCGGGGCTGCGAAATGTAGCTCCAGCGCTTCGCGGAGGTTAGCGAGCGCTTGCTGCTCCGTTTCACCTTGACTAGCAACATCGCCGTCGAGATCTTGGACGAGGTACCAGTCCCCCGTTGACGATACTTTAGCGGTGAACGTGCGTCATGGCGCGGTCGCCTCACGGGTTCTTGAAATATGTGTCGACCGCGCGGCCGCCGGCATCATTCGCCGGCGGGGCAAAGGGCACGGCTCACCCGGCCGCGCCGACGGGCTGGGCGGCGCCGGCCAGGAGAAGGTTCGCCTCGGTATCGGGGTCAAAGGCATGAAGGGCGCCGGCTTCCGCCCAGAGCGTGATCTGTTCGTCGGGGCGCGCGGTGGTGTTGGCGTCCACTCGGGCGACGACCTGTGATCCCGCGACGTTGGCATACAGGTAGGCCTCGTTGCCCAGTGGCTCAACCACATCCACCCGCGCCGGCAAGCGGACCGCGCTGTCCTCGCTTTGGGGACGTTCGCGGATGTCCTCCGGTCGCAGACCAACGATTAGCTCGCGACCGGCATGAGCGCGCACCGCGGCCGCGTATCCGGGCGTGACCACGATATCCACGCCCTCGCGTTGCAGCCGGACTTTGTCGCCGTCGATAACGACGTTCATACGGAGGAAGTTCATCGCCGGGCTGCCGATGAAGCCGGCGACGAAGGAGTTAGCCGGCCGCGAGTAAAGCGCCTGAGGGGTGTCGAGTTGCTGCAACAGCCCATCGCGCATGACGGCGATGCGGTTGCCCATCGTCATCGCCTCCACCTGATCGTGGGTGACATAAATCGTGGTCGTTTGCAGGCGATGATGCAGCCGGATCAGATCGGCACGGGTTTGGACTCGTAGCTTGGCGTCGAGGTTGGAGAGCGGCTCGTCGAACAGGAAGGCGCGCGGCTCGCGCACGATCGCGCGACCCACCGCCACGCGCTGGCGTTGCCCGCCCGAGAGCTGACGGGGCTTGCGGTCGAGCAGCTGGCCGATGCCGAGCATCCCTGCCGCCTCATCCACCCGCCGCTTGATCTCGTCCTTCTTGATGCCGCGCAGTTTGAGGCCGAAGGCCATGTTGTCGTACACCGACATGTGCGGGTACAGCGCGTACGACTGAAACACCATCGCGATGTCGCGGTCCTTGGGGGCGACATCGGTCACGCGCCGCTCGCCGATGTAGATGTCACCGTCGGTGGTTTCTTCCAGACCGGCAACCATCCGCAACGCGGTGGATTTGCCACAGCCCGACGGGCCAACCAACACGAGAAACTCGCCGTCACGGGCCTCCAGGGACAAATCGTTGACCGCGATCACGTCGCCGAATCGCTTTGTGACATGCTCCAGATAGACCCGCGCCATCGTTCGCCTCCGGCAAGCATTCCGGCCGTACTGCCGCGTGCACGTCGGATACGCACCCGCTTCCACGATGCGGCGTGCGCTCCCGCCCGTACGGTAGCATACCCTCGCGCGCCTGGTGGAGGAACCGAGCGCCGCATGTTCGTCACTCCGAGAGTCGCCCGTGCCCGAGGGTTCACGTCCTCATGCATCGACTCCCGCGCGCCGGCCGCATGACGGCCCGGACCTTGCCGGGAGTCGCGACGCGGACGATCCGGCGCTCCCTGTTTCTGGGCGGGGTTGGGCGTTACCGCGGGTGTCGCCGGAAACAGGCCCGGCCACGGTGGCCGGGCCCGCGCGGGCGCCATCCCGTCTACGTGTTGTGCTTGTCGTAGATCTTCTTCATCGCCGCCTCGGTCTCCTTGAGCGTATCGTCGATACTCGTGCCGCGGGCGACCTTGGCGAACATCTGGGGAACCAGGAACAGTTGCCACACTTCCTCGGCCGCCGGCGTCATTGGACCGGGCCAGGCGTACAGCTCGGCGAAGGGCGAGAAGTCGGTGAGCAACTTGAGGCGAGGGTCCTCGATCGTCGGAACCCACTTGAATCCGTCGTCCACCCACGACTTGAGCATCGGCTCATTGTAGCTGACCGAGACCTTGTAGCCCTCCATCCAGTTGTTGGTGAAGTGGTTAAGGAAGGCGCGCGCCGCCTCTTTGTTCTTGGCGAACTTCCAGATACCGAAGGCATTGGTCGGTACCGGCGTCTTTCGTCCGGCCGGACCCTTGGGCGTGTTGGCGATGCCGATCTTGTTGTACAGCTCAAGGTTCTGCCCCTTGATGCTGAGGCTGGCGCTGATCGGGTTGGTGATCCACGAGCCTTTGCCCGAGGCCAGCAACTGATTGTTGGAGGCGTCATCCCAGGCGAGGACATCCTTCTCCATCGCCTCGTCGAACAGCGCTTTCCCGAACCGCAGCGCGTCGCGCGTCTCCTTGGAGTTGATCGCGAGCGTCTTCCCGTCCTCTTGCACCACTTTGGAGCCATACGACCACAGCAGCGCGGTGCAGGTGACGTTGGAGTCGACATGGTTCGCCATGCCGAATCCGCCCCAGTTACCCTTTGCCTTGAGTTTACGACCGCCCTCGAGCAGGTCGTCCCAGCTATCCGGACCTTTCGGTAGTCCCGCGTGTTCGGCCCATAGATCCTCGCGATAGAGCACCGGGAAACGGATGAAGAAACTGGGCAGGGTCTTCCACTTGCCGCCGTTGACCGACAGCGTCTTCGCCGCGTTGACCCAGCCGCCCTTCTCCTTGTCGAGCCGCAGGGCAATGTCGTCGAGGTCTTCGAGGTGCCTGGAGTACAGATGGGCGCCGCCGCCGCTGCCGGTGAATTCCATCAAGTCGTGGCCGCCTTGGGCCGCGATCTCGGCGGCGTGCCGGGCCGGTAGTTCAAGGTGGGGGATGTGATCGACGCGAACCTTGACGCCGTTGGCCGTGCCCCAATCCTCGGCGAATTTGTCAAACCACTTGTCATACGCCGGCACGAAGTGGCTCCACATGAGCACGGTCATGTTGCCGCTGAGCTTGGCCGCCTGTGTTGCCGCGCTGGCGGCGACCTGGGACCCACCCGTGGCAGGCGCGGACGTGGCCTGTGAAGTGGTCTTGCCCTTGTCATCGTCGCCGCCGCCGCACGCCGCCAGCAGCGGCGCCGCCGAGGCCGCGCCCAGGCCCAGGCCGGCGATCCGCAGGAATCCGCGCCGTCGCATCGGCCGCGCCGCCTGCCTCCACGCGCTCTCGTCCATGGTGAACTTCCTCCCTCTCCCCCGTCGATGCTTCGACGGAACTGCCCACCACTGCCGCCACGCGGCCCCATTGCCGGGGCACAGCACCCTCGTCCGGCCGCTCCTCGTCACTTGGTCGCGCCGCCGGTGATTCCGGCAACGAACTGATCGAGGAAGAAGTTGTAGACAATCGCCACCGGCACACCGACGAGCAGCGCCCCGGCCATCAGCGAACCCCAGTAGAAGATGTCGCCCCGGATCAGGTCGGTGGCCACGCCGAGCGGCACCGGCTTCTGATCGGCGGCCGACACGAACGTCAGGGCGTAGAGGAACTCCTGGACCGAGAGCGTGGCGGCGAAGATTACGACGCTGAGGATGCCGGGCATGCTCACCGGCAGAATCACTCGCACAACTGCCGCGAACCGGCTACAGCCGTCCACCCGCGCCGCCTCTTCGATCTCGCGCGGCACGGTCTTGAAGTAGCCGTGCAGCAGCCAGGTGCAGAACGGGATCGTGAAGCTCGGATACACTAGCACCAGCGCCCACTTCGAGTCCTGCAATCCGAGGTCGGTGATCAGCCGCGACAGCGGCAGGAACAGCAGCGCCGGCGGCACCAGGTAGGTCAGGAAGATGATGATTCCCAGATTCTCGGCGCCGGGAAAGCGCAACCGCGCCAGCGCGTATCCGGCCGGGATTGCCGCCGCCAGCGTGATCAGCACCGTGAACAGCGCGATCACCAGGCTGTTCATGATCCATGTACGATACAGCGTCTCCTCAAAGAGATAGCGGACGTGCTCAAGCGTCGGCCGCTCGGCGAACCAGAACGGCAGGTTGTCGAGATTGTAGAGGTCGCTGTTGGTCTTAAACGCCGTGATCGCCATCCACGCGATCGGGAAGAGGGCGAACAGCAGGAAGAATGCCAGCCCGACGTACAGCACGACTCGCCCACGCACGCGCCGCCAGTTCACGGCGCGCGCACGGCGGGCGGGCAGCCGCTCGGCAATAGCCGTCATTGGATCTCCCTCCGCTTGAGGATCCGCAGCAGCCAGATCGCCACCGCCAGCAGTAGCGGCATCATGAACAACGAGATCGCCGCGCCGCGCCCGAGCGCGCCGGCGAGAATGCCGGTCTGGAAGGCGAACATCGGCAGCACCTGTGTTGAGTCCACCGGTCCGCCCTTGGTCAGCAGATAGATCACCGAAAGGTCAGTGAAGGTAAAGACGACCGAGAAGAGGCTGGCGATAAACAGGATCGGCGCGATGATCGGCACCATGATCAAACGCCAGCGCTGGAAGAAGCTCGCCCCTTCGACCCGCGACGAGTCAATCAGATCTTGGGGCACGGCGGTGATGCCGGCCATCAGGATGATGGCCGAGAACGGCAGGCCGCGCCATACATTGACCATGATCACCGACCACATCGCCAGCACCGGCTCGCCCAACCAGTTGGGCCGCGAGTCGGTGATGCCGCCGTGGTTGAGCACCCAGTTGATCACGCTGTACTGCGGGTGCAGCATCCACTTCCACGCGATCGCGCTGATAGCGACCGGCATCGCCCAGGGGATGATGATCAGGGCGCGCACGACGCCCCGGCCACGGAAGTTTTGCAGGAGCAGAAAGGCGAGTGCGAGGCCCAACACGGCTTTGATGATTTCCGAGCCGAAGGTGAAGATGAAGGTATTCTTGAGCGCGGTGCGGAACATCGGGGATTGCGCCACGTCGATGTAGTTGTCCAACCCCACCCATGAGCCGGCCAGCTCGCCGCCGGTTGAGACATCGGTGACGCTGTAGCGCACCGCGAGCAGGAATGGCACACCAACAAGTAGGAGGATGTAGAGCACCGCCGGCAGGAGCAGCAGGTAGCCGAGCGTCGTCTCGTGTTCAAAGAACCGCACCACGCGCCGTCGCTTGACCGCATAGCCGGCATCAACCTTGGTGACGGCGCTTGCCATGCTTCCTCCACGGTGCCGGCATATCGCGGCGTGATGGTTCATGAGCGACGAACGTCAGGTTCAACCAGTACGGTCTCGTGTCCAATCGGTCGAAATGCTCGCACGCATGAACGCGCCCCACGACCGGCCGCCCGGGCATAGCGCGCGACGCGATTGTGCCTCTTCGGACCACACGCACCAAGTGAACGCATGTGAATACATGTCTGTTTCCCGCGGTAGCGGGAGCATACACCATTGTGCTGTCGTGTCAAGCGGTTTCGGACGAGCGATAATCAGTCTGCCGTAAACGGTTTGTTCACCATGATTTCAATCCATAGACGGTATATGCCTCGTCAATCGCCCGTGGCGGTCGCGGCGAAAGGATGAGGGTACGGCGCCGGCCAGCGCACCGCCACCGGCCGCGAGACACGACTGCCGCGCCGTCCCGGGCGGAGCGGCGCGATCACATGGCCGCGCTCGGCGCCGAAGCGCCACAGGTCGTGCGTCAGGCGTACATCCTCCTCGCAGTACTCCTCCACGATCCGCCGCGACTCAGGCGTCGCGGCCCGCCAGAGATCGACGGCCTCGGCGCCGTCGGCAAGCAGCTTGCCCCGTCCAAGCGTCGCGGTGGCGGCGCGCTCCAGACTGACGCAGTGGCGCATTCCGGTGGCGGCATCGAGGCTGGCGAGTAGGTCGAGTGAACGCTGCCGGATGCCGGCGACGTCGCCGTAAGCGGAGAGAACCCCGCAGTCAAAGGTGAGACTGTTAAAGCCGATGATCAGGTCTTTGCCCTGCAAGAATTCCGCCAGCGCCGCGCCGTCCGCCTCATGGAACGTGTGCATCCTGCCCTGTTCGTCGAGCGCCTTCGCCACGGCGAGTCCGAATCCGGCCGGGTTTGCCCAACCGCCCGGCACCTCGCGCGCCCAGCGCAGCGTCTCGACATCCCACACGGCCCACTTCCGCATAATCTCCTCCGGTGCGCTGATCGGACTTGGACCCTGACCAGTCCGCCATGAATCAATTGTCCCCCGCTCGTGTGCTGGTATAGCAGACCACGACCGGGCCTGGGAAGAGGGGACGGACTCCCTGGCAGTCGTTCCCACGCGGTCTCAGCTTACGGCCGTGTATCCTGGGCGCGAGACTCCGAGACGGGCGCCGGGTCCGCCCACCGGCCGCGCCGGGACAGTCGTGCAAGCGGCGGAGGGTCCGTGTCTCCGCCGTCCCTCGCACGCCCCCTCCGGCAAGGCCGGGGGTTAGGTTTCTCACGGGAGCGGCACGATGATCGTCTGGTGTACGGGCATTTCCGGGTCAGGCAGAAAGGACCACCTGCGCGAGGTCGCGGGGTACTTCACCGAACAGGGACAGCGCTGTCGCGTGTTCGAGTTCGGCGAGTTGCTCGCCAAGGTGCAGGACGAGACGCGACTCGCGGATGACGCGACGACGCTGCTGGACGGCAACCCGGTCGTGCTGGACGTGCAACGCAAGGCCGCGTTCCGGCGGCTGATGGACGAGTTGCGCGGCTGGCCGCCGGACGACGTGGCGATCATCTCTAATCACGCCAGCTTCATGCGCCGCGGCCGGCTCCAGACTGCCATGGACATGGCGATGGTGAAGAGCAATCTCGCGCCGATCGTCGATATCTATGCCACGGTGGTGGATGGGGCGTTCGACGTGTTCTCCCGCCAGCAGGAGCATTCCGAGTGGCGCGGCCACCTGTCACTGGCCGAGATCGCGATCTGGCGCGACTTTGAGACGACACTCACACAGGTACTCGCCAACTACGAGAGTAAGCCATTTTATCTGCTGGCACGTCAGGAGCCGCCGGAGATGTTGTACCGGCTGTGCCAGCGACCCACGCCCAAGCGCATCTATCTCAGCTACCCGATCACCGCCATCACGCAGACGCATCCCGAGCTGCTGGAAGAGGCGTCCGCCCTGGCGACACGGCTGCGCGACGCCGGGTTCGTGGTCTACAACCCAATGGCGGTCAACGACACGCCGGTCAGTCTGGGAAGTCTTGGACTCGCCACCGGTGTCACGGCAGAGGCGATCACGGCGGCCACACCGTATCTCGACAGCCAGACGATCTCGCGCGACTACCAGTTGATCGACCAGGCGGACTGGGTGGCAGTCTACTACCCAACCGATAAGATTTCCCCCGGCGTACTCAGCGAAATGCAGCACGCCCGCGACGTGCGCATTCCCGTGTTCTTGTGCGCCTTTCCCGGTTCGATCAGCCCATTTCTCGGCATCCTCTACCAAGAGGCGTACCCCACACCGGACGAACTGATCGAGGCGTTGGTGACGCTCGCGGATCACAAGCCGGCCGGGACGACATGACGGGTGCGGGCAACGCGCCGACATCAGGATTCCGCTCGCGGTCGCCGGTGCGGGGCAACACGGCAGGGGGCGCCGGTGCGGGCACGCGACCACGCGAACGCCCGTGACATGAACGCGAGCGAAAATCGTCGGGATGACCATCCGGGGGCGCGGGCAGGAGATTCGCGGGGCAAACTCCGACTCGGGGAACGGTGGGGCACGTCGAAGCTTGCCCGTGACCCTGGGGAACGCTAATCAACCAGTAGGCGCGTGGCAACTTCACGCAACGCTTCTTCGCGGACGGCGCGCACTTGCATCCGGCCATCGACTTCAATCACATCGCGAACGATCACGGTATCGCCCCGGCGGAGCGGCTCGCACGATTCCATGAAAAACGAGAACGTCCGCCGGTCGACTTCGATTGCCGCTTGTCGCTCCATCCCTGCCATACCGCACTACCTCCACGCACCCGTCACCCGGGAACGCAATTGATAAGGCGTTAAGTCCATTGCGCCTTCGCCGCGATTATACCTCCCGGCGGTGCGCCCCGGCTACGGAATGTTGTCACGTACGTGCGCGGTTCTCGGCCGTCAGCCAGCATGCTGGCCGCGACCAGCCTATCGGTGATGGCCCAACGGGTGGTCGCTACCGCGAATGGACGGTGGCTCCGTCCTCCAATACCCAACACCCAACACCCAACACCTATTCCCCGGGAAGCGGCAGGCCGGGCGCATAACGTTCGAGCAGCGCGCGGCCGGAGAAGCCGAGCCGGGGGAGCGCCAGTGTCAGGGCGTGGAGATCGCGCAGCACGGCCAGGGTTTCGTCCTGGGATAGTTCACCCTGCTCAATGCCGTCGGCCAGTTCGTCGGCGTCTAACAACTCGTAGCCGGCGCACTCGTGCACGATTACGTCGAGGAAGCGATCGTCGATCCGCCATGTCTCGGCGTCAACCTCGATGTGGTCGAGATCGACATACCACTCGAAGTCGTACGGCTCGGCCGTGGGGAACGTATGAAAGCGGTTGACCACCCAACCCCTCGACGCCAGCACCCAGCGTTCGACCGACTGAATCCGCGCGTGATTGGTAATGGCGTGCGCATAGTACAGCACGCCCTCACCACGGCATACATCGCGCAGTGAGTGCAGCGTACCCTCGCGACTCCGGGCGGTACCGGCGCGGAGGTCTACCAGTTCGCTCTTTTGTCGTGGCATGAGTCCATCGTAGCGGATCATCAGTCTGTGGCCGCTAACGTTCTGATGGTTGATGCTGAAAGAAGGTGATGGGTCATGGATGGCGGCGCGACTCGGACACGGGTGAATGAGGTAGGTCAATGGACGACCAGGAGAATGAATTAGTCGCGACCGTGCGCGGGCTGTCGCGTGACGGTTTCGCGCGGCGCGCCGCGGAATACGACCGCGCGGGCGCGTTCCCGCGCGACAACATCAGCGAACTGACGGCGCTGGGCCTCGCGGGCATGTCGCTGCCGCGCGACGCCGGCGGACTTGGGCTTAGCCCCGAGGCGCAGATGCGGATCATGGAAGAGATCGCGTATGGCGATGGCTCGACCGCCGTGGCGCTGAACATGCACCGGATCGGCGCCGATCTGGTGGCGCTGCTGCCCCCGTTCCCCCGCCGGAACGCCGTGCTGTCGGAGATCAACGCCAGCGGTGCGCTGTTGTGCGCCCCTGGTTCCATTCCGACCGGGGAGTTGGACAATCGCTCGAGCGGTTTCACCGCCGTCGATGAGGGCGCGAATCTGGTGGTCAATGGTAAGGCAGGGTTCGCCTCGATGAGCGAGGGAGCGTCGTACGTCTTTTGCGTGGCGCTGGTGGAGCGCGGCAGCAATGCCGAGGGGAAGCCCAATGACCCGGACTACATGTTCAGCATGCCCGCGATCGACGCGCCCGGTTTGACGATTCTGCACAACTGGGATGCGATGGGGCTGCGCGGCACGGCCAGCCACGACATCGTCTGTGACGGGCTGGTGATCCCCAAGACGGAGGCGCTGGTCCTGCCCACCGTCATGCTGCGCGCCGTTTTCGAGGCGGTGCAGGCGCAGGGCGGGGTGGCCGCGCAGCGACGCGGCCTCGGTACGCTCGGCATCCTCGCGATCTGGCTCGGCTTGTCGCAGGCGGCGTTCGACTTCACCGTCGAGTACGTGACGCGGCGGCACGGCTACTTGGCCGGCACGGGCACAGCGCTCGGTCCGCCCCCTGGCTTTCGCTCGGAGCAAGCATGGGCGCAGGGAGCAATAGGGAATATGGAGCACTGGCTGGAGACGGGTCGAACGGTCCTGTACGACACGGTCCGCCGCCTCGACACGCCCTTCGAAAGCCCGACGATGTTCACCCGCCAGCTCGTGCGCACCGTCTATCATCTGCGCCGCATGTCCGAAGAAGTCGGAATGGGCGCGATGAAGGTGTGCGGCGCGCACGCCTATGTGCGCACCCGGCCGCTGGAGCGCATCTTCCGTGACCTGATGGGCGGGGTCGTCATGGCGTGGAAGACGGACGAGCTTGAACAAACCCTGGGTCGCGGCGCGCTCGGCCTGCCGGTGAATATCGCGGGACCGGCGGGATCGTGAGCGCACCTGATGCGTTCGCAAACCCACCGATGAACGTCGCGGTCGTGCGACTACGGATGCACCACACCGACCTGGCCGGCATTTTCCACGGACGCGTCTTTGACCTGTTCGAGGAGGGGCGAACGGAGGTGTTTCGACGGCTGGGGTTTGAGTATCGCACGGTGATCGACCGCGGGCAGGCGATGGTCGCGATCCATGTCGATGCCGCGTTCGTCCGGCCGATCCGCGTGCTTGATGAGGAACTGGCTATCTCGGTGTTCATCACCCATCTATCGCGGGCACGAATCACGGTCGCGTACGACATTCGCCGCCCCGGCGAGTTAAAGCCTGCCGCGACCGGTCACACGGCCTTCGCCTTCATCGACGTCGCGCGCTCACGCCCCGTGCCGGTGCCGGCCGAGATCGTCGCCGCCATCGCCCGTTGCCCTGACATGCTGCGCCTGACATAACGCGCCAGCGGCGGCCGTTGGGTTTCGCCCGGTCGCGGTAGCATCCAGGCTCGACGCGACCGAGGTTACGCACGATCGCGACGACCATGGAAACCCCGATCGACGGGGGCGGAGCCTCTCCAGCGACGCTCGCCGTATTGGCCGTCAGTCCGCCCGTGTAATGTCTTGCCACTCCGCACGTTGTCAGTACTGGGACCGGTGGCGGAACAAACGTCCAGCGCGCGACCGGGTATCAGGCGCGGGACGTCCGCTCGTGAGAGGAGCAGGCATGATCGGGCGAGGATGGTTGCTGAGCGGGATCGCGGGAGTGCTGCTGGCGGCGACAGCCTGCGGAGCGGAAGGCGGGGCGGACAAGGAGGCGTCATCGCGCTCGTCGGCTCCCTCAACATCGGAGCAGGCGCGGACGGCGGACGGCGCCGCGACCGACCAATCGCGGGCGGGCGCCCAATTCGCGACGGGTACGACTCCTGCCCAATCCGCGCCGGTAGATGGGAGCGGGGCGGCACCGGACGCGGGGGGTGCGACAGCGCCGTCGCTTGACCGCAAAGTGATCTACAACGTCACGCTCGACCTCGTCGTCAAAGATGTGCAGGCAAGCTATGAGAAGATCGCCGGAATTGCCGAGACTAGCGGCGGTTTGATCGCCGACTCAAGCTTCCGCCAGGAAAAGGACCAGCGGCGGGCGTTGATCACGATTCGCGTGCCATCGGCGCGCCACCAGGAGGTCCTGGCTCAGCTACGGGGGATGGCGGTGAAGGTCGAGAGCGAAACCTCCAAGGGCAGCGATGTCACCGAGGAGTTTAGCGACCTCGATGCGCGCCGGCGCAACCTCGAGGCCGCCGAGCAACAATTGCTCGTGTTGCAGGGCCAGGCGCGCAATTTGACCGAGGTATTTCAGGTGCAGGACCGCCTGAACGGAGTCCGCGCCGAGATCGAGAAGATCAAAGGACGCCTGAATCTGCTCGGCCGGCTGAGCGATCTCGCCACGATTCAGGCGCAGCTCCGTCCCGACACCGCGCCGCCGGCGGTCAAACAGCCGTCCACCGGCCCCGGTGCGGCGCTGCGCGCGGGCTGGGACACCTCGCTCGACCTACTCGGCGGCGTCGCGATCGCCGCGGCGGCGGTGGCCGGCTTCTCATGGTGGCTGGCACCGCTCGCTCTGGCCGCGGCCTGGTTCGCGCGGCGGGAGCTGCGGGCGCGCGGCGGGCGGCGGGCGCCCGCCGTGTCCGGGGAGTAGCGGCACGGCGCCCGGCGCCCGCGAATGTCACTTTGGCCACCACCGCGCTCCGACTGTAGGCGCTCTCCTATCGGCGACGCGTGATGGCCTGGCGGCGATGCATAGCCGAGCGCTGTAAGGGCCGGCCGTCGGGGGACTCGCGGCGGCGCTATCCGGCCGGCAAATCGCCACGGCCGAGCACCGTCTCGCACCACGCTGCCGCCGCGAACAGGCGCGTCTCCTGCCAGGGCACGGCGACGAGTTGAACCCCGATCGGCAGCCCGTGCGGGTCAAGCCCGGCCGGTAGGCTGATCGCGGGCACACCCAGCAGACTCCACGGCGTGTTGAACGAGGGGTCGCCGGTGACTTCGAGGCCCACGGGGGCCGGACCGGCAGCAGCGGGTACGAGCAAACAATCGACACCGGCGAACAGTGGCAAAGTTGCCCGACGGATCGCCCGGCGCATCTGCTGCGCGCGAAGGTAGGACGGCGCCGGGACAAGCGCGCCGGTCTCGACCAACACCCGCAGGCGGGGGCCGTACTCACTGGCGCGGAGACGCAGGCGGTCGAGGTGAACCGCGCTCGCCTCCACCGCCATGATCACATGATGCGCGTCGAGGGCGGCGTCGAACTCCGGCGGAAGGCTGACCGCCTGAACCACTGCCCCGGCGTCCGCCAGCCGGTCGGCGGCGTCGCGCAGGCACTGGCGGGCGCTCTGCTCCAGTCGCTCCGGGTAGATATCGCCGGCCACGCCGATGCGCGGCGGCGCCGGGGAGCGCATCGCCGCCCTTGAGACCGCTCCGCCCTCCGCCATCACGTCGAACAACAGCGCGGCGTCCTCGACCGAGCGGGTGAGCGTACCGGGATGGTCGAGCGACCAGGCCAGCGGGACGATCCCCTCGCGACTGAGCCGGTCGTAGGTCGGCTTGAAGCCGACGACTCCACAGAACGAGGCGGGCCGCAGCACCGATCCGGCGGTCTGGGTGCCAAGCGCCGCCGGCATCATCGCGGCCGCCACGCCGGCCGCCGAGCCGCTCGATGAGCCGCCGGGCGTGTGGGCAGGGTTCCACGGGTTGCGGGTCGGCGCGGGGTCGGCCATCGCGAATTCCGTGGTGTGCGTCTTGCCGAGGATGATTGCGCCCGCCGCGCGCAGCCGCGCCACGGTCGTCGCGTCCTCGGCGGGAGTCACGTCGTACACGCGTGAACCGGCGCGGGTCGGCAGACCGGCCACATCGAAGATGTCCTTGACGCCCACCGGCACACCGTGCAGCGGGCCGCGCCATGCCCCGCGCGCCGCCTCGTCTGTCAGTTCGCGCGCCCGTGCCCGCGCGCCGTCCGCGTCGAGTGTCGCCCAGACCTGAAGTCGCGGTTCGAGCGCGTCGATCCGGCGCAGCAGCGCATCAACCAGTTCGACCGGCGACAGCTCGCGCGACGCGATGCGGCGCGCGGCCTCGGTGGCGGTGAGGGTGTGGAGTTCAGTCACGGTCCGCCTCCGGGTCGGTTGGGAACGGCGGGGTTTCCGGTGGCAGCGCGAACCCCGCCACGGTCGCCAGTGCGCCGGACATCCGCCGCAACGCCGCATCGAGAGCGGCGCGGCGACCGTCGCCCCAGTGATGGCGCGCGGCCAGTTCCAAGCCTTCGAGAATGCGGGCCTCCGCCGCGGATTGGTCAGTTGCCATGCGCCTGCCTCCACCGTGTCGCCGCCATCCTGCCACGACCGAGCGACCGGGTCGAGTGCCATTGCCCGCGCGTCGGCAGGGGAGTACACGCGCCACCGCACATAGGGGCGACCCGGTGGGTCCACCTGTCCCAACTAATAGGAGGGCTAAACAATTCTTTTGAATCTGAGCAGGCGGCCGGCGATGGACGCTGAACCGGTCCGCGCGGTCTGCTCAACAGTCGCTAGATTCGACACAATTGTTGACTCGCGCTATTGGTTGGGACGGATGCCCGGTGGGTCGCCCATGGCTATGCCCAAGACGCCAACCCCTGGTCTGCTTCGGCGTGATCGTTGCCCGCATCCGCCTGACCCTCGTCTGATTCGCCGTGACGTTCGTCAGAACCGTGCACAACCAACGGATTGCCTCGTCGTGCGGCACGGCCGTGCCACGCTGATCAATCCAACACCAAGGAGAGTAGCCATCCGACAATGGCCATAATGATGACACCGGCCAGCGCCGGCCACACGCCGTCTATCCGCACGTCGGCGCCGAGCTGGCGCGCGACCCACGCCGACAGACCGAGCACGACAGTGTTGATCACGAGCGCGAACAGACCGAGCGTGAGGATCAACAGGGGACAACTGAGCGCGCGCAGCACCGGCTTGGCGAAGCTGTTGGCCAGCGCCAGCACGATCGCCATCACCGCGTACGACTGCCATCCGGCGATGCGGATGCCGTCTATCAAGGCATCCGCCACCCATAACGCCGCCGCGTTGATGACCACGCGGACGGCCAACCCGCGGACATTGATTCCTGTGAAAGGCATACGTTTGTTCGTCTCAGTCGGGGCGGATCTGACGGAGGAGGTCGACCATCTCGATTGCCGCCGTGGCGGCATCGCGGCCCTTGTTGCCGGACTTGGCGCCGGCGCGATCAATCGCCTCCTCGACCGTGTTGGTGGTGAGGACACCGAAGATGACGGGCACGCCCGAGTCGTAGCCGGCGCGGAAGATGCCCGAGGCCATGTTGGATGAGACGTACTCGAAGTGGGGTGTCGAGCCGCGAATGACCGCGCCGAGACAGATCACCGCGTCGTAGCCGCCGGCGTCCGCCATCCGCTTGGCAACCATCGGAATCTCAAAGCTGCCAGGAGTCCAGGCGACATCGATCCGGTCGTCCGCCACCCCATGGCGGCGTAGCGTGTCGAGCGCCCCCTCGAGCAGCGGTTGGGTCACGAACTCGTTGAAGCGGCCGACGACCACGCCGATGCGCAGATTTTCCCCGTTCATCCGTCCGGCCAGCGTGCGGGTCATTGACGTGCCTCCGTTGAGAATGGGTGTTGGGTGTTGGGGGCCGCTCCCCCATTTTCATACCCGGTGGCCCTCCGGCGAGGGCGGGGCATGGGTGACTCCGGTGACGACACGGAACCCACGGCCAAGCCGGAGGAGGAGGAAGCCAACACCCCGACCTCGTCGCCGGCCGCACGGGACAGGGGACAGGCATCCCGTCCCCGCGAATCGGGACTCCCTCCCCTCGCGGCGGAGAGGTGGATCACCGCTACCGGGGCGAGGTTGGCTTTCGTCCGTACGGACCGCTCGGCGGGTCGGACGACACGCGCGGCTCCGGCTTCGGGCGTCGCGTCATCCGCGCGGTCGCGGTGGCCGCCGCTCCGGCGGCACGGGACGCCGGGGCCGTGGCGGCGGCAATAGGTCCGGTCCCGTTAGGCGCGACCACACCCAAACGCCCGCCTGCATCGAGCGCGGCCCCCTCGACGGCCGGCGGCCGGTCGGTAGTCGGGTTAATCAGGTGGCCCATCTTGTCGCGCTTCGTTTCGAGATAGCGCAGATTGTGTGGGTTGGCGTGGATTTCCACCGGAATCCGTTCCACCACTTCGAGTCCGTAGCCCTCGAGGCCGGCCCGCTTCGCCGGATTGTTGGTCAATAACCGCAGCCGGCGCACGCCGAGATCGACGAGGATCTGCATGCCGATACCGTAGTCGCGCCGGTCGGCCGGGAAACCGAGCGCCTCATTCGCCTCGACGGTATCCATGCCCTGATCCTGGAGCGCGTACGCGCGGATCTTGTTGTGCAGGCCGATACCGCGGCCCTCCTGACGCATATAGAGAAACAGTCCCCGCCCCTCGGCGCTGATACGCTCCAGTGCCTCATCCATCTGCGCGCCGCAGTCACAGCGGAGGCTGCCGAACACGTCGCCGGTGACACACTGGTCATGGACGCGGATGAGCACCGGGCGGCCATCGTCGATGTCGCCCATGGCAAGGGCGATGTGCTCGGCCGGCTCGTACTGCGAGCGGTAGCCGATCACGCGGAACTCGCCGTGGCGCGTGGGCAGCTTCGCCTCGGAGACGCGCTGAACCAGCCGCTCGCGCTCCATCCGATAGGCAATCAGGTCCTTGATCGCCAGAATCTTCAGGCCGTGGCGGCGGGCGAACACGCGCAGGTCGGGCAGCCGCGCCATCGTGCCGTCGCCCTTCATGATTTCGCACAGCACCCCGGCGGGGTAACGGCCGGCGAGCCGGCACAGGTCGATGGTGGCCTCGGTGTGGCCCGCGCGCACCAGCACTCCGCCGGGGCGCGCCCGCAGCGGAAACATGTGCCCCGGCGTCACCAGGTCGTCAGGGCGGGAGCGTGGGTCGATGAGCACCCGCACCGTGTGGGCGCGGTCGTACGCGGAGATGCCGGTGGAGACACCGCGTCGCGCCTCGACTGATACGGTGAACGGCGTACCATGCGAGGAGGTGTTGTGCGCCGGCGCGACCATTAACGGGATGCTCAGCTCGTCGAGACGCTGCTCCGTCATCGGCATACAGACCAGGCCGCGACCATGCTTGGCCATAAAGTTGATCGTGTCGGGTGTGACCCAATCGGCTGGGATGATCAGGTCGCCCTCGTTTTCACGATCCTCGTCGTCCACGACCACGAGGAAGCGCCCGGAGCGAAACTCCTCGATCGCTTCCTCGACCTCTGCCAGCCCCGCGCGCTTACGTATTGCCGATATTGCCATGGCCGTCCTCGCCCTTCCGGCTCCGATCCCACGAGGGGTATCATGCCGCACTGTCTCCCAACCCGGTTCTGTCGTCGCTGGGCGGGCGAGCGTGCTGCCGGTGCTCCCGCTCGTCCCGCATCGTGACCGCCGCCGCACGCGCGGCCGAGCCGTCAGCCATGGGGCATCAACTGTTCGACGTATTTTGCCAAGATATCCGTCTCCAAGTTTACTCGATCTCCGGTTTGACGCGAGCGTAGGTTCGTATGCTCCCATGTGTGTGGGATCACGGTGATCACGAACGAATGGTCGTCGCGCGACACCACCGTCAGGCTGATGCCGTCCACCGTGATGAAGCCTTTCTCGACGATGTAGCGCGCCAGCTCGGGCGGCGTCGCGAACCGCAGCAACCACGCCTCGCCGTCGCGACGCTGCTCGACCAGCGTCGCCGTCCCCTCAATGTGCCCCTGGACGAAGTGGCCGCCCATCCGGGTCGAGGGCAACAGCGCCCGTTCGAGGTTAACGGGGTCGCCCTCGCGGAGATCGCCCAAATTGGAGCGGCGCAGCGTCTCCGGCACGGTATCGACGGTGAATAGGCCATCGCCGTGGCTGGTGACGGTCAGGCACACGCCATTAATGCAAATGCTATCCCCGGTATGCGCGTCAGACAGCACCGTCGCGGCGCGGATCACCAGTCCACCCTCGCGCACCGACGCGACCGCGCCGACCTCCTCGACAATGCCCGTGAACATGTTCGCCACCCCGCTCCTGCCGCGATGCCTACCGTGCAGGCGTAAAGCTGCTCTCTCGCCGCCGCTCGCCGATGACTCCGGGCCGAACAATCGCCGCCGGTCTGTCCGCTACCGTAGCCGGTGCCGTCCGGTGTGTCATCGCCATTGGTGCACCGGGCGGCATGGTGTTAGCCACCCTGGACAGCCAGCAGGGCCGCGATCCGCGGTTCGTCCCAGCCGGCCTCGCGCAACACCTCGTCCGTGTGCTCGCCACGGCGGGGCGCGGGCCGGCGAATCGCGCCGGGTGTATCCGACAGCTTCAGCGACATGCCGACCTGGGGGACGCTGCCAAACACGGGATGCGACGTATCGATGATCATCTCGCGTGCCTTAATCTGCGGATCGTTCACCACCTCCTCAAGATCGTACACCGGGGCGACGCACACGTCCTTATCGAACAGATAGGCGAACCACTCATCACGGCCTCGGGTACGGAACACGCGCTCAAAGAACGCGCGCACCTGCATGGCCCGCACGCCGGTCGCCGCCTGATCGCCGGAATACTCCTCGCCGTCGAGGGCGCGGCACAGGTTCTCAAAGAACCACGGCTCGTTCGCGCCGATCGCGATGTAGCGGCCGTCCGCGCACGCGTATGCGCCGTAGTGCGGCACGCCGCCGGTCAGCCGGTGCTCGCCGCGGCGAATCGGTGTGCCGGCCAGGGTCGTGGACAACGCCGACGCCAGCAGCGTCAGCACACCGTCGGTCATGCTGATGTCGACGTTCTGGCCGCGGCCGGTGCGCTCGCGGGCGATCACGGCCAGCAGGATGCCGAGCGCCGCGTGCATGCCGCCGCCGGCGTAATCGCCGAGCAGATTCGCGGGAATCGCGGGCGGCCCGCCTGCCTGGCCGGTGATGCCGAGCGCTCCGGCCAGGGCGATGTAGTTAATGTCGTGGCCGACCAGCAGTCGGTAAGGGCCATCCTGACCGTAGCCACTGATCGAGCAGCTGATGATACGCGGATTGATCGCCGCCAGCGTCGCATGGTCCACGCCCAGCCGTTGCACGACTCCTGGCCGGTAGCCCTCGACCACCACGTCGGCGCCCTTCACCAGATCGTAGAACGCGTCGCGCGCCTCGGGCGACTTGAGATTGAGCACGATGCTGCGCTTGTTGCGGTCGAGCGCGTTGAAAGCGGCACGCCGATCCTCCTGCCGGCGCAATTCCTCCGGACTTTCGCGCTCCCGTTCCATGACGGCGCGCCGGCCGCCGCCCGGCTCCTCGATGCGGATCACATCCGCGCCCATATCGGCCAGGAGCATGGTGCAGTGGGGGCCAGGCGCCAGTCGGGTCAGGTCGAGCACGCGGATGTGGTCGAGCGGGAGCATGGATCGCCTCGTCGTCGGTCGATTGCCCGCAGCGTAGAGGCACGCGGCACGAGGGGCAAGGGAGTGGGGAGCGGGGAGCGGGGAGTGGGGAGTGGGGAGTGGGGAGGGCGGCCATGGCTGGCTCGCCGCTCCACCCCGCGAGGCGGGGGCTTCGTCGCTGTCTTCGCCACATGGATTTCTGAGATGTCGCTCGCGCGCCGGCCAAGGGGGTGGCCGCTCGCGTCGCGTCATGTTTTTCGAGATGGTCGGCATGGGCGAGGGGAGTGCGGACGGCGCGGGAGGAGCTTTCTTCGCTGTCTTCGCCTCATACATTTCGGGGGGTGCCGCGAGTGCGGAGCGAGTCATATCGCCCGCCCCACTCCCCGCACCCCGCTCCCGATCAGCCATTAAATGTACGGAGCATTAACTCTAGTGGGTCACTTGTCATGTATATAGCCATTATGCCGTCGACAGGCGCCGGAGCGCCTGCGGCAGACCGGGTGGCGGGTGGCGGCACCCGACCCGCCGAGCGCGTGGCGGCGCTCCCGCGCCCGCTGCCGCCGCGCGGCCCGCGGGCCACCCCACACGAAGGGGGTGGGGTGGCGGTTCCAGCCCCGGACCGCCGCCGCCAGCCACGCCCTCACCTCGTCCGCGGTCTGGGGATGCTGGCCCGCGAGCGCCCGCCGAACGATGATGCGCTGCACCGACTCCGCCATGTTCAGCCACGACCCGGCCAGCGGCGTGTACAGCGGCAGAATGCCATGGTCCAGGCACCACTGCACCATCGCCGGGGTATGATGGCCGGCCAGGTTGTCCCACACCAGCAGCAGCCGCAACGGCGGCAGGTTGGCCAGCAGCGGCGCCGCGCCGGGCAGCTGCCAGTCGCTCCAGCGCGTGCCGGGCACGGGCACGGCGGGCGCGGGCGGGCACGTCGCCAGGATCGCCGTCAGCTGCTCCTTCAGCCACGGATGCAAGACCGCATTTGGCGTCCGCGGGACCGGTTCGGCGCGCAGGTCGCCCGTCGCCGGTCGGAACAGCGTCAGCAGCTTGGCCGTCCCGCCCCGAATGTACTCGTGCGGGTGGCGGCCCGGTCGGCCCACCAGATACCAGCCGGCGCCCGGTTGAGGGATCGCCTGGTATGGCCCCGCCTCATCCATGCACCACAGCGCCAGCCCCAGCGCTTCCGCCACGCGGTACGCGTGTTCGATCAAGTCTTTTTGGGGGTGGCGAGCGGATCGGTGACCGTCTTGACGGTCCCGTCCTTCTGTTTACGCTGGGCGGCGCCCGTCTTGCACCAGGTGCGGTTCGCCTGCACGGTGTACCCGGCGGCGTGCAAGGTCTGGAAGACCGTAAAGGTACTGACGGCGGGTAGGCCATCGGAGGCACGCCGCAACGCCCGCTGCAGCGTCGTCAGGGACCAGGTCGCGGTCCCGTCCTGCTCGCGGTCGGGCGCGCGGTGGAACTCCGTCAGGATGCGGTCGCGCGCGGCGGAGCCGTACTGCAGCGGTGGCCCGCCACCGTACTGGCGGTCGAGCGCTGCCAGACCCAGCCGGTTAAAGCGGGCGACGAGATGGGCGACGCCATCGCCTGACCGCCGGCCCGCCGCGGCCGCCGCGGCCGTGTACGAGGCGCCGTCGGCCACCGCCAGCAGTGCGCGCGCCCGCGCGACGCGGTCCGCCCGCTCGGCTTGGGCACGGGCCACCCGCTCCAAGGCGGTCCGTTCCTCCGCCGACAGCGGACGCAAGGGATCGACTTTCCGACGCGACATCGCTTCGCTCCTGGCCGCCGACCGCACCGCCGGCATGCCACCAGGAAACCACGAGCCGCGTCACTATGGCAACGGTCATGACAAGTGACCCACTAGTACATCCGCTCCCCGCTCCTCGCTCCCGATCAGGGGGTTTCTTCGCTTTCTTCGCACAATAGATTTCGGCGGGCGAGCCGCGGATGCGCGCGGGGCCGCGGCTGTCGCGCGGGGGTTTCTTCGCTTTCTTCGCCTAATAGATTTCGGGGGGGGCCGCGAGCGGGGAGCGAGTCATGTCGCCCGCCCCGCTCCCCGCTCCCCGCTCCTCGCTCCTGATCCCGTGCTGGTGCTCCGGGTGGATGACGCCGCGCGGCTGTGGCATGGTGAACGATGAGGGCACGCGCCGGCGGTTGGACAGAAGATCACGCGCCCGAAAAAAGGCTCCCGTGACGTGTCGATTTCGCGACCCCTCGTTCGACGTGTAAGTAGAGTGTCGGTCAGAACCGGCCGGACCGCCGGCGCTCAATGGCTCATTACAAGGAGTGTGCACGATGCGATTCATGATTTTGATCAAAGCCGACAACAACAGCGAGGCGGGGGCGCTCCCCGATGAGAAGCTGCTGACCGAGATGGGGAAGTTCAACGAGGAGTTGGTGAAGGCCGGCATTATGCTGGCGGGCGAGGGTCTGCACCCAAGCTCAAAGGGCGCGCGGGTTAAGTTCTCGGGCGAGACGCGCACCGTCATCGACGGACCGTTCACGGAGACGAAGGAATTGATCGCCGGCTTCTGGCTGTGGCAGGTGAAGTCGAAGGAAGAGGCGATTGAGTGGGTCAAGCGCTGCCCCAACCCAATGGGCGGGGAGTCCGAGATCGAAATCCGGCAGGTGTTCGAGGCGGACGAGTTCGGCGCCGAGTTCACTCCCGAACTGCGCGAGCAGGAGGAACGCCTGCGGGCGCGGGTGGCCGAGCAGCACCAGCCCTGACATCCCCCGAGCCGGCGCCGGGGGCTGGCCGTGGTATGCGTTCGCCCGTTCGGCTTGGTGCGATCGCGGCCGCTCGCGAGCGACCAATCGTGTCCTACCTCGACAGAGCACAAGGAGAAACCACCATGCGAGTCCTGGGAACGCTACGCGCCGATGCTGATTCCGAGTCGGGTGCCCCGCCCAGCGCTGAAATGATGGCGCGGATGGGGACGTTTATGGAAGAGGTAACCAAGGCCGGCGTCCTGATCGCCACCGACGGACTCCACCCGAGTTCCAAGGGGAAGCGCGTCCGGTTCGCGGACGGCAAGGCTACCGTGATTGATGGACCGTTCACCGAGTCAAAGGAGCTGATCGCCTCTTACGCGCTATTCGACGTGAAGACCATGGAGGAAGCGGTCGAGTGGACGACGCGCTTCCTCGGCGTGCTGGGCGGGGGTGAATGTGAGCTTCGGCCAGTGTTCGAGGAGTCCGACTTCGCACCGTAGCGCTCACCCGGTACGTACCCAGGGCGACCGGGGCCGAGTGCGACCCGCCCGGTCGCCCCTGCCCGTGAACACCGGCCAACCCCCGTGGAGGTCGGCCTCGGGCGCGGGCAGACCCACCGGGTCCGTGGGGGGACATCAACCACGCGCGTGTCGGGGCGACCCGGTGGGTTGCTCACGACGAGGCGCCACGCTGTGTGAAGGGGTGAATTCGTGAGCACCAAGTCTGTCGCGGAGAAGCTGCTGATCAAGCCGAACACGACCGTGTGGTCGTCCGACACGTCCTACCTTGACCCGATCAAGCCACTGCCCGAGGGCGTCCGCCAGGTGGACGAACCGGGGCAGGCGGGAACCGCGCTGATCTTCGCTGACAGCGCCGCCTCGCTACGCGATCTGCTCGCCACCCACAAGAATTACCTATCGCGCCCGAACGTCCTGTGGATTGCGTATCCTAAGGCGAACCGGGCCGACATTAACCGCGACACGTTGTGGCCGATTCTTGCAGAGTATGGATTGCGGCCGGTCACCCAGGTGTCAGTGGACGAGGTGTGGTCCGCGATGCGGTTCCGCCCCCTCAAGGAGGGCGAGGCGCCGTTCGCACCCGGAAGCGCGCGATGAGAGAAGGCGCACATGTGCAGGAGCATCCGAACACTCTTCAATTTCGAGCCACCCGCCACCGATGATGAGCTGCGCGCCGCGTCACTGCAGTTCGTGCGCAAGCTGAGCGGATTCAATGCACCCTCGAAGGCGAATCAGGCCGTGTACGACCGCGCGGTGGCCGAGGTGTTCCAGGCGGCCCGGCGGTTGGTCGATGGTCTAGAGACCGCGACACCGGCGCGTGACCGGGCCGTCGAGGCGGCCAAGGCCAAGGCGCGTGTCACCCGGCGGCTGGCGCCGTGAAACGCGGGCGGGAGCCGCTAACTGACCGGCGATATCGTCTGCCATCCCGTCCCGCGGCTCCCACCACGCGCGACGCGTCTTCGGCCGGAGATCGGATGACAACCACGCCTGCACTGACATTCCGCGCACGGGGAGAGCAGCGATGACCGTTTCCGACACCCATCGCGCGATCGACGCGGTCTGGAAGATCGAGGCGCCGAGGCTGATCGCCGGTCTTGTGCGAATCGTGCGCGATGTCGGTCTTGCCGAGGATCTCGCGCAAGATGCGCTGGTCGCGGCGCTCGAGCAGTGGCCGGAATCGGGCGTCCCGCGCAACCCCGGCGCCTGGCTGATGGCCACGGCCAAGCATCGCGCGATCGACCACTTCCGCCGCAACAAGCGCCTTGAGCGCAAACACGAGCAGATCGCCCGCGATCTTGAGGTTCAGCAGGAGATTGGCGTGCCGGAACTCGATGCCGCGGGCGAAGATGACATGGGCGACGACCTCCTGCGCCTGGTGTTCATCGCCTGTCATCCGGTGCTCTCGACCGAGGCACGAGTGGCGCTCACGCTCCGGTTGCTCGGCGGGCTGACCACCGAGGAGATCGCGCGGGCCTTCCTCGTACCGGAGCCGACCGTCGCCCAGCGCATCGTCCGGGCCAAACGTACCCTCGCCGAGGCGCGCGTCCCGTTCGAGGTGCCCCGGCGAGACGAACTTGCCGCCCGTCTGGCATCGGTGCTCGCGGTGATCTATCTCGTGTTCAACGAGGACTACGCCGCGACCGGCGGCGACGATTGGATGCGGCCGGCGCTGTGTGAAGACGCGCTTCGTCTGGGCCGCATCCTGGCCGAGCTTGTTCCGACGGAACCCGAAGTTCACGGCCTCGTCGCGTTGATGGAGATTCAGGCGTCGCGGTCGCGTGCGCGCACCGGCCTGGCGGGAGAGCCGGTGCTGTTACTCGACCAGGACCGCGCCCGCTGGGATCAGCTCCTGATTCGTCGCGGCCTCGCGGCGCTGGCGCGCGCCGAACAGCTCGGCGGCGCGCTCGGCCCGTACGCGTTGCAGGCCGCGATCGCCGCCTGTCACGCGCGGGCGCGCACCCCGGAGGAGACCGACTGGGCGCGCATCGCCGCGCTGTACGACGCGCTCGCTCAACTCGCTCCCTCCCCCGTCGTCGAGCTGAATCGCGCGGTCGCCGTCGCGATGGCGTTCGGTCCGGCGGCGGGCCTCGAATTGGTCGACACCCTGATGTCGGAGCCATCGCTCAAGGCGTACCATCTGCTGCCGAGCGTGCGCGGCGACCTGCTGGCGAAGCTCGGCCGCACCCGCGAGGCTCGGGCAGAGTTCGAGCGAGCTGCATCCCTCACGCGCAACACCCGCGAGCGCGAGCTCCTGCTCGACCGCGTCGCCGCCTGCGCGCCCGAGTGAAGCGCGAGCGTCACGACAAGGGCTGAGTCGACGTCAACAGTGGTGCGGTCGCGTGGGCGGTGACCAACCTCCGCGCACCCGGTCGGCGCGGCCGGTTCCGCCATGTCTCTTCTGCCATGTGCGGTCGCGTGGGCAGTGACCACACCTCCGCGCACGGCATCGAGAAAGCTGGACTTGCGGAGGGTGCTCGTGACCGCCTCGTCAACGGCGATACCGCCTGCCAAGTCGGAGAGCCATTGTTTCGCGATGGGTTCGAGCACGAGATCACGGATGATCGTTGATTGATCCTCGCGCGGCCGGTAGTGGCGCGTGATACGGCTCAAGGGGAAGATGAGCGAGGGAGGCAGTTCGCGCACAATCGCTTGGAGTGACGTCCAGAGATAACCCGTGTCCGGGATTATGAGTCGGACGTAGCGGACATCTGGCACGACGCCACGGGCGAGGAGATTCCGCGGTTACCGAGTTCCATTCAGAACGTCGGCGCCAGTCGGCGCTGTGACCTCGATGATCGCGACTGCCGCGCCGGTGCGATCGCTGATGTCAATGTCTGGTCGATATTGCATGGCACAACACTCCGACACACGAGGCGCGCTGACCTGCCGGGCAACCCGCCATGGACCGTTGTACCGTGGGCAGCAGATGGGTGATTGATTTGTATCGGCTCAGGCGCTCGGGACGACGGGGTGAAGTGAGCGATGCGGCAGTCGTGGCCGAGTGGAGTGGTTGGTCGGCGTGACGCCGGAGCCGGATCACGGGGATCCACCCGACGGCGGAGTCAAAGCCGGCGCCGGGTGGAATCGGTTTGCGCGCCCGAGCCGAGCCGCGTGGTAACGGCGGGGGGTGTGGGACCGTTACCCTTGTACCCGAGAGCGTCGCGTCGAAGGGGGTGCCTGTATGCGTTATCGCCTGCCTGCCATACTCGCCGTCTCGTCACTTGCCGTCGGCATCGGAATCTTCGTCCTCAACGATGCGCGCACCCCAACCCGCGCCCAGCAGACCGAGGCGATCGACCTCGCGCTCGGCTGCAACAACATCACACTCACCTGGCCGAATGGCATGCCCACCGTCGAGGTTGCCGCCGCCGTCACGCCCGCCGCCGCCCTGACGGCCATCTGGCGATACGACAACAGCGCGGGGCGGTTTGCCGGCTTCTCCGCGCTCTCGCCCGAGGCCAGCGATCTTCAAACCCTGAACCGACTCGACGCCGTCTTCATGTGCGTGGGTCAGGCGGCCACACTGATCCGCCCCGCGCTCGCGGGGACCGGCGGGACTCCACCCTCCGCCGGCGGGCCACCCGTGTCGCACGGCGGCCCGGTGCGGGATTACGTCAGCCTGGTTGATACGTTGCGGGCCGCGGGCGCCACCGTCACGCCGGTGGGCGACGTGTCGCAGCCGTTCTTCTCGGTCAAGGGTTTCGCCTTCGGCGCGAACGGCGAGAACGTTCAGGTGTTCGAGTACGCGAGTGAGGCGGCGGCTGTCGCCGAGGCTGGTCGGGTCGCGCCGGATGGCGGGTCCGTCGGAACGACCATGATCAACTGGGTGGCCGCGCCGCACTTCTACCGGCAGGGTCG
>JBBQJF010000014.1:0-30463 GCA_038325665.1 Dehalococcoidia bacterium | reverse complement strand
CTCGCTACGGTGAGGGCGTGTCATCTTCCGCGCGGGAGCTCGGGGAGCCGGGCTGAGAGGGCGGCCAACCTGCCGCCGACCGCTTGAACCTGACCCGGGTAATGCCGGCGTAGGGATGAGCCATGCGTGCCCAGCGGTGTTCACCGAACGCCTTCGCTCCTGCCAGCGGCCTCGCGACGCTGGTGCTCGATGTCGCCGGGGTATCGCACGCCTTTCTCCTCGATAGGCAGCCTCTTCCCGTCCTCGACAACATCTCGCTATCTCTCGCGCATGGCTCGTTTGCCGCGATCATCGGCCCGTCCGGATCAGGAAAGAGTACGCTCCTCGGCCTGATCGCGGGACTCGATCAGCCGTCTACCGGCACGATCACGCTCGCGGGTTCGGCCGGCCGCCTCGGGCAGGTCGGGTACATGCCGCAGCGCGATTTGCTGCATCCGTGGCGGGACGCGCTCGACAACGCGACTGTCGCCCTCGAGATCCGCGGTGTGCGGCGCGGCGTCGCCCGCCAGCAGGCGCGTGCGCTGTTCGAACAATTCGGCCTGCGCGGATTCGAGCACGCCCGCCCTCATGAGCTGTCCGGCGGCATGCGCCAGCGGGTGGCTCTCGCCCGCACGGTGCTCGCATCGGGCGACCTGATCCTGCTGGACGAGCCGTTCGGCGCGCTGGACGCGCTCACCCGCGCCCGGATGCAGGACTGGCTGCTCGACACCTGGCCGGCGCTGGGTCGCACCGGCCTTCTGGTCACTCACGATGTGGAGGAGGCGTTGCTGCTCGCCGACGACGTGTACGTGCTCTCGTCGCGCCCCGGCCGCGTTGTCGAGCATGTGCGCGTGCCGTTCGCACGACCACGGTCGCGCGCGCTGGTCGCTGATTCGCGGTTTGGCCGGCTTCTTCTCCGGCTGCTGGGCGCGCTCGGACTTGCCTCGTCTGACGAGGGAGGCACGCCATGACCGGCGTGCTCCGGCGGGCGTCACCGCCCGCGCTCCTGACCGGGTGCTTGCTGCTGCTGTGGGAGCTGTACGTCCGCGCGGCAGCGGTTCCACCGGCGATACTGCCGGCCCCGACACGGGTCGCGACGGCGAGCCTCGACACCGCCGGTCTTCTGTGGTGGCACACGGTGCAGACTCTGGCCGAGACACTCGCCGGGTTCGCCCTCGCGGTCGTCGTCGCGGCGCTGTGCGCCACCGCGATCGACTTCTTCGCGCTCGTGCGGCGGTCAGTATTCCCGCTGTTGGTCGCGTCGCAGACCATCCCCATCATCGCGCTGGCGCCGTTGCTGGTGCTGTGGTTCGGCTACGGCGCCTTGCCGAAGGTGCTGATCGTCACCCTGGTGTGCTTCTTTCCCATGGTGGTCGCGGCGGTCCACGGCCTGGGAGCGTCTGACCCCGAACTGATTAAGCTCTACCGCACCTTCGGCGCGTCCCGCCGTCAGATCTACCGACATGTGCGGCTGCCCACGGCGCTGCCCGCGTTCTTCGCCGGGGTGCGCATCGCGATCACCTACAGCGTGATCGGCGCGATTTTCGGTGAGTACGTCGGGGCGTCCCGCGGCCTCGGCATCTTCTTGCAGACGGCGAAAAACTCGTATCGCACCGACCTCGTCTTCGGCATGATCGCGATCACGGCCGCGTTGAGTCTCACGCTGTACGCGCTGGCCGCGGCGGTCGAACGGTTCGCGATTCCCTGGTCGCGCCCGGTCGCCGGGGGGTCGCGAGGGCCGCGGTCCACGAACACGGAATAAGGGGGTATCGCCATGCGCGTTGTTCACCTGGGGATTGTCGCTGCCGTCGTGCTGATCGTCGCCGGATGTGGATCGGGAACCAAATCCACGTCCGATACGCGGCCATCGACGGAGGGCAGCGCCCAACGTATTGCGCTCACTATCGCCCTCGACTGGGTGCCGAACACCAACCACACCGGCGTCTACGTCGCGCAAGCACAGGGCTGGTATGCCGCCGAAGGGCTGGACGTGACGATCCTACCGTACGCGCAGGGCAGCGCGCCCGATGTTCAGGTCGCGGCCGGCAGAGCCGATTTCGGCTTCAGCTTCGAGGAGGCCGTGACAGCGGCGCGGGCGGCGGGCCGGCCGGTCGTTTCGGTCGCCGCCGTGATCCAGAAGAACACCTCGGCATTGGTGACGCTCAAGGACTCCGGCATCGACCGGCCGGCCCGGCTCGATGGCAAGCGCTACGCCGGGTTTGGCGCGCCGTTCGAGGAGCCGGTGATCGAGGCCGTGATCAAATGTGACGGCGGCGAATCGGGCAAGATTCAGAACATCACGAGCGATGTGTTCGGCTTCCAGGCCCTCCAGGCGAAGCGGGCCGACTTCGTGTGGATCTTCATGGGCTGGGAGGGCGTCGCGGCCAAACGTCAGAACGTGGCCCTGAACGCGTTTCCCCCGGTCGAGTTCTGCATCCCCAACTACTACACCCCGGTGATCATCACCAGCGAAAAGCTGATTAAGGATAAAGCCGACGCCGTGACCCGCTTCATGCGCGCCACCTCGCGCGGCTACGAACTGGCCGTCTCGAATCCCTCCGAGGCCGCGAATCTGCTAATGAAGGCCGCGCCTCCCGGCTCCTTCCCTGACCCTGAACTGGTGAAGGATTCGGCTCAATTTCTGGCGACCAAGTACAAGGAGGGTAAGTCACGATGGGGTGAGCAGGATTTGGCGGTGTGGACCGACTACCCGCGCTTCATGATCAAGAGCGGCCGTCTCAAGGACGACAAGGGCGCGGTCGTCACTAAAGACCTTGACTACGCCGCCTTCTTCACCAACGATTTCCTGCCCAAGTAGCGAGCGCGAGTTACCTCTCCCCCGGCCCCTCCCCGGCGCGGGGAGGGGATTACGTTCTCTCCCTTCCCTTGCAGCCTGTCCCGGCGTGCCGGGGGGAAGGGGGCCGGGGGTTAAGTATTCTCAAGGAGATCCATCCATGACCAAGACGCTGACCACGACATTCACCGACCGGCTGCGGGCCGCGGCTCGGCCGATCTGGGAGCAACAGCTCAAGCATCCGTTCGTGCGCGCGCTGGGCGACGGCACGCTGCCGGGGGAGGTGTTCCAGTTCTACATACGCCAGGACGCGCGCTTCCTCGATGAACTGGCGAAAACCTTCGCCTTTGCCGCGACCAAGACGCGCGACCAAGATGAGATGCGCAATTTTGGGGAGCGCCTGCTGCATACGCTGGCGGTCGAGCAGGCGCTGCATCATCAGTACGCCGCGCGGTTCGGTTTGACCGTGACGGAGATGATGCAGACGCCGATGGCGCCGACGAATTACGCGTACACTCGCCATCTGCTATATGTCGCCGCGACCGGCTCGCTGGCGGCCCTGCTGACCGCGATCTTGCCGTGCGCGTGGATCTATGCCGAGGTGGGCGCGCACTTCACCCACCTGCTGGGCGGCGCCCCCGATGCATCGCACCCGTACGGCGCATGGATCGGCACATACTCATCACCCGAGTTCGAGCAGGTGGGGGCGTGGTTACGCGAGCGCCTTAACCTTCGCGCCGCCACGCTCGGAGAGGACGATCTTCAACAGTTAGAGGAAATCTTCGTGACCAGCAGCCGCTACGAGTACATGTTCTGGGATATGGCATACAAGCAGGAGCGGTGGCCGGTGTAAGCGGCTCGGTGGAGGGCGTCACCGCGTCTGGATGGTGAATCGTCGCGGCGGCCCCGCGTCGCCACCGAGGACGAAGGGCGGGTTCGTGCCCCGTCCCCCAACACCCAGGATCCAAGACCCAGGACCCATCTTCACGGGAGTGCATGATGTTCGATGGACATGTCGCGATCGTCACCGGCGCTGCCCGCGGCATTGGCCTCGCGGTCGCGTCGCGCCTGCATGCCGGCGCGGCGGCCGTGGCGCTGGCCGATCTCGACGGCGAGCTCGCGGGCAAGCAGGCCACATCCTTGGGTGAGCGTGCTATCGCGCTCACCGTGGATGTGACCGATCCGGCGAGCGTCGAACCGATGGTCGCGGCGGTCGCCGAACGCTGGGGCCGGATCGATATGCTCGTGAACTGCGCCGGGGTGCTCGGGCCGACCGCCCCGGTGGACGGCTACCCGCTCGACGCGTGGCGGCGTGTGCTGTCCACCAATCTCGACGGGGTGTTCCTCTGCTGCCGAGCGGTGCTGCCGCATATGCTCGCGCGTGGCCGGGGTCGCATCGTTAACCTCGCGTCGATCGCCGGCAAGGAGGGCAATCCGAACGCGGCCGCCTACGCCGCCTCGAAGGGCGGGGTGATCGCCTTTACCAAGGCGTTGGGCAAGGAGGTCGCCGCCAGCGGTGTTCTGGTGAACTGCGTCGCGCCGGCGCTGATAGACACCGATATGGCGCGGGAGTTGCCGGAGGAGATGCGGGAGTACGTCACCTCCCGTATTCCGATGGGCCGGCTCGGCGTCGCCGCCGAGGTCGCGGCGCTGGTCGCCTGGTTGTGCTCCGACGAGTGCTCCTTCTCCACCGGCGCGGTGTACGACATCTCCGGCGGACGCGCGACGTATTGAGACGGGCTGGGGAACGCGAGTCATGATGGCGTGACGCCTGTACACAACGGCGCCGTGTGCAAGATCACGCGACCAGTTCGGCTCGGCGGCGCCGCGCGGGCATCAAACCGAGCGATGTGTGAAACTACCGGATACGACTCAAGCCCACCGCGCCACACCTCGTGGCATTAGGCGGTGATTGTCTGTCCGGCCCTGCTGAACGGGCCGGGACGAACGAGGAGAGGGAATATCCCCGATGATCGACACTGTTCACGCGCTCGACCCGGCGTCAATAGATAGGACCGCCGCGTACCATTTGCTCAATTCTCTGGTGGTGCCCCGCCCGATTGCCTGGGTCTCGACCGTGAGCGAGCTGGGGACGGCCAACATCGCCCCACACAGTTACTTCACGGTGCTGTCACCTGACCCGCCGGTTGTCTGCTTTTCCAGCGGTGGTGTCAAGGACACGCTGCGAAACGTGCGATTCACCGGTGACTTCGTCGTGAACGTGGTGGGTGAGGAACTGGCGGAGCAGATGAACCTGACCTCTGCCGATTTTCCTGCGGATGAGAGTGAGTTTTCCGCCGCCGGCCTGACTCCCGCGCCATGCGATCTGGTGCGTGCGCCGCGTCTGGCCGAGGCGCCCGCCGCGATGGAGTGTCGCCTGCTCCAGATCCTGGAGATCGGCAACGCCCCTAACCATGTCGTCATCGGCGAGGTGGTGCGGTTCCATCTCGCCGACCGGGTCTGGCGGGACGGCCGCATCGATATGGCGGCGCTGCGCCCGGTCGGCCGGCTGGCAGGTTCCGGCTACAGCTTCACGCGCGAGCTATTCCGCATGGACCGGCCGACATACGCCGGTCTGCTCGCCCGCAATGCATCGCCGGTGGACGGGGGCTGAACGACCCAGGGCATGTGTACCCCTCGCGGTATGCGCCGGTTGACGGGACGCCGGTGACGCACCATACTGCGGCGTGCCCCCGGCGGCAATCGGGTAAGCGGGCGGCGAGAGGAGATGGGAGTGGGCAGTCGAGCGTCGTCAGTGGCCGCGTTCGCCGTCGCCGTGCTTCTGGCCCTGGGGCTGGGCGCCGGGCCAGCGCGCGCTCAGACGGCGATGACCGAGCGGGTGGACCTGATCAAGGGCTGCTCCAACGTCGCCATGACCTGGCCCGCCGATACGCCGATCGTCCTGGTGTCGTCCGCGATCGCCCCGGCGGGCGTGCTTGATGTGATCTGGAAGTTCGACCAGGCGACCCAGCTCTACCTCGGCTACTCGCCGGCCGTGGCTCAATTGAGCGACCTCAGGACCATCGGCCCGCTGGACGCGGTTTACATATGCACCAGCGAGGCGGCCGTGCTCACCCGGCCGGTGCTCGCGGCCACTCCCCCCGTGACGGGCGTGGCCTCGCTTGCCGCGGCGTTCATCCCTCCGCCGCGGCCGTTGCAGGTGGTTGGCGCGTCAACCAGCGCCGCGCGGGGCGGCAACGCCGCCATCCGGGTGAGCACCATTCCAAACGCGCGATGCGATATCACGTATATTCCGCCAGCAAACTCCGGCGCCTCCACCACGGGTCTCGGCCCGCGGTTCGCCGATGCGAGCGGCACGGTGTCATGGGCGTGGACCGTTGCCCTCACCACCGCTACCGGCAATGCGACCGTGGTGGTGAACTGCGCTGGTGGTTCTGTCACCGTCTCAATCACCATCGTGTAGCGATGGTGAGGCAGACGCCGCCGCGCGTGGTTCAGTAACAACAATCTAGCGGACTCCTCGCTGCCGGCGCCATGCGTGAGACGGTGCGCGTTGCACACGATGTACAATGGGCTGAACAGGATGCAGAGGAGGGACAGCGCGGGTGATGCCGCCTGCAACCAATGGCCGATGACTTGATCCCTGATATCGAAGCCTACTTGGAGAGTGATCCCGACGATCGGGCCGGCCTGGAGTTCATCGAGAGCATGGGCACGGATGGGATCGCGCGGCTGATCCAGCAGGTGGAGGCCGACTACCAGCAGGCCGCGGGTGCCGTCGAGCTGAGCGGCCGCGACGCCGCCCGTATTGCCGTCCTCGCCCATCTGATCGCCCGCGCGGCCGGTGTGACCAGTCAGGACGGCAAGGAAACGATGGCCAAACTGGTAGAGGTCGGCTGGCTGATGGCCCGTTGGTATGAGCGGGTGTAGGCCGCGGACAGCGGGAGCGCGCCGGCAAGCGACCCGCGATTCGGTGGCGCCAAGAGAGGGGCCTGGTTAGGCCCCTCATGCTTTATCGTATCACTGCACGCTACCGCGTCGTTCGGTGCGACGTTCTGGCTAGCGCACCCCGTCCGTGAGGGCCGGCTGCCGCTCCCCGGCCGCCTCATACATCCGCAGGCTGCCCTGGCGCGGCGTGATGCTCAGGTCCGTGCAGATCTGCTCGAACGCCTGGATATCCCACGCGTCAACGAACGTGACCGCCACACCGACCTTGCCGGCCCGTGCCGTACGGCCGATACGGTGGATGTACTCCTCGGAGTTCTGCGGCACGTCAAAGTTAAAGACGTGCGTGACGTCGGAAATGTCCAGGCCGCGCGCCGCCACGTTCGTCGCGACCAGCACATCGATCTCGCCGCGCTTGAACGCGCTCATCACCCGATCGCGCTCGCTCTGGCGCATACCGCCGTGCAGGCCGGCTACCGAGCCGCCCCGCCGCGCGAGCGTGTTAACGAGACGATCCACGCCAATCTGGGTGCGGCGGAAGACCAGGATGCGCGGGTCGTCGTCCATGTCGTTGTACAGGTCGACAAAGGCGTTCGCCTTGTCCCGCTCGGTGACATGGTAGGCAACCTGTTCGACTGTATCCACGGTCGGCGACTCGTCCGGGTCCACCACGCTCACCCACACCGGCTCGCGCATGTAGCGAATGATCATCCGCCGGATGAATGGCGGAAGGGTTGCCGAGAACAACGCCGTCTGTCGGTCGCGGGGCGTGCGGCGCAGGATGCGTTCCATATCATCGGCGAAGCCGATGTCGAGCATCTCGTCGGCCTCGTCGAGCACGGCGATGCGCACACCGTCCAGGCGCAAAGTGCCGCGCTGCATATGGTCTTGAATGCGACCAGGAGTACCGACGACTATCTGTGCCCCCCGTTCGAGGGCCGTGAGCTGGCTCCCGATCTTTTGGCCGCCGTACACGGCGAGCACACGCAGGCCGCCGCGGGCGCCGAGCCGGGCGATCTCCGCTGCTACCTGCACCGCCAGCTCACGCGTCGGCACCAGCACGATTGCCTGGACGTGCGACTGGGTCGGGTCGAGCCGCTCGATCATGGGCAGGCCGAAGGCGGCGGTCTTGCCGGTACCGGTGCGGGCGCGGCCGACCACGTCGTGCCCCGCCATCAGCGAGGGGATCGCCTCGCTCTGGATCGGCGTGGGCGTTTGCCATCCGAGATGAGCGATGGCCGCGAGGGTGGGGCCGCTCAAATTGAGAGCGGCGAACCCGGCTGCCTCCGGAGTCACCTCGGGACTGCTGGGGAGTGCTGGAGTCGAGGACAGTGATTCAGCACTCGATAACTTGGCGACGGTTCGCCGGGGAGCGCGTTTGCGTCGAACCGGTTCCGTCGCGACATCGCGGATTTCAAGTTCGGCTACCAAGAAAGCTCCTTCCAGGTACAAAAAAAGCCGCCACGATTCAACGATCGCTGGCGGCAACGTTTCCAATGTACACACGAGATATTCATACGTCAGCATTATAGCACATCGGCATACCGCGCGGCAGTCGCTCGTGGCGTTGGCCTTCGCCGCCACCGAGGGCGACCCACCCGGTCGCCCCTACCTGGTGGGCAACGATGTTCGGCTCGAAGGAGGTGTCCGCGGCGAGATGTTCAGCAGGGCCGGCGATTGTTGTGCGATCCACTCGATCGGGCCGTGGATCCAGCACGGGTTCCCCCAGGCGCGCGGATGGGTAGAATAAGCGTCAGCATGGCGCTCAAGGGAGTCGCCCCGGCCGCCGCGGTCGGTCGGCGATGAGGCGCGGCTGGGGTGGAATCACATGAAGCTTGTTATCCTCACCAAGCAGTTCATTCCCGAGGTCGGGGAGCCGCAGTTGCGCGCGGTTGAGGAGGCGGCGCGGACCGCCGGCTGCGCCGTGATGACCGCGCATGACCTTGAGACGCAGATGGTCGAGGTCGAGGACGCCGACCTCGCCTTCGGCTTCATCGCGCCCGAGGTGCTGCCGCGCGCCGCCAAGCTGCGCTGGATCCAATCGGTCGGCGCCGGGGTCGATGCCCAACTCTACCCCGAGTTCGTCGCCCACCCGGTCACGCTCACCAGCGAAAAGGGGCTGGTCGGCACGCACCTCTCCGAACATGCCTTCGCCCACCTGCTCGCCCTCACCCGTGGCATCAACACCGCCATCCGTGTCCGCCGGTGGGACGCGCGCATCGGCATCCGCAATGCCGCCTGGGAGTTGAACGGCCGGACGATGGGCGTGATCGGGCTGGGCGGGACCGGCGTCGAGGTCGCCCGGCGCGCGGAGGCGTTCGGCATGGACGTGATCGCGCTCGATCCGGAGCCGGTGGAGCGACCGCCGTTCGTACACGCGGTGTGGGGACTCGACCGCTTCCACGAGTTGCTCGCGGCCTCCGACGTGGTTGTGATCACCGCGCCGCTCGCTCCGGCAAGCAAGGGCATGTTCAACCGCGAGGCGTTCGCGCATATGCGCCGTCACGCGGTGCTGGTCAACGTCTCCCGCGGCGAGGTGATGGAGATGGAGGCGCTGATCGCGGCGCTCCGTGACGGCGTCATCGCCGGCGCCGGCCTTGATGTCACTCCGATCGAGCCGCTGCCCCCCGATAACCCGCTCTGGACGATGGATAACGTCATCATCAGCTTTCACACCGCCGGCGCGTCGCCCCACCGTGGCGACCGCATCGTCGAGCGATTCCGCCGTAATCTCGCCCGTTTCCAGGCGGATGAACCGCTCGAAGGCGTGATCGACAAGAACAAGGGCTACTGAGGCAGTCATGACCGCCGGTCGTCGCCGCCCTGACGATGCCCGGCGCCCCTGCCCATTGACACATCACCGACGGAGGAGAGACATGCGCATTGAGGTCTATGTCACGCGGTCGTGCGACCATCAGGACGCGACCCGCCAAGTGGTTGACGAGGCACTGGCGGAGGCGAACGCCGCCGGCGTGGAGGTGTCGGTCGTCCAGGTGGATGGAGCCGAGGAGGCGCGAGTCAAGCGGGTGTTCGGCTCACCCACGGTGCGGGTGAACGGCCTCGACGTGGAATACGCCGAGCGCGAGCCGGAGGAGACGACCGCCGGGTGCCGCTTCTACGCGACCCCGGACGGTTGGAAACCCGTGCCCGCCCGCGGCATGATCGTGCGTGCGCTCAACGTTGCCCGTGCGCGGGAGCAGAAGGGGTAAGGACGATTATGCGACGGCTGTTGCTGGCGCTGTCTCTCGCGGCCGCGCTTGCCGCATCGACCGGACCGGCGAGCGCGCAGTCGCCGCTGGTCGTGACCGTGCGCACCGACCGCACTGCCTACGAGCCCGGCGCGCCCGTGACCCTCACCGTGATCGCCTCCAATCCCACCAACGCGCCGGTAACGCTCAATTTCTCGACCGGGCAGATATATGACGCCATCATCTCCGCCGCGCCGGGCGGCGCCGAGGTGTGGCGGTGGTCAGGCGGCCGGTTCTTCACTCAGGCGCTCGCGAACCGCACGGTCGCGCCGGGAGAGTCACTGACCTTTACCGAGACCTGGAATCAGCGGACCATGGCGGATACGTTGGTGGCGCCCGGTGTCTACACGGTCGAGGGTGTGGTGACTGCCCGTCCGCGGCTGCCGAGCGCGCCGGTGACATTCGTAATCGGCGACGCGCGGCCGTTATCCGGTCCCGGCTGCACAATGGTGACAGCGACCCTCCCCGCCGGAACGCCGGTCACGGTGGTGGCGGGCACGGTTGAATCGCGGGAGGCGCTGCGCGGCATCTGGAAGCGCGACGGTGATCGCTGGCTGGGGTGGTCCCCCGAGGCCGCCGGCCCGAATGACCTGCGCGAGGTCAACCCGCGCGATGAACTTCGCCTTTGCCTCGCCGGTCCAACTCGCTGGTTCGTGCCGGCGTGACGTTGGGCGATGGCCGGATCCGCGTGTCAGACCGGCCATTCTCGGTCATCACGCGGCCGGGGCCGGCTCACCAGGTCGCGCTGATCCCGTTTCTCATGGAGGCGGTGCGACCGTTCGGCAGGTGCTAGCCCGCCCGCGCCACGAACGCCAGCGGGCCGGTGTCACATCCTGAGCCGGCGCTTTGGTAACGAACTGTGCCCCGCGCCTCGGCGGAGTTTATCAGACCGTCGAGGGTGAGCACCGCTGCGCTACTGATCACGATCTGGCCCGAGAAGCCGCCGTTGGGGAGCAGCGCCAGCGCTAGCGTATATGTCCGGTTCTCGGCCAGCACGAGGTTCGGTGAACACGAGATGTCGCGCAGGATCTCGACGATCGCTCGTGCGCTGGCGCCATCACCGGCCACCGTGATCGCGATCCGCAGCGATCCGGGTGCGTCTCCGCCGGTGTACGGACTGGCCGGCGACGCCGCGGGACTGACCGGCGCCGGCTGGATTTGCGTCAAGACCGGCGTGGGCGCCGCTCGCGGCGCCGCCGCGACCGGTACGGCAGTGGTGGGCGCCGCCGGCCGCGCGGCGACGGCCGGTATGGCGCCGCTCAGCAACCACCCGCCCACCGCGCCATCAAGCGCCTCGGTGTCAAAGCCGGTGAGCGCGAGCAGGGCGTCGTCGAAGTGTTCGAGGCTGCCGTTGCGGTTGGCGCGGAACAACTGAACCGTGGTCTCGAAACCGAGCTGAGTCACGAGATAGCTGACCGCCGCGTACCCGCGTGCGTACGCGGCATCCGACGCCGCCGCGCCCTTTTCCTCCTGCGCCTGCCAGTCCTCGTAGCGCGACAGATCGCGCAGCCGCGCGGGTGCGCCGCCGCGCTCCAGTCGCACGCCGAGCCGGTAGAGGTAGTCACCGTTGGTCGAGGGCGAGTTTCGCACCTCCTGATACACGGCCTGCCCCTCGATGAACCACTTGGGGAAGTAGTCGTTTGACCCGCCGATACTGCCTTGGGCGAAGTGGGTGTACTCGTGGGCGATGAAGATGTCGATCGCGGCGGGACTCGATGCCTTTGCCAGGTTGAACAGGATCAGTCCGCCGTAGAGACTGCGGCGGATGCTGGTCGAACGCCCGGCGCGGGCCAGTTCCTCGGCGTCTTGTGGCCGCATGAACTTGCGGTAGGTCGCCACGGCGGTGTCGATTTCAGTCAGCGCGATGATCGTGAGCGCACGGTTCGGCCGCCAGCCCATTTGCTCGGCCGTGGCCGCCATACCCCGGCCGACGGCGTCCACGATCACGGGCAGCATTGGGATCGCGCCCGCATCGGCGGCAATCACGCGCGGCGGGCACTCGACCGGCACGTCGAGATAATCGGACTGGTGGAGGCGATCGCTCTCGGCCGTGCGCCCGTATCCCTGCCAGGTGCCGATCGCGCAGACATCGAACCCGATCGCGTTCAGTCGTCGTACCGCGTCAATCTTGGCATCGCGGAACTGTCGCGCGCTATCGTAACGCAAGATGACCGCCTGATAGATGTCGTCACTCGTGTAATAGGTGATGCACACCCGTGGCCGGCCACGCGGTCCGTCGGCATTGAGGTCCGCGATCTCCTGGACCAGCTCGCGCCCTTCCGTGACGAACTCTTCGCAGGCGGCCGCCGCGCTTGGCAGGACCGGCTGCTCGACCGGCGCTATCGCATCGGTGCCGTGGGCGTGACTCTCGGTCACGGCAACATCGAGCTGGTCCGCTGCCACATCGGCGGGTCGGACCGAGACGACGACCGCGAGCAGGAGCAGCGCGACGGTAAGACGTGGAACCATGGCGACGCGCCTCTCTGTCGGTAAGGCGCCGGTCTCGGACGCCCGCTATCGGATACCGGCGAACGGTAAGAAGGAGTGAAGATGCTGACACGAGCATTACATGCAGAGGAATATAGCGTCACATGGCGGTCGTGGACCCGTCAAACACCGACAAGACACGCCCGCCGCCCCGACGAGCGAACGAGCGAACGAGATGAGCATCGGGCAACGTGGGCAACCCCGCCGGCATCGATGCGTCGAGTGTACCAGAGGGGCGCGGGCAACGGTTGAGCATGCGTGAATGAGCGGATGGTGATTCAGAGGTTCGTTGGTCCGTTTTGGGCGGTGTCAGTGTGTCGAGCTACCGTTGTGCCGCTTGTCCTCGACCAGCCGCTGATCCGCCAGCGCCAGAGCGGCCTGCATCGAGCCAGTCTCCTCGCGGGTGGCGCTGCCGTCCGTGATGCTCACGGGTATTGTCTCACCGTCCGGTAAGCGCGCGCTGCCCGCGGCACGGCGGACCCGTTCGATAAACTGCCGTGCCCCCGTGTGATCGGCGCCCGGCAGCAGCGCCCCGAATTCGTCACCGCCGAACCGGGCCACCACATCGGAGCCACGCGCGCTTCCCAGCAACGCGGCGGCGAGCGTCTGAAGCACGGCATCGCCGGCGAGGTGGCCGTGGTGATCGTTGACCGACTTCAGACCACGTACGTCGAGCAGTACGACAGCGACCGGCAGTCCGGCGCGGGCGGCACGCGCCTCTTCCCTGCGCATCGCCTCATCAAACGAATGGCGGTTGGGCAGTTTCGTGAGCGCATCCCGCATCGCCAAGACTTCGAGTTCCTTGATGCGCTCGGTCAGCGCGAGCGTGGCGCGGTCGCACTCGCGTAGGATTGCGATAATCTCCTCGACGGCGCCGGCGCCGCGCGCCGTCAGGTTGAGTGTGCCGGCGAGTGGTTCAGTGGTGGATGGCGGCACCGGCTCGCGGGTCATGACCGCACCTCGACGCGGCGCGGCGCGGCGGCGCGCACCGGCGCGTCGTCCGTGGAACGGGTGTCCATGAGCGAATGGTGAGATAGAATGGCGGTCGTGGTGGCATGAGCGGTGTGGGGAGGAACGATCAGCGGTGGCACGGGTAGGGGATTGTTAAGCACGAGCATCTCCGCAAAGCGTTCCGCTTTCGGAAGCCCGGCGACCGTGCCCCGTGGAGGGAGAGGCGGGTATGAGAGGAGCATGGAGACGAGTCTCACATGCTCTGTCGCGTGCCGTCAATCCATCGAGTGGGGGAGTAGGCCCGTGGCTTTGCGACCCCGGCTTTCGCCGGGAGTGCCATTGTCGTGCGGTCAAAATCAGAACGAAACAATTTAATTCAACTGAGACTATTCTTCGGCCTTCGCGTACAAGTGTCAAGGTACTGATAATGTCATTCTACGAACTATCTGACCCGCCAGTCAGATTCTCTCGCGTGTTCGCTCCGGTCGTGTGGGGCGGCGCACCAGCAGCACCAGCGCCGAGGCAGCGAGACTGAGGGCGGCCACCGCCAAAAATGCGCCGTCGTAGTTGCCCACGCGGTCGAAGTACACCGACACGAGCAGCGGTCCACCCGCTCCCAAGAATAGGGCGAACGGCAGTCCGGCGCTGCGCACCGCACCGAGGTAGCGCCGGCCGAAGTACGACGCCCAGATCACTTCCTGGAGCGGAATTTGACCGCCCCAGCCGCATCCGAGCAGGAAGAAACCAGCATAGACCAATGGGTGTATCGAGGCGCGCACGGCCAACACGATCAGGACTAGCGCCACCGCGTTGATCAGTGCCCCAAGCGACGCGAGCCGTTTCGGTTCGGTGCGGTCGATGAAGTAGCCCCAGATCGGCTTGGAGAGAAACGATGGAATCGACGCCAATGTGATCATCAGCGAGGCGGTGGCGCGGCTGTACCCCGCGTCGGTCATGAACGGGATCGTTTGCAGCAGCATCACGGGAATTGACAGCGCGAATAGCCCGAAGGTGACGACGATCACGTAAAACGAACCCGTTCGCAGCGCCTCGCGCCGGGTGAGCGAACTAGCAAAGTCGGCGGCGGCGGCACGGCCCATGCCCGCCGCCATCTGGGCATCTGTCTTGCCATCCGGGTGAAGGCCGTGATCCTCCGGCGCCCGTCGCATCACCAGCGACAGCGGGAAGATGATCAGCGCCGCGCCGGCTGCCAATAGCCGCCAGGCGGTGCGCCAGCCCCAGGCATCGACCACCGCCGTCATCAGCGGCGGCAGCACGATTCCGGCAAACGACACACCCATCGCCGCGATACCGGCCACCCGCCCCCGCTTTTCCACGAACCATTTGGCGAGCGTGACATTCACAACGAGGTTGCCGATCATCGACGCGCCCACGGTGAGGATGACGCCGTTGAGGATCACCCATTGCCACAGTGTCTGCACCATGCTGCACAGCAGCAGCGCACAGCTCAGCACCGCGATGCCGAACGTCATCAGCCGCCGTCCACCGTTGCGATCGACGTAGCCGCCGATGAACAGCCCGACAAACGCCATGATGAACTGACCGAGCGTGCGTGACAGCGTGAACTCGGAGCGGGTCCAGCCCAAGTCTTGTGTCATCGGCTTGAGAAAGACACCGATTACATAGTTTTGCGATCCAACCGCGACAAACTGCGCGATGAAGGCCGCTCCCACTAACCAGTAGCCGTAGTACATCCGCGCCGGCACCAGCGCGGCACGCTGCCCCACGGCCGGCGCGCCCGTCATCACTTCTGTCGGTTCGGTTGCCATCCGCCACATCCACGCGTTCGCTGCTCGATGCGTCGCACGGATGGTACCCCAGCCGCGCCTGAGGAGCACGTACCGCGCGAAACGGGCGGCGCTGGCGAGATCGCCCGCGGCATGGCCGGGGCGATCTCGTCTCTCAACCGCCCCGTAAACTCTCATCCTCTCCGTTCGTGGCGTCCCTCCGGCGGAACGCGACGATGTTCATGCCGAATAGCGCGAGCGACACCGCGTAGATGATCGCGCCGCTGATCACGGAGACCTCGTTCACCGTTCGCTCGGGTGGGATGTAGATCCAACTGCGCTTCTCAAACGTCTTGGTTCCCTCGCCGGCGATCACGGGTAGCCACACCTCGACGGCTTCTCCCTGCCGGTCGAGTTCGAGGTAGACGAACCACCGTCCCCGTTCAGGTAGCTGGATCTCCCCTCCGAAGGTGCAGCGCTCGCCCCGCGCGAGCGGTGCGCGTACCTCCTCCCGCGCCCGCCGTGCGACGAGGCCGCGCGCCGAGTACAGGTCGCACTCCGCTGGTTCGGTGATGCGGCCGGTGACCGTGACGGTGTTGTTGGTGCGGTGGGCAGTGAGTTGGGCGAAGCCGGCCTTGGGACCTTGGCCGGGATCGTGCGCCCGCGCGGTCGCTGGGAGTAGCGCCAGCAGTGCGATCACTCCTGCCAGCGCGGGCGCGGCCACTGTCCTGCCGCGCGGTCGCCGGCCCTCGATCAACCACAGCATCGCCCAACTCAGGACGGTGGCGAGCGGTAAGCCCCACACGATGTCACCCGGCTCGATCCGCACGCCGGAGAGCACCGTGTTCAGATAGAGCGTATAGGTTGCATAGATCGCGACGGCGAAGCAGGTAGCGCGCACCGCGACCGGGACGCGAGCGCGCGAGGTCAGATCAAAGACGATGCCGGGGAGGACCAGCGCGGGGATGATCGGTGTGGAGTGTCCCAAGGCTTTGAGAAACACCACCACGGCTACCATGATCAGGGCATAGAGCAGCGTGACAAGCGTACCCGTCCATGTGAGCCGAGAGACCCGCCGGGCGAGCGCGAGCGTGTAGCTGGCCGTCACGGTGATGACCGGGAGATACCAGAGCGTGGAGAACTGTGGCACGTCGGAGTCGTACTCCATCACGAGCACGACCAGCGCCGACATCACCAGACCGGCGGTGATGACGGTCAACACGTCGCCCGCCCGGCCGCGTAGTTCGCCTGCCTTCAACAACATGCCGCAGGCGGTCGTGGTGAGGCCGGCGACGGCCAGCACATGCGGCGGACTCCAGAACACCGCGTCGCGCCCAAAGACGTTGTGCCACACACCGTCGATCGGAGCATCCAGGAGCGTGACGGCCGTGCCGGTGAACGCCAGTACCAGCGGCCAGTGGCGCGCGATCGCGGCAAACGTCTCCCCCTGCCGCCTGAGCAGCGCGGCCCACACGATGACCACGACCAGCAGCGCCGCGACCGAGCCGTACAGCATCTGGTGCGCCGGAATCCAAAAGGAGTCACGCCCCTTATCGGTGTGCCACACCTCATCCCAGTAGAACGCGAGCGTCGTGAGCACTCCGGCGACGGCGTAGACGCTCAGCAAGCGGATGGCGGCGATGCGTGACATGGTCGCCCTCCCTATGCGCCAGCGGTCGCGGCGAGTGTCAGGACCGGCGCGCCGTGACATTGAAACCACCGGATGGCATGGGCACAGAACATCTCGTCAAACGCGCGGGTGAACTCCCAGTGGGGTTTGCCCTCCAGCGTGATCAGTTCCTTGGGACCGCCGAGTTGCTGGTATGAACGTAGGTTCATGCGATAGGGCCACAGTTTGTTTAGCTCCGAGGCAATCAATTGGACCGGGGTGCGGCACTGCTCGAACGGCACGCGCGGCGCTTGGGGCCGCATCATCGAGTAGGCGAGCGGAGTCTGCCAGCCGCGATTGCGGAGCGGGTCGCGCTCGAAGATCGTGCGGTAGGGCGAGTCACCCGGCCTGCCGAACAGGTGATCCCACGGCACGCCCCAGTGCATGCCGAACGTCAGCGTCGGTGTAAGAAATCGCAGGAAGAAGAGGGCGGACCGTTGTGCCTTGAGCAGCCAGCGCGGGCCGCGCCAGTGCATGATGTCCGGGTCGCGATAGTCCCACAGGTTGTGAAACGACATCGCGGCGATGCGTGAGTCGTTGGCGAGGGCATAGTAACAGCTGGTGCCGTCCTCGCCGAATCCGGTACAGAAGTACGGCCCGCTGAACTCGCGTGTGACCCAGTCCACGGCATCGACCCAGGCGCGAATACCTTGCTCGATCGTACAGCCGCCTCGTGGGCCGCCGCTCTGGCCCCAGCCGGGCATATCCCACTGAACCACGTTAAAGCCCGCGCGATAGAACGGCAGTTGCAGCCGGGCGAGGATTAGACCGTAGGTGATCAGCCCGTGCGACATGATCACGGTCGGGGCGGGGGCCGGCTGCGCGTAGACCCGTACATGAATCGGCAGCCCGCCCGATACGATCATCGTGGTCGTGCTGGCCGAGACGATCTCGTCGACTTCCTCCGGTGTGTAGTAGTTCTTCCAGTAGTCGTTTGCTAGCCCGGCATCATGACGTGCCATGGGTCACTCCTCAATGTTGTGGCATTCTCACGATCGAAGTGATGAGCCTGGCGCCAGCGCCTCCTTCCCTGCCGCCCGCGTCGGGAAAGCCGTCGAACGGCGCCGGTGCGTTGTGCCGTGGAGCAGTCAGATTGCCGGACGTACTTTAGAACCGCGCCGCCACGTTGTCAACGCGAACCGTGAGATAGCGAAACGTGGTCACCGTGCCGGAGCGGCGGCCAAAGGCGTGGGCCGGGTAGCGGCCGCCTGGTGAGGATCAGTCCTCAGTGAGCCGCCGCCGCCCGGCTCGTCAAAACCGTGCCCGGCGCCTACGGTCCGTACTTGGTGACGTAGGCGTCCGACATGCCATTGGGCGTCGTGTCGAAGGCGCCGACGGTGGTCGGGAAGCCGGTCGCCGCGACACCGGTGACGTACGGCAACCCAACGCCATCAACCGCGATCGCGTATCCCAGATCGTAGCCGGCGCCGCCGTGGTAGGTGGAGAAGTTGAGCGACGTGCCCGCCGGCACCACCCGCGCTACGAACGCATCATATGTTCCGCCGCCGAACGCCGCTTGCACCGGGTTGACCGTGGGGAAGTTCGCCGAACCCGTGTCGCCGGTGATCAGTGCGCCGCCGGCGGCGTTGAGGGCGATGCCGCGGCCGGCATCGTAGCCATCACCTCCGATGAAGGTTGAATAGGTGAGTGCGGTCAGCGTGGGGTTCAATTTGGTCACGACCGCATCAACCCCGCCGCCGTACACCGTGTCGTATGCCCCGACGGTGAAGGGGTAGTCGGTGGACGATGTCCATCCCGTGACAAATACATGGCCGGCGGCGCCGATCGCAATATCCTCGCCGACTTCCGCGTCATCGCCGCCGACGAAGGTGGAGGCCACCAGCCCCGTGCCCTGGTTGTTGAACCGGGTCACGAATATGTCGTTCCCACCGCTGAGCGCCGTGTCCCAGACGCCGGCGGTGGTCGGAAATAGGCTCGATGCCGTGTAGCCCGTGACATAGGCTTCGTTCGCCAGGACAGCGATGCCATAGGCGCGATCGAGGCTAATTCCGCCAAGGAAGGTTGAGTAGCTCAGGCTCACGCCGGTCGCATTGAGCCTGGCGACAAAGGCGTCGGTGTTACCGCCATAAGTCGCGTCGTAGGGAGCCAAAAAAATCGGGGCAGCGGTTGGGAAGTTGTTGGACTCGGTCCACCCCGTCACATAGGCGCGGTTGAGGGCGTCGAGCGCGATGTCATGGCCCTCTTCGTTGCCGTCCCCGCCGAGATAGGTGGAGTATACGAGCGCGGCGCCGGTCGGATCGAGCTTGGTGACGAATACGTCCTCGTTTCCGTTGTGTATCGTATCGAACGCGCCTCCCAGCGTGATCGGAAAATTGGTCGAGCTGGTGCTGCCGGTGATGTAGGCGTTGCCGGCTGAATCGACCGCGATGCCGCGACCCACATCGAAAGCCGACCCGCCGAGAAAGGTTGAATAGACAAGCCCGTTGCCCGCCGGGTTCAGTTTCGTCACGAACACGTCCTGCGAGCCGCCAAAGGCGGGTTGGTACGCGTTCAAGAGTGGAAACGTCGTCGAGTACGCGTAGCCGGTCACATAGGCGTTACCGGCGGCGTCCACCGCGATCGCCATGCCGTAATCGTTGAGGTCGCCGCCCAGGAACGTCGAGTAGGCGAGCACGGGGTCGATCACGAGCGGCAAGGTAGGGTCGTAGTCGCCGACCGTGAAGCCGACCGATGGCAGCGCGCCATCGTCGCCCGCCGCGACCAGGCGGTAGCTGCCGGCCACCGGCATCCGCTGCCCCGCGACTGTCTGGTAGAGCACCGGCGCGTCCCAGCGCAGTTCACGACCGGCCAGGTTCAGGAGCAGGTCGCCGTTCTCGGCCAGGCTCAGCCCCTCTACCCCGCCGAACCCGAGGGCGATGATTGACGGGTCCGCACCCGGGGCGACCACGAAGTCGTATTCCAGCCGCTGCTTGTTGCCGTAATAGACGAGGTCGATGCCCGGATACACGGCGGCGTACCGCGCCTTGGCGAAGGTCGCCACATCGGTGCGCCACTGCGCCGGGTCGTTGCCGGTGAAGTAATTGACCACGCCGGGCAGTGCGTCATCGCCCGTGGCCACCGCGTTCGGGTTGCCGCCGAGCAGTTGCATGCGAATGACGTGATCTGTCGCCGTTTGCTGCTGATCCGCCGCGCCCTCCGGCGTTCGTAGGGCGAACACCGCCTCGGTGGGAGTGAGCCACAGAGCGTAACCACTGCCATGGGCGAGGAAATCGACGGCGGCGGCATGCTGGCCGGTGTTCGCCTCGAACGCCAGCGGCAGCCTGCCGTACGCCTCATTGACTTGGGCATCCGTGGCTGCGTCCGGCGATGTGGTTTCGGCGCCGTGCGGCGCCGGCAACGCGCGCACGGCCAGCAACGCCAGCAGTGCGATCAGCAGCATCTGAACACGATTCTTGCCTTGGAGAAGTGAGTAGCTCACGAGAATCCTCCTGTGAGAGTACCTAACCCCCCGGCCTCCTTCCCTACGAGGGAAGGGGGAGATCGGGTCTCCCTGCCCTTGCAGGGGAGGGGCCGGGGGAGAGGTCAGTCGCCTGTCAAGGAGCTAGTGCGCGTCCGCGGGGTGGGGGCCGCTAATGGACGACCCCGATGCAGGACGAGCGACCATCTGACCGGCGCGAAGCGTCGGACACCTGTCCGAACTATGGGACGTTGACGGTGGTCTTGCAGCCGAACGCGGTGTCCCGAACGATGTGGGCGCCGCCGTCGCAATAGTCGAAGGGCTGGCCGCCGGCGTCCATCATGTCGTCGCCATTGCCGCCGTACAGATGGTCGTTGCCATCGTTCTCGATCGATATGCCGCCCCACAGCGTGTCGTTCCCGTCGCCGCCCCAGATCGTGTCGCTGTTGGCGCCGCCGTCGATGTAATCGTTGCCATCGCCGCCACAGATGGTGTCGTTTCCTTCCGAGCCATAGATCCAGTCGTCGCCACCGAGGCCATTGATGACATCCTCGCCGATGGTGCCGACGATCACGTCGGGGCCGCCGGTGCCGAAGATGGTGACAAACTTACCGTCACACATGTGGGAAGCGATAGAAGACGAGCCTAAGACCGCCGGCGCGACGGTGCCGGCGGGGACCAATCGCGGCGGCTGCTGCGCGCCCGCGGGTGAGATGTGACTAATGAGCGCGCTCATGGCGACAGCCATGGCCAGCAGGGTCACCGTCGCCAGCGCGGCGAAGCCTCGCGGGATTGTGAATATTCGTGTCAATGTGTTGCTCCTTGGGTGGTGCACCCGTGGCGCGGCGGTCCGGGCATCCGAGGACACACCGTCCGGGGGTGCGGGCCGCCGCGTGAGAGGCGCTTGGAAAGTGATGGAACGCCGGGTCGGGCATGGACTCGTTCCGCTCGCCTGATTGTCACATCGCGAGGCAGGGGTGCAGGCGGAACGAGTCCAAGGGCTACGGGAAAACGTTGACCGCGACCTCCACGTCTGCCGTCGCGGTGTCACCCATCATGTGCGGGCCGCCGTCACCCTGATCGAACCCGGCGCCACCCTCGAGGTGGTCGTCGCCGGCGCCGCCCCACATCTGGTCGTTGCCGTCGCCGCCGTATAGGTTGTCGTCGCCAAGCTCACCAAACAGGTCGTCGTTGCCGGGGCCGCCAAACAGGTCATCGTTGCCGGCGCCGCCGAACAGTCGGTCACTGCCCAGGCCGCCGATCAGGACGTCGTTACCGTCGTTGCCCAGCAGGATGTCGTTGCCGTCGCCGCCGTCCACGTAATCGTCGCCATCGCCGGCGCAGATCACGTCATTGCCGCCGCCGCCGTGAATGACATCGTTGCCGCCGAGGCCGACGATCACATCCACGCCGGGTCCGCCGTTTAGGACGTTGGGGTTGTTGTTGCCGACGATCGTGGCGGGCAGCCCTTGGCAGAAGAAGACCTGGGCGTGGGCGCTTGGCGCGGTCAACCCGCCAGCGGTCAGGGCGCCCGCGAGCAGCGCGGCGCTCAGGCCCAGCCGTGTGGTCAATGCACGAGAGATAATCCGCATGGTGTGCCTCCAATGTCGTTGTTTGAGAATGCAGCAGATTGATCCTGTTCGCGGCGTCTGCCGGTAAGCGCCGCGGGTGTGTTCGGAGGAGTTGCGCCGGTTGGTCCGCGGCCCCCGGACGGCCCCCCTCACGTCATTCACGCTACACGCGGTTCGGCCGGCCGCCATCCATGAAACTACGACTCATTGCCTGGTACGCCGCGGCGCGGAACTGTCGCCGGATGGCGGGAACTACGCACACGGGCGGGCCGGCCGGGGGCGCGCGGTTGTGCGGCCGCGCCGGTCTGGACACGGGCACAGGAGATAAGCCCGCGAGCAGACATGGAGGCGTCCCCACCTTGGTAGAGGGCGGCGTGCAGGGGAGAAGGCTCCGTCACGGCGGCGCACGGCATCGGTGCTGTTCCCGTCCAAGTTAGGGGAGCGGTCGGAGTCAGTCCGCCGGAAGCCGGACAGAGGGCGATCCGGTTGGATCGCCCTCTGTCCATGTGAAACCTGAATGGTGGTCCTGGCGATGCGCTACGCCGCGCCCTGACGGAGCGCGAACGCGACGGCATCGGAGCGGCGGCGGGCGCCGATTTTGCCGTAGACGTGGAGCAGGTGGCGCTCAACCGTGCGGACGCTGACCACGAGTGTATCGGCGATCTCCTGATTGGTCGCACCGGTGGTCAGCAGGTCAAGCACCTCGGCCTCGCGAGGGGTCAGGCCGCCGCGATAGGCGGCAGCGGCCGGCGTGGGTAGTGCGTCCGCCGCACGGGTGGGGGTGGGTCTCCAGGCGTCGATGACGGCGAGCAGCCGGTCGCTCTCCTCCTGCACCCCCACCATGCCAAGCTCCCGCGCGATCGTCCGCGCCTGGAGCAATAGGTCGCGCGCCTGGTCGATCTCGCGCGGGCCGGCGCCGTCGCCTATCTGATCGGCCGCGATCAGCGTCGCGGCATACGCGACGGAAGTCCGAGCCACGCGTGACCGCGCGCCCATACGCGTCTGCACCGCCAGCGCGCCGGCGTAGTGCCCCGCCGCTTCGTCCCAACGGCCAAGCGTGGCGCTGAGCAGACCAAGGTAATGGGAAACAGCACCATTGAAGCCCAGCCCCATACCCACGGCGACGCAGCGGCCGGCATAAGGCTGCAGCAGCGCGATGAGGGTCTCCGCCCGCGCGGTATCCCCGAGCAGGGCGCAGACCTCGGCGAGCTGAGTCACGGTGACGAGCCAGCCCTCGGCGCGCGGTAGGCAGGTAAAGTCACCGGCTGCCAAGCGCTCGAACTCCCCGCGTGCCTCGTCGACGCGACCCAGATCGGCGTAGGTGAGCGCGACCGCGCTGCGTACGCTCACCATGGTCGGGAACCGCGCGATGAACTGGTCCGCGAGCGGCGCCAGTTCCGCGAGCCGTCCCTGGTCGCGGCGGAGGGCGAACAGTTGCAAGCCGTACACGCCGAACGCGTCCGACGCGTGCGCCCGCGATCCGAGTGCCAGCGCCTCCGGGATCAGCCGCTCGGCCTCATCGATTCGACCGGCGAGCAGCGCGCGCATCGACCGGATCGCCGCCGCCGCCCAGTGGTAATATGGCTGACGCAGCGCCCCGGACAATCGCGTGCATCGCTCAATCTCGAGGTCGGCCGTCGCCACGTCGCCCATCTCGATCAGGGCGGCCAGTCGCCGCCCGCGCCCGCGGAACTCCAATTCGCCGTTGCCGGCCGCCTCGGCGAGTTGCGCCACCTCCGTGGCGGCCTCCAGCCGCTCGCCGGCATTCTCCGGCTGCCACGCGGCGACCAGCCAGGCGTGCAGCGCCGCCGCGAGGGCAAGTCGATCACCTACCCGTCGCGCCATCGTCACGGCGTCGCGACTGATCGCCGCCCGCCGCTCGCCGGTATCGTTCGTCGTTATCAGCGCCACTGACAGGCGCGCGAGCACGCGCGCTCGCAGCGCGCTGTCGTCCGGCGGCAGGGTGTCAGCGGCCTCCTCCAGCAGTTTGACGAGCTGGGTATCCGGCCGGTAGGTATCGGCCCCCATACTCATGCCGAGTGCCGCCCGAGCGATGAACGCGGCCGCTTCCCCATCTCTCGCGTCCGCGGGCAAGCGACGCGCACTGTCCACCGCTTGTTGGTAGGACTCACGCGCGGCGCCCAAGTCGCCCGCCCGCAGCCGGGCGTCACCGAGCGCGAGCGCGAGCTCACAGCGCGACTGCTCATCGGTTGCCCCATGGGATTGCAGGGTAGCGAGCGCCATCGCATAGAGACGGGCGGCTTCCTCGTGCGCGTATACGGCGAGCGCATGGTCACCGGCGCGGCGGGCGTAGGTAACAGCCCGATCCACATCGCCGGCGGGCGCCGACTGGACGAAGTGATAGGCAATCTCGGCAAGCTGATCGGTCGCGCCCGCTCCCCACCGCGCCTCCAGCGCAAGCCCAACCTGGTGGTGAAGTCGCATCCGTCGCGCCGCGGGAATGCCCTCGTAGAACGCGTCGCGGACCAGCGCGTGCGTAAACTGGTAGCGGCCGGGCGCGCCGGGCCGAGCGGTGATGATGCCCGCCGACTCTGCCTCCTCCAGGGCATCGAGCAGCGCGCCGCCAGGGGTTTCTCCGGCCGCGCTCAGCGTCCCGACGCTGAACGCGTGGCCTGTAATCGCGGCCAGCGTCACCACGTCTTTGCAGGCCGTCGACAGCCGGTCGAGCCGGCGCGTGATCACCGCGCGGACGGTCAGGGGAATGGTGACGCGCGGATCCGCATGCCGCGGCGGTGTGGTCGAGGCAGGATGTTCCCCGGCCGCGCTTGCCCGCTCGGATTCCTCTTCTGCACGCGTCGTGTCCAGCAGCCGGGCCGTCTCGATCACGAAAAATGGGTTGCCCGCGGTACGGTGGGCGATGGCGGCGGCCACTGACGCGGCCGGTGAGCGGCCGGTGGTCTGTGTGATGCAGCGGGCAACATCGGTGTCGTCGAGACCGCCCACCTCAATGCGCTGGACATGCGGCTCGTACGCCAGTTCCGCGAGCGTTTGGACGAGCGGATGGTCCCGGCCCACATCGCCGGCGCGGTAAGCGCCCAGGACCAGCAGGCGCGGCATGGCGGAGCCGGCGGCCGGCCGGGCCGGCAGTGCCTGGCCGAGAAAGCGCAGCAATAGCAGCGACGGGACATCGGCCGCGTGCAGGTCATCGAGGATCAGAGCCAGGGGCCGGTCTTGGGCGATGGTGATGAGAAAGGCGGCGATGGCATCGAACAGACGAAAGCGCGCTCGCGCGGGTTCGAGCGCGGGCGGCGGCGCGAGATCGGGCAGTAGGTCGTGGACCTCGGGAACCAGTTGCGCGATGGCGGCGGCGCCGGCGCCGAGTTCGGCGTGCAGAACGGCCGGGTCACGGTCACGCACATGGGTGCGGATAATCTGGACCCACGGCCAGAACGCCGGCGCTCCCTCGCCATCCCAGCAGCGGCCCCACAGCACGCGACATCCGTGCGCACGCGCCTCGGCCGCCAGCTCCTCGGCCAGCCGGGTCTTACCGATCCCCGGCTCTCCGGCCAGGAGCACGACACCGGCCGTCCCATCGATGGCCGCGTCCAGTGCCGCGCGCAGGGCGGCGAGTTCGTGCTGACGGCCGATGATCTCGAAGTTCGCGGCGGGCGTTCGTGGAAGCATAGCGTCCCCTTTGGCAAGCAGGCGTGACAGATCTGGGGCCGGCCGGGTAGACGATGGCGGCGCCAAGGGACAGGATAAGCGCTCTCACCATGAAATTACCGTCGCCGATCATGCATTGTGGCGATATATAGGTGTCGGTTCATCCGCGACCGCGGCTGGCAGCCCATCGTCGGGGGGCGCCTGGTCGAGGGCGCGTGCAAGGTATCCGTGCCGGATGTTCGCGGCGGTGGCACGGTGGCCGCGCGTTGGGGAAAGCGGAGCAATGTTTGCCGGTAGGCCGCGCCGTGGCCTGTTCGCGTGATAGCCGCGCGTATTGCCTTAGATCACCGGTGACGGGCAGAGCGATGTGGGAGATGGCGACGGCGGGCGGCGGTGAACGGACTCGCGCGCTTGAAGTCCGGTGCTGATCGCATCTACAATACCCACGGGTCGCTGAAGCCGTGGGCCGAACTTCTTGATATCGGCCAGGAGTCAGGAGAGAGTTCGAGTTTCAGATCTAAGATACCGCACGCGGGAGTGGCGCAACGGCTAGCGCATCTGCCTTCCAAGCAGAGGGTTGCCGGTTCGAATCCGGTCTCCCGCTCCACCGTCCAGATTCAGAATCCCTCCGGTTTCGGAGGGATTCTCGCGTTCCCCGCCCGGATGACTGCAATTCTGACTGCAATCCGCTACGCCGGCCCCGTCAGGATCGCGTGCATCTTGTCGGCCGTCTCGCGCGCCAGCCGCGGAAGAATGTGCGAATAGGTGCCGAGCGTGAGGCTGATACTGCTGTGGCCGAGCAGTTCCATCACCATCCGTGCCGGCACGCCCTGGGCGAGCAACAGGCTGGCCGCGCTGTGGCGCAGGTCATGCAGCGTCATCGCCGGCAGCCCCGCGCCCGCGCGTGCCTGCTGAAACTGCCGGTAGGCGTTGCGCTCGTCCAGCGCGGTGCCAATCCGTGAGGTGAAGACGTGGTCGGTGTGCTGCCACCGAGGACCGGCGACCAACCGCTCCTCGCTCTGCCGGAGTCGGTGCCGCTGCAGTGACTCGACCACCACCGCCGGCAGCGTCACGGTGCGCGCCCCGCGTTCGGTCTTCGGCTCGCTCAAGCGCAGCGCCCCATCGATCCGCTGCAACTGGCGCCGGACGGTGAGGGCGCCGCCATCGAGATCGACATCGGACCACTGGAGGCCGAGTAGTTCTCCGCGCCGCATCCCCAACGCCAGTGCGACGGTGTAGAGCGCCTCAAGTCGGTCTCCGCGCACATGGTCCAGAAATGCGCGTGCCTGCTCCGGCGCCAGCACGACGATTGCCCGCTTCTTGCCGCGCGGCGCTGGCACGAGCGGCGCCGGATTGCGCGCCAGCAGGTTCCACTCGACCGCGCGGTTGAGCGCGCGCGACAGCACGTCACGGATGTACGTCACGCTGCGCGGTGACAGGCCGTCGGCACTCTTCGCGTTGAGGAGCGCCTGGATGCGGGGCGGGGTGAGTTGGTCGAGCGGGTACTTGCCGAGCATTGGGACGATGTGTAGCCGCACGGTATCGGCGTAACTGCGGTGCGTCCGTGGGCGGGTGGATGGCTTGACGGTCTGTTCCAGCCAATCGGTGAGATACTGGTGCAGCGTCAGCCGCCGGTTCGGCAGCGGCAGTCCCTCCGCCAGATCCCGACGGGCGGCCGACAGCTTGTCCTGCACCTCGCGCCGCGTCCGGCCGTAGAACGTCTTGCGCGTGCCATCCGGCGTCGTGAGTTGGGCCACCCATCCCCGCGTCGCGTGTTGGTAGATCGTGCCTTCGCCATGACCACGGCGCTTTCCCGGGCGCCGGCCGCCTTCCGTCGTCATCGTCGCCGTGCTCCTTTCGTCACATGATGGCGCCACGCCAGGGCACGAACAGGGTGAGTATGCAACAGCGCTTCTCGTGCGAGATGACTCCACGATAGTCCGACCACACCCCCGTTGCTAGCGCCTGTGGTGGGCAGCGGGCCGAGCGGCGCGCCGTCGGTCCACACCGAGGATGAGACTCGCCAACCGCCCGGTGCGGAGGTCAGAGTGGAGCAGGCGATCGGTCGCGCCGTGCGCGTGGGTCCCGCCGCGGTCGACGTCCCCACCGTGCACCAGCGACAGCGCATCGCGTTCGCCACGGCCCGTCCGCGTGGTGCGGGTCGTCAATGCGATGACGATACCTGACACGTTCGTGACGGAGACCGATCGTGATGAATCGATGCGCGCATGGCGCCCCGTCCGGCCACCGCCGCTCCCCGATGCGTCAATCCGCGAACCCGATCACTGCTCATACCTCGGCCGCCGGCCGGGTCATACAGAGCGTCGCAGACGTCGCCGGCCGAGTACGGTCGGCGGAGGATCTCCGCTCGGGGGAGCGAACCCGTCAGCCACAGCGCCCTTGGTGCGCGCCGCGACCCACTCATCTAATGCCCGCGCGGGCACGCGCACCGCGCGGCCGATGCGCACACTCGGCAGCTCGCCCAATTGCACGAGCCGGTACGTCGTGGCGCGGCCCAGCGCGAGCCGCCGCGCCGCCTCGGACACGGTCAGGAGTGTTGATTCCATCGTGGTGCTCCTTCCGTTGGTTTCGGCTCGTGGGTTCCCGCGGCGGGACCACGAGTCACCCCTATCGTTGGCCTGCCGGCGCTCCCATGGCGCGTGTGCCGGCGGTTGGAATGGCGAGAGTCGCCATCACCCGCGCCTCCGCGACCACATCCATCGTGATCACGCGGGTGAGTTCACCCAAGCGCGGGCAGATCGCGGCGGCCGCGGCGAGCGCAGCCCGCACACGCATCAGCGCGGATGGCGTTGTCACCACCACCAATCGCGTCACCGCGCCCGGGGTCGGGCGCTCATGTCCGCGGGCGTGACCGGTCGTGCCCGAGCCGGTGACGGCCGTGACGTGGGCGGCATAGGCGGCGAACTTGCGCGCGTACTCGCGGCGGCGCACCAGCCCCCGGTCCCATTCGAGCAGCAGGTCGTGGATGACCCCGTCGCGCAGGTAGCGCACCCGGGCGTCCGGCCAGATGTGGCCCACGCCGCCCGCGTGCCGGAACCACGCCCCCGCCTCGACCGGGTTGAGCCACACCAGCAACCGGTGATCGCGGCCACGCGCCCACTCCCGCGCCGCCTCCCGCGCCAGCGCCCGCACGAAGTCCTGCACGCCCATGGTGTGCGCCGGGCGCCGTCGCGCGTCCCGCAGCCGCACCTCGCCCGACGCCCCCGGGCCTGACCCGACCGGGGTCGCGCGGTCGCCCCGCGCACCCGCCACCGGACCCTCGGCGGCGATTGGCGCCTCCGCCAGGTAGCGGTGCAGCGGCACACCGTCGCGCGCGGCGAGAACGTCGGCGCCCCACCGGGTCAGCACATGGCGCGGCCCCGCGCCGGGGTCAAATCCGGGCGTCGTGTCCACCCGCGCCAGCGCGTGGTGTTCGAGTCCGTCCAGCAGCCGGATGACCACGGGGACGGGCAGGGCGAGGTAGGTCGCCAGATGCCCGGCCGGCAGCAACGGATGGTGCGCGACCCACCCGAGCAGCGTCTTCTGGGTCGCGCTCAGACCGACGGCCGCCCCCGCGCGCGCCGCTCGGCCGCCGTCCGGCCGTTCGCGCCGTCCGGCCCACGGCCCCTGACGACCCGTCCACGACCGCGTGGGGCGCCGGGGCCGCGTCCGACCATCCGGTGTTCATGCCACCGGAACCAGGCAACCCGCCCACGGCCGCGTGGGGCGCCGGGAGCCGTGGGCCGGGCGCGCCATCGCCAACCGGCCGGGCCTGCCGGGAAGGAGCGTGGTCCGCCGCGCCGTCTGCCATCTCTCCCGCGGGGCGCACGGGGGCGACCTCCCAGAGGCAAAGATCCTGAAGTGGGATGGGGACGCCGCCCGGCCGACGCCACACGCGACCGAGCGGACCGTGGGCGACGAGGTCCGGCAGCGTGGCGCACACGACCGGCAGCAGCGCACGGCCCCGGCGGACCGCGCCGCTATCGAGCAGGTCATGCCATTGGGCCACGGCGTCCACATCGGGGCAGACCATCAGCACCGGCGGCAGCGTGGCGCCCCAGGGGGCGTCGCGGCGTTCGTCGGCACGGTGCCAGGCCGCGACCCGGGCGCGGCGATGGGCGCGCGGCGCCCCGGCCCGGTCCCACGCCAGCCCGAACCGGGCGCGCGACCCGCCCACGCGCGGGTGCGCCCACGCCTCGACGCCCGGGGGCACGCGGGCGGGCTGTCCGCGCCGCGGTGTCCACCACGCCGTCCCGGCGTCCTCCAGGCGCACCCCCGCGCCGGCCACACCTCCCGGTCTGCCCGAGCCGCCCGATCCGGCGGCCCGGTCGAGGTCGGTGGCGAGCATTGCCAGGGTATCGGCGAGCCCGACCGCTGTCTCGACCCGAACCAGGCGCGTGAGTAGTTCGGCCCGGCTCACCGGCCAGCGGTTCGTGAGCGCGGCCGGGGCCAGGCCCAGCGCGTGCGCCCACGTCGCGACGCCGGCTACTGTCAGATAGTGCAGCCGAAGCGCGGCGGGAAACTCGGGGCTGTCGACGACCACCCGTGCAACCAAGCCCTGACCGTGCGCGGCGGCAAGCAGCGCCCGCGCGGTGTACTCGTCGCGGCCGAGCAGCCCGCCGAGTTGCGTCGCGGTCAGCAGTGGCAGCCGCGCCAGCCAGCCCAGCGCGGCGACCATGACGCCCTCAGCGCTGACCTTTGCGTGTGCCGTCACTGGCGCGTGCATGGTGTCGCCTCCCGCTACCCGCGATGACCGGCGTCGCGGCGGCCGTGGGTCGCGGCCGCGCATCGGGGTCCCACCCGCCGCCGGCCGGTCGGAGATCCGCGGCTGTTCCGGCTGTCCCGGTATCCCCGCGCACGACGTCACCGCCCACGTTTCCCGCGTCCTCCCCGTCGCCGGACGCCGCCCACGGGTCGGGGACGCCGCCGGCCGGCCGCGTGCCGTGGCGGGCCGCCACCGCCGCCGCGACCTCCGCCTCGACCGCGGCCCGTGCCCGCCCGTACCGCGCGGCCGAGTGGCGCACGAGCGCGTCACGACGGGCGCGGTCGGGCGGGGGCGGCGGGTCCA
>JBBQJF010000013.1:0-30645 GCA_038325665.1 Dehalococcoidia bacterium | reverse complement strand
TCGGCGCTGGGACGAGAAGCCCGAGACAAGCTTGGGCGCCCTAACCATCATTGCCATTCGCAAGGCCATAGAGGACGCCGGGATCTCGCCCGACGAGATCGACGGCATTGTGTTGACACCGGAGTCCACCACCGGGGTTTCGAACGATCAGAATTCGCCCCCGCCCGAAGGCTGGGACAACGTCTTCAAGATGGTTGACTACCCCCAGGCCGGTATCACCCGCGGCGACATTGACTGGCTGCTCCTGAACATGCCGGAGCTGAGGAACGTCAAGTTCAAGATGAATGGACCAATCTGTATGTCGGTCGCGTTCACGAGCGCCGCTGAAGCCGTGAGTCGAGGCCTCACCGGCACCTGCCTCGTGGTGAGGGGTTGGCACAACCTCGCGGGTCGATATTACGTGGGACAAGGCGCCGCGGCTCGGGAAACCTCCTCGGGACCCGGTAAGTATGGCGGGATCTGGGGCATGCCGGCGTGTGCGACCACGGCCATGATTTTTGAAGAGTACTGCAACAAGTACGGCAAGAATCACGACATGATGGCCCCGTTCGTGGTGGAAGAACGAAGGAACGGGCTGATGAATCCGGACGGCTTCTTCAGCCAGCACCGGCCGGAGATGATCACCGTCGATGACTACCTCTCCGGCCGCTGGATAGCCAAGCCCGCGAATATCTACGACAACGACCTACCAATCCAGGCAGCGTTGGCCGTCGTCTTCACGACCCCTGAGCTGGCCAAACACCATAAGCAGAAGCCCGTTTACATCCTCAATCACGCGCAAACCCGGCCCGAGTTGCAGGGCGCCATTCCGACCCTTGCCGAGTGGGAACGGGCCAGCGACAGGATGGGTCGGATGCTCTATGAAGGCGCGGGGATTGGCCCGGAAGATCTGTCCTTCGAAAATATGTACGATGGGTTTACCCTCTTTCACCAGTTCCATGTGGAGGGCCTGAGGTTTGCCTCCCGAGGGGAGAAGCGGGGCTACGCATTGGACCTCTACCAGACGGATATCAGCATCGAGGGACCGAATCCCGTCTCCCCAAGTGGCGGCAACAGCGGCAATGGACGCACCCGTTGGTGGCACCACCGAGACTGCATCCTTCAGCTACAGGGGCGATCCCCCTCTCAGATAACGGGGCCGGCCGAGTACGGCGTTTCGGGTGCGCACATGCCGAACTTCTGCGACGCGCTGATCTGGGGCGCGTCTGCCGGCTAAATTGGAAGCCCGAGACCGCTCAACAGAACCGAGCGGTCTTTTCGCCGGGTCAGCGTGGCGAAGAGACCGCTGGACACATCACGGCGCACGTCGCGGCTTGAGGAGGAGATGTTTGGCATTCCTAATAAGCTTCGATATAGACGGCACGCTTGAGTTTGGTGATCCCCCCGGAGGGATCACCGTCGAGATGGTGAGACGAGCTCAGGATCTGGGATTCCTGATCGGTAGCTGCTCTGATCGCTTCCCTTCCGCCCAGAAAGCGCTGTGGGAGGCGTGCGACATCAGAGTGGATTTTGTTGCGGCGAAGCACATGTTGCCCGACATACGGGCGCGCTTCGACGCCGTCAAATATCTGCACATCGGCGACAGAGACCTCGACCAACAACTGGCCGAGCAAGCGGGATTCGAATTCCTCTGGGACCACGAGGGTGTCGCGGAGCCATGGCTCGTATGGCTTGAAGCCGATGCACCGTCGTAATTCAATCCGTACGCGGTACATGTTATGAAGATTGGTCTGATCTCGGATACCCACATCCCATCGGCGGGTCCGGAGCCGCCTGCTCAAGTCGCGCGGGCTTTCGAGGGTGTCGACCTCATTCTCCACGCGGGACACGCTTACGTGCCCTCCTGCCTGGAGTGGTTGGGGCGCATCGCACCGGTGACGTCCACCGAGTCATGGCTGGAGGGCGCCGGCGAGACCCCCACGAGAAATGGCCGGGTGCAGGTCATGGAGTTGGAGGGCCATATCATCGGCATGGCCCACGAGTTAATTCTCAAGAGCTTAGGGGACGATGTCCTTCCAGGGGCGATCACGAAGTCGTTCCCTTCGGGGGAGTCACTGCCCGCGGCTTTGCAGGGTATCTTCGGTCAATCGGTCGATATCGTTGTCTTCGGCTATACGCACGAAGCCATGGTCGAAACCCACGGGGGAATTCTCTTGGTGAACCCGGGAAGCCCGAGTCTGATTGGGCAACAAGTGAGGCTTGGCACGGTGGCAATTCTCGAGCTGACAATGCAGAGTCGGGAGGCGCGGATAATCGACCTGACTGAATTGTGAAAGATTGAGGATTTGTCATAAATTCCCGTGAGCCGGCCCACGGCGAAAAGTGCAACGGCAGGGTCGCGAGCATCACGGGGAATTGCGAGTCTCGGGTTTCCTCGTTTCATCGGGGCCACCCGCCGGGTCTTTGGTCCCGCGTAGAGGCGTCAACGAGGCCGCATCCCGACGAAGTGTCGCTCACTCCCATCTCGCCGGGATGAGGAAGTTGAGATGCGTTTCCGGCCACGGCCCCGCGATGTGACGCCAGATGTCCGAGAGGGCGAACGCGCTGGACGAGAACGTGAACAGCGGCGTTCGGGAGCGCATGGCTCGCCGGAACGCCGCTGTTCGTTGGTGGAGACGGGGGGGAATTGAACCCCCCGTCCAGAGAGAGTTCGCCCAAGATATCCTACGTGCGTAGGCGGCACTTTGGGGTCTTACCCGCCGGACGTTCGCCGCCGAACTTCCTTGGGGCCAGCCGCTGGGTCTTTGGTCCCGCGTAGAGGCGTCAACGGGGCCGCATCCCGACTAAGTGTCGCTCACTCCCATCCCGCCGGGATGAGGATAGGGTGAACGTCGCGGTTGTTTAGGCCGCGAGGGCGAACTGTTGTTCGCCAGTTACATTGGTTCCGGCTATTTTACGAGGCCTCCGGAAACCTCGGCACGCAATCCTAGTACGTCGTCCCCTGTCGAGCCCTTTCGTCCCCAGGAAGACATCTCTAGGATAGCACATCGGTCAACCCTGTCAACTACCGCTGCCGGTTCATTGATAATCGAATGGTAGGATTGTGGTGATTCAGTTGGCATCAATTGTTGCAAATTTTCGGCCAATATGACATAATGAGAGAGTTCAGGAGAGAACGATGACTACCGCCGAATTGCAGTCGCGCGCCCATGCGCGCGCTCACGATGAACACTTGTACATTCGAGCGGTGCCGAACCGTCCCGGATATTACACGACCCGCTCGCGCACCGATCCCCGCCGCCGGTACACGCTGGTGGCGATCGGCTCGGATATCGCGTGCTCGTGCCCCGGCTTTGCCTACCGCCGCGCTTGCAAGCATGTCGAAGCGTTGTGCAACCGCCTCGCGCGTGAGGGCCGGCGATTCCCCAAGCCCGCGACCGTGCATCTCGACCAACGGCAGCTCGGCCTGTCGTTTACCGGCCAGGGCGCCGCGTGATCGGCGGGGACCGCCGTTGACCTTTGGCCGGTCCCTGCGCTAGCATGATGACTGCGCCGAGGTAGCTCAGTTGGTAGAGCACGGCACTGAAAATGCCGGTGTCGGCGGTTCGATCCCGTCCCTCGGCACCCTGGTTAATCCCACGCGAGCGCGCTTCCTCACATCGACGAGGGGCGCGCTTTTGCGTGGTTGCCGCCGAACATCATGCCCGCGCCGCCGCATCAATGGGCTTTTCTTGACCGCGTACTCGCATTCCGCGAATAGGTGCGATACGCGACACGATCAAACGCCACGTTACGATCCGCATGCGGACTTGACGTAGTACGCGCGAGGGCGATACTAGGCGCAGGACGAGAGCGGACCCGCACCGCTCCGGCTGCCCCAGTCTTCTTCTCCATCAGGAGGCGTGATGTCCCCGTCGATGCAACCCTCCCCCGCTCAGTCCGATACGGCGGTCACTTGCGTCCACCGCTGGCGCATCGCTCAGCCGGTCGATGGCAGGTGCGCCGCCTGCTGCGCGCACTGTGGCGCGACGCGCGATTACCCTTCGACGGTGAGCATGGCGCCGCGCTCCGCCTACAGTTCAGCGCACCGCGCCGGGCGGGCATAGTCCGGTCGCGGTGACGGCCGTGCCGGATCGGTGGCTCGGGTGGGTGTGCGATGGCGTGGTTCTGAAACCGGCAGCGCCGGCGGCGCTCCTCCACGGCACGGCATCGCACACACCCTAGCGCGTCCTGCTCCGCGCCACATGAACCACGGCATCGACGGCCGCGCCGAGCCGCATCCGGCCGGTGTTGATGGACAGGTCGTACAGGCTGCCGTCGGTCCACCGGACCCCGTGGTAGCGCTGGAAGTATTCGGCGCGTTCCTGGTCGTTGTGGCGGACGCGGCGGCGCGCCTCCTCTGGTGTGATGTCCTCACGCGCTGCCTCGGTACGCACCCGCTGCTCGAACGGCGCGCACACCAGCACATGGACGGCCCCGGGATAGTGGCGCAGCACCACTTGCCCGCCGTGACCGAGAATCACCGCGCCGCTGCCTTGTGCGAGTCCATGAAGCACTTGCTCGATGAAGCCGCGGTAGGAGTCGCTCGTCAGCGGCGGCATTGACGGTGCGCTCGATGCCGCCTCGGCCAGCTCGAAACCGGCCGGATACCGGCCGAGCGCCTCGATCATGCGGGTCAGCAGCGACGGCGCGCGTTCGGCCTGCTCGATCGTCTGCTCCGAGACGTTTGCAATGCGCGATGCGCGGGCGATGATCTCGTGGTCAAAGTACGGCACGTCCAGCGCCGAGGCGACCGCTCGACCCAGGTCTTCGCCGTGGCTGCCCATCTGTCGCGATACCGTGACGATCATGACGTCGACCTAGCCTCTAGCTCCCAAATACCAATCACAATATAATGCGGCTATCCCGGCCGGGGCCGCCGCGCCCTGGCCGTTGCCATCCCCGGCCGGAACCGTGGGCGAACACGCGGCCGGGTGGAGTCGCTCATGAGCGTGACCAACATCGACGATCTCGACGCGCTTCGCGGACAGGCGCGCGCCTCTCTCGATGGCGCCGCCGACGAGGCGGCAATTGAAGAGTGGCGGCTGACCTATCTCAGCCGCAAGCGCGGACGCGTCACCGCCGCCGTGGACGCGCTCAAGTCGCTGCCTCCCACCGAACGACCAGCCTACGGTAAGAGGGTACACGCGCTCAAGGGTGAGCTGGAGGCCGAGTTCGAAGCCCGCCGCGAGGCGCTGGCGCGCCATCGCCTTGACGAGATGGTCACGAGCGGCCGGGTGGATGTTACCTTACCCGGACGGTCCAAGCCGGTCGGACGCCTGCATCCCGTGACGCAAACGCTTCGCGACATGATCGCCGCCTTCGCCGAGCTGGGATTCCAGGTTGCCGAGGGGCCGGAGATCGAATGGGATTACTACAACTTCGAGAAGCTGCGCATCCCCCGTGACCACCCGGCGCGCGACATGCAGGACACATTCTGGATCGATGTCACCCGCCCGGACGGCGAGCGGCCGATGTTGCTGCGCACCCACACCTCCCCCAACCAGATTCGCGTGATGGAGCGCCAGCAGCCGCCGGTCCGCGTGGTGGTGCCCGGCCGCTGCTACCGTGCCGAGGCGACCGATGCCACCCACGAGTGGATGTTACAGCAGGTTGAGGTGCTGGCCGTGGACGAGGGCATCAGCCTCGCCGACCTCAAGGGCACTCTCGACCACTTTGCCAAACGGATGTTCGGCCCGGACCGTCGCGTGATGCTGCATCACTCCTACTTCCCGTTCGTCGAGCCAGGTGTCGAGATGGCGGTTGACTGCTTCCTGTGTGGCGGCGCCGGCTGCCGCACCTGCAAAGGCACCGGCTGGATCGAGATCATGGGCGCCGGCATGGTCCATCCCGAGGCGCTGGCGGGCGTGGGCTACGACCCCGAACGGTACACCGGTTTCGCCGCCGGCATCGGTGTGGAGCGTATTGCCCTGCTACGCCACGGCATCGACGATATCCGCGAATTCTACAAGAACGATCCCAGGTTCCTGGATCAGTTCTAGCCGGCGAGGGCCTGACCATGAAAGTACCGCTCGAATGGCTCTCGGAGTACGTGCCGCTGGTGCTGCCACCGGAGGAACTGGCGCGCCGGTTGACGCTGGGCGCCGCCGAGGTCGAAGACATCATCCGCACCGGCGGAGACTGGGGCGAGAAGGTGCGGGTCGGTGAGGTGCTGCGTGTCGAGCCGCACCCGAACGCTGACCGCCTCCGGTTGGTGACGGTGAATCTCGGCGACCGCCAGCAGCGCGTGGTGTGCGGTGCTCCCAACGTCGCCGAGGGACAGCGCATCGCATTCGGTGAGCTGGGCGCGGAACTGATTGATGGACACACCGGCAAGCCCTCCGTGCTCAAGTCGAACAAGATTCGCGGTGTATTGTCCGAGGGCATGGTGCTCTCGGAGCGCGAACTCGGCATGTCCGACGATCACGAGGGCATTATCGAATTGCCGGCCGATGCGCCCATCGGTACGCCGCTCTCCGACTATCTCGGTGAGATCGTGTTTGACATGGCGGCGTGGGCGAACCGGCCCGACCTGCTGTCAATCGTCGGCGTCGCCCGCGATGTGGCCGCGCTCACCGGCCAGCGCGTGACCGAGCCGGACATCGTGTATGACGAATCGGGCGAGCCGGCCGCGTCGCGCATCGCCATCGAGATCGCCGATCCCGATCTGTGCTCGCGCTATATCGGCATGGTGATCGAGGGTATTCGCATCGGCCCCTCGCCGCTGTGGATGCAGGAGCGATTGACCGCCGCCGGGATGCGCCCGATCAATAACATCGTTGATATCACGAACTATGTGATGCTCGAATACGGCCAACCCCTGCACGCCTTCGACTATGATCGCATCAGCGGGCGACAAATCGTTGTCCGGCGCGCCCGCCCGAACGAATCACTGGTGATGATCGATGGCGAGCGCCGCGCGTTGGCGCCCGAAATGCTGGTGATCGCCGATGCCGCGCGTGCGGTGGCGCTGGCCGGCGTGATGGGTGGACGCGACAGCGAGGTCAGCGACACGACCACAACGGTGCTGCTAGAGGCGGCGACCTTCAAGGGCACGAACATCCGCCGTACCGCGTCGCGCCTGAAAATGCGGAGCGAAGCCTCGGCGCGGTTCGAGAAGGGGCTGCCGCACGAACTGGCCGCCGTGGCGGCGCGACGGGCGGCGCAACTGATGGCGCTCCACGCGGGCGGCCGGGTCGCGCCCGGCATGGTCGATGTGCATCCCGTACCTGCGACGCCGGCGACGATCGATGTGCCGGCCGCGCGCATTCGCCGGGTGCTTGGGATTGACATCCCCGAAGGGCGCGTGGTGGAGGTTCTGACCGCGCTCGGCTTCGGTGTGCGCCAGGAGCCAGGGCGCTACCGTGTCGATGTTCCCTACTGGCGGCCGGACGTGCGTATACCCGACGACGTCGCGGAAGAATTGATCCGGATCGTCGGGTACGACGACCTACCCACCACCACCGTGCTCGGCCGTCTACCGCCGCCGCTGCCCCAACCGATGCGCGACCTGCGCGAGCGGGTGAAGGACATCCTGGTCGCCGCGGGCATGCAGGAGATCATGACCTACTCGCTCGTCAGCTTGGAGAACCTCCAGCGAGTAGTATCGCCGGAGGCGCTGGCGGTCACGCCGCCGCTGCGGCTCGCGAACCCACTGTCGTCCGAGCGCGAGTACCTGCGCACCTCCCTGCGCGGAAGTGCGCTGGAGACGCTGGCGCGCACACGTCGGGTGCGTCGCGGCGAGATCGCCTTGTTCGAGACAGCCCGCGCGTACATTCCCCACGACCGCAACGACTCTGGGGGCGATGATCTCCCGGATGAGGAGGAGACAGTGCTCGGTGTCGTCGCCGGCCAGCGGCCCGGCCGGTGGGGTCAGCCCTCGACCGAGCCGGTCGATTTCTTCGACGCCAAGGGCTATGTTGAGGTCCTGCTTCGGATGTTGGCGGTGGACGTCGAATGGGCGGCGACCGAGGAATTCGGCCTGCTCTCGGGGCGAGCGGCCGCGATCCGCGTGGGCGGGCGTGATGTCGGCGTGATCGGCCAGGTCCACCCGGACGTGGCGGCAGCCTTCGATGTGGAGGGGAGCGCCTATCTGTTCGAGCTGCGCCTTGACCTGCTGCTTGACCAGGCCGCCGAACGCCGCTACCACCCCTATTCGTCGGTGCCGATGGTCGAGGAAGACCTGAACTTCGTGGTGGACGCCGCCACGCCCGCCGCCGGCGTGCGCGGTGCGATCCTCGAAGGACGATACGTGCTCGCTGCCCATCTGTTCGACGAGTACACCGGTGGTCAACTGCCGCCGGGTAAGAAGTCGCTCGCGTTCGCGGTGTCCTACCAAGCGCCGGATCGCACCCTGACCGATGATGAGGTAGCGAAGGCGCGCGAACGGTTGGTACGCACCATGGAGAAACGACTCGGCGCGACCCTTCGGAGTTGAGGAGCCTCGATGAGCGAGATCCTGTTCGTGGTGGAGGATGATCCGGCCGGTGGTTTGACCGCACGCGCCAATGATGAGGACATCACCGCCCGTGGCGCCACCCGCGACCAACTGATCGAGGCGATCCACGAAGCCATGGACCGTCACTTCCTCGACCGCGACGCGGAGCGACCCGACACGATCCGCGTGCACTACGTGCAGCATCGCCGCCACGAGCACCCGGGGGGCGCGGCCGGGGAATGATCGCGACCCGCCCGCCGGGTGCGGACCCGGTGGCGCATCGATTCACTGACCCCATGGCGGACCCACCGCGGGTCGTCCATGTAGCCCGTGGGGTTCGATGACTTGGTGGTCACTTCTCCGCAAGGATGCGCACACCCACATGTAGGGCCGCTCGGTGAGTCGCCCTTGTCCCAATGCTCGACCCACCGAGCGGCCCTGCTCCCGTGTTTCGCTGACGCCGGCCGCGACCGCGGGGAGCCGCGCGGGTTGCCTGACGGCGGATCAGCCCGCGGCGCCCGACGTGGCGACGATCGAGGCGAACGCGGCTTGGTCGCGCACGGCGATGTCGGCCAGCACCTTGCGATCGATCTCCACGCCGGCCTTGGCAAGACCGTCGATTAGGCGGCTATACGTGGTGCCGTGCATCCGGGCAGCGGCATTGATCCGGATGATCCACAGGCGACGAAACTGGCTCTTCCGGTCGCGCCGGTCGCGGTACGCGTACGAGAGCGCGTGCATCATGCTCTCGTTTGCGCGCCGGAACAGGCGATGACGCTGGCCCTTGTGGCCCTTCGTAAATTCGAGCACCTTCTTGTGACGGGCGTGAGCTGTCACACCGCGCTTCACACGAGCCATGATCGATTCTCCTTGCTTAGGCGGGCGATGGAACCGCGGAGTTGCAGAGCACGCGGCGACGTAGAGGACGTAGAGGTCGGGGAAAGTGCGGTCGCTCGGCTACTGTCCCCCTCGTTCGTCCTCCGCGTCCCCGGCGTCTCGGCGGTTACGTCGCCCGTGCGTATCACATTTAGCTGACGCCGTACGGCAGCAGCTTCTGCAGCTTTTTGCGATGGGTGCCGGCGACGACGAACTTCTTCTCATCGAGCGCGAGCACACGCTTCGATCGACCGGCTTTGAGATGGCGGCGGTTTCCCTTGCCGCGCATGTACTTGCCGGTGCCGGTCATCGAGATGCGGCGTTTGGTTCCGGTGTGCGTTTTCATTTTGGGCACTGGTGTACTCCGCAATCGGCCCCGGCGCGAACGCCGGGGCCGTTGGTTTGATAACCGCTATCGTGAGGGGCGGGCGTACCCACGCTCACGCGCTGGGCGGGGAGGCGCTCACAGCCTCGGGTTGGACCGGCGCGGGGGCTGTCGAGGTCGGAGCGGCCGCCAGAGGCGCGGGAGCCGGTGGCAGGGATACGGGCGCGGGGCGGGCTGCCGGGGGGCGCGCATCACGCACGGCCTTGGCGGCCCCCGGCACCAGAATCATGGTCATGTGCCGGCCCTCCATTGAGGCCGGCTTCTCAATCTGGCCGATTTCCTTGACGCTCTCATACACGCGGTCAAGGAGTGCCCGGCCGATCTGGGGGTGTGTGACCTCACGCCCGCGGAACATAATGGTGACTTTGACCTTATCACCCTCTTTGAGCAGCTTCTCGACGGTCCGCGTCTTGAAATCGACATCGTGATCGTCGATCTTTGGCTTCATGCGGATTTCGCGCAGCAACACATTCTTCTGGTTCTTGCGCGCCTCGCGTTCCTTCTTGGACTGTTCGTATTTGAACTTACCATAGTCCAAGATACGACAGACCGGGGGTACGGCGGTAGGCGCCACTTCCACCAGATCGAGACCGTGCTCGCGAGCGAGATTCAACGCCTGGAACGTTGGGACGATTCCCAACTGGCCGTTGTTCTCGTCGATGAGCCGGACTTCGCGCGTGCGGATGCGGTCGTTGATGCGGAATTCCTTAGCGATAGAAGGCACCTCATGGAGTCTACAGACAGGCCTACACTAGGATACAAGAATAACACGGAGGCGGAGAAATGGTCAAACACCCGACGCGACCGCGGTGATCCCTGCTCGCGTTCCCACCCCTGCTTTCCCCCTTATCGGAGGGTGAACGCGTGAGCGCCCCGACTGACGTTTCTCGTTCGCCGAAGGGGTGTGCGCGGCGTGCCCTTCATGGTCAGGGTATCACTCCACACGTATCAGTGGCGCTCCGCGGTCGACCCGCTGGCCGGCGGACACATACACCTCGGTGACGGCGCCGGCACGGGCGGCGCTCAACTCGTTGTTCATCTTCATCGACTCGACCAGGAGCAGAAGCTGCCCCGCGCGCACTTCATCCCCCGCGGCAACCAGCGTCTGCACCACCAGCCCCGCCATCGGTGAGCGTAGCACCCAAACCCCCTCCGGCTCGGCCGGTCCGGCCGGGCGCGCCTTACCTCGAACGAAGTCACTGTCCACCGAGAACACGCGATTACCGATCAGCACATCGAAGCCGCCGGACCGCGGTTGGGCGTAAACCTCGTACGAGCGCCCATCGATCAGGAGTGAATAGAGGCCATGTCCCCCGGCGGCCGCGAAATCAACGTCGAACCACTGGTCGCCCAAGCGCACCCGCGGCCCAGACGGTGTGTGCTCGACCTCGGCCTCGGTGGTGGCCGCGTTCAGGCTCAGCGCAAGCTTGCGCGCCATCCCGTCCTCCCGAGCGCCGGACCAAACGCGGCCTTACGCCCTGCCGTCTTCCATGCATCGCGCGCCGGTCCGTCCTCCGAGCGTGATATCACGCCGTTGACGGCCGGCGCCGCGCCCCTGCTGTCGGTGAGCAATGCGGCCACGATCAGCGCGGCCTGCTGCCACCCCGGGTCAGACTCCAGTTCGACCGTGTCGTGCTCCTCGAGGAAGTCGGTGGTGAGGTCGCCGCGGCGGAAGGCGTCCAGCGACATGATCCGCTCGTGGAAGGGGATGTTGGTCGCCACGCCGACGATCTGAAATTCGCTGAGCGCACGACTCATCCGCCTGATCGCCTCGGCCCGGTCGCGGCCCCAGGCCGTGACCTTCGCCACCAGCGGATCGTAATACGTTGACACCTGGAAGCCGTCGTACAGTGCGCTCTCGACGCGCACGCCCGGTCCTGCCGGTTCACGGGCGAAGGCGATCACGCCGGCCGAGGGCACCCACCCCGCGCTGGGGTCCTCGGCCACGATCCGGCACTCGATCGCCCAGCCGCGGCGGGGCAGCGACTCCTGCGTGTAACTCAGCGGCAGCCCCGACGCGACCAGAATCTGCTCCGCCACCAGATCAGCGCCCGCGACAATCTCCGTGACCGGGTGCTCGACTTGAAGCCGGGTGTTCATCTCAAGAAAGTAGAAGTTGCGTTGCTCGTCGAGCAAAAACTCGACTGTTCCGGCGTTCTCGTAGTCGGCGACATGTCCGGCCGTGATCGCGGCCCAGGCGAGCTGGTCGCGCAACCGCCCATCGACCACCGGCGACGGACTCTCCTCAATCAGCTTCTGGTGGCGACGCTGAATCGAGCATTCGCGCTCGCCCAGCGTGATCACATTCCCGTAGCGGTCACCGATGATCTGCACCTCGATGTGACGCACCGGGTGCAGGTACTTCTCGATGTACACTCCGCCGTGGCCGAAGGCGGCCGTCGCCTCGCCCGAGGCGGTCGCGAGCGCCTGCCGCAGTTCATCCTCCGAGTCCACCCGACGGATACCGCGGCCGCCGCCGCCCGCCGCGGCCTTGACCAGCACGGGGTAGCCGATTTCGGCGGCGGCGCGGATCGCCTCGCCGGGATCGACGATTTCATCCGTGCCCGGAACAACCGGCACGTTCGCGCGTCGCATTGTCCGGCGCGCCTGGATCTTGTCACCGAGCAAACGCATCGATTCCGGCGATGGGCCGACGAAGGTGATGCCCGCGTCGCGACACGCCTGCGCGAAGTCGGCGTTCTCGGCCAGGAAGCCGTAGCCCGGATGGATCGCCTCGGCCCCGACGGAGGTCGCGACCTCCATGATCCGGGGGATGCTCAGATAGCTCTCGGCGGCGGGTGGCGGGCCGATGCAGTAGGCCTCATCGGCGTAGCGCACATGGCGCGACTCGCGGTCCGCCTCCGAGTAGACGGCGACGCTGGTAATGCCCAGCTCGCGGCAGGCGCGCATCACCCGAATCGCGATCTCACCACGGTTCGCGACCAGCAACTTGCCGAACACGGGCGCGGATCCGTCCAGCGCTGCCCGCCGCTGCAACCGGTCGCGTAGGTCATCAAACGCCAGTTCGCGTGTCAAGGGTTTGTCCTATCATCCACACCGCCCGCGCACCTTCTATCATAGGACGATGCGGCAGGCAACGATGTGTCGATCTTAAGGTCATAGGTCACGGGTCACGGGTCAGTGGGACCGGCAGCCGCGGCCCTGCCCTCGGCTCTCACACCTGTACCTCAAACGCGGCGGCAGGTTTGGCAAGCAGCGCGCGCAGGCCGTAGACCGTGCCAAAACGATACACGCCCAGTCCTGCCTCGCGCGCCGCGTCAAACGGGGCGCGTTCGTCGTCCACCAGCAGACAGCGCTCCGGCGGTAAGCCGGCGTCGGCGGCGAGCCGGCGGTACAGGGCGGGGTCAACGCGCGACAGGCGGAGGCTCGCCGTGGTGGCGGCGCCGGAGAAATACCGCTCCAGGTCGTACGTCTGGCGCCAGTGGTCGAGCAGCCGGGGCGGACCGCCGTGTACCAACATCAGCCGGAATTCGGCGGCCCACGCCGGTATCGCCCGCCACAGGTCGAGGTTCTTGCAGTACTTCGCCGCGAGCTTCTCCTGAACCCAATCGACCTCGCCTGCCGCCAAGCGGTTGCGGCGGGCGAGCCGCGGCCACAGTCGCTCCTCATCAACGATATCGCGGGTGGCGGTATCGATCTTCTCCACGACTTCGATTTCGAGATAGCGCGGCGAGCGTGCGAACGCCACCCCGTAGGTGTCGAAGATCATCACGTCGAATGCTCGCATTGGAGTCAACCTCTGACCGTGTGCCGGCCATCTCCTCACGGCGGCGAACGGACACGGATCCAATACTGGCCGCACCCATTCGCCGCCCGCGCTCGCCTACGTCCTCGCCGCCACCTCATCGACCAGACGCGACCGTAGCTCGTCTACCGGCAGCGCGCCGAGCTGCTCGCCGCTGCGTAGGCGGACGTTGACGGCATCCGCCTCGATCTCGCGGTCGCCCACCACCAGCATGTATGGGATCTTTTGCATCTGGGCGTCGCGGATCTTCGGGTTCATCTTCTCGCTCCGGCTATCGACCGTCACGCGGAGCTTGTAGGCGCGCAGCCGTAGGGCGACCGCCTCGGCGAACTCGGCGTGGCGATCGGCGATCGGGATCAGCACGACCTGCACCGGCGCCAGCCACACGGGGAACGCCCCATTGTAGTGCTCGATCAGCAGCGCCAAGAAGCGCTCGAACGAGCCGGTGACGGCACGGTGCAGCACCACCGGTGTCTTGCGCGTGCCGTCCTCGGCGACGTACTCGCAGCCCAAGCGCGACGGCTGCACGAAATCGACCTGGATCGTCGAGATTTGCCAGTCGCGGCCGAGCACGTCCTTGGCGATGAAATCCGCCTTGGGACCATAGATTGCCGCCTCGCCCAACGCCGAGAAGTAATCGACATCGCTGGCCTGCATCGCCGCCCGTAGCGCCGCCGTCGCTTGATTCCACTGTTCGACCGAGCCGATGTACTTGCCGCCGTCGTCCTCGCCGCGCAACGAGAGGCGGACGCGGTAATCGTTGATACCGAACACGCTGAGCGTCTCACGTACCAGACCGAGGGCACGCGCGAACTCGCTTTCGATCTGATCGGGTGTGCAGAAGATGTGGCAGTCGTCCTGTGTCAGCGCGCGCACGCGGGTGAGGCCATTGAGCTGCCCCGACTTCTCATAGCGGTACAGTGTGGCGAACTCGGCGTAGCGCAATGGCAGGTCGCGGTACGAGTGAAAGCCGGTGTTGTACAGCGTCATGTGCGACGGGCAGTTCATCGGCTTGAGCCGGAAGGACTCATCCTCATCAGCCATCGGCGGGAACATGACATCCTCATACGCTTCCAAGTGCCCGGACTTGGCGTAGAGCTGCTCTTTGACGATATGGCCCGTCCAGACGTGCTGATAGCCGTAGCTGGTCTGAAGGTCGCGGATAAACTCTTCCCACACATGCTTGATCGCCTCGCCCTTGGGCAGCAGGAGTGGAATTCCCGGCCCGACATCGTCGGCGAAGGCGAACAGGCTCAACTCCCGTCCGAGGCGGCGGTGGTCGCGCAATCGCGCTTCTTCCAGGTGGTGCAAGTAGGCATCCAACTGCTCTTGCGTTGAATACAGCGCGCCGTAAATTCGTGTCAGCATCGGATTGTGCTCGTCGCCGCGCCAGTACGCGCCGGCGATGCTCATAAGCTTGAACGCGCCCACCTCGCCGGAACGACCGACGTGACGCCCCGCGCACAGGTCGAGAAAGTCATCGTGACGACACAAGCCGACATCATCGCCCTCGAAACCCTCGATCAGTTCGAGCTTGAAAGGCTGGTCTGCAAACGTGCGGCGTGCCTCGTCCTTCAGCGCGCGTGACTCATGGAACTCGACATCGGCGGCGACCACCTCGCGCATCCGCGCTTCGACCCGCTCCAGGTCGTCCGGTGTGATCGGGCGGGGGAGCTGAAAGTCGTAGTAGAAGCCGGTGTCGATGGGCGGGCCAATCGCGAGTTTCGTTTCGGGAAACATCTCGACGACTGCCTGGGCCATGATGTGCGCGGCCGAGTGACGCATGCGGTACAGGCGGTCATCGGCGGACGCCGCTTCCGACTCGGACAAAGACTCAACCTTCTCGGACATGGTGCATCGCTCCTATCGTGGGTACCGCGCGACCGGGGGCATACCTAACCCCCTGGCCCCCTTCCCTTGCAGGGAAGGGGGTGGATCGGACTCCCCTCCCCTTGCAGGGGAGGGGTCGGGGGAGAGGTAATTCGCCCATGCGGCGCTCTCTCGATCTCAAGAGTAGACGGAAAGGTGCGCTTGCTGCCGGCGTGGACGAACGGGGCCGAGTCACTCCTTGATGATGCCGCGTCGCGTCGAAGGCCCGCGGCGAGATCGACCCGGCTCGGTGTCAGGCGATGAACGCGGTCAGGCCGCCCCGTGGTTGCAGGGCGGGCGACCTCCTCATACATTGGGCGATGGCGACCATTGTGGCGACTCCTATCCAGAACAGCAAAAAGCCTCCTGTCCGATAGGGACGGGAGGCAATGCTCACGTGGTTCCACCCATGTTCGAGCGCCGCGACGGCGCTCCTCATGTGGCCGCTAACGGGGCCATCCGGGGCCGGCTACCGCGTCGCTGCCGCGAAGCGCTCACCAGCCGGCTCACAGGTGGTATTCGCCGCGGTCAATACGTGGGGGGCTTTCAGCCGGAGGCCCCCCGTCTCTGACGCCGTGCCGCGGGTACTCGTCCTGGTCGTCGCCTGACTCAATCCTCGACTCGCTCGCCCATGGGCAACGACCCGGGGACGGTCTCTTCAGTTCGGGGCGCTCCAACGTCTCGACGCTGCTGCCAGCTCGGTGGGCGATACGGGATGCGAACCAGTGACCTCCCCGGCCCGCCGGGGCCACCCTAGCCAGCCATCCCCGCCGCGGCAACCAACCGCTCTATGCTTTGGTGACTCTTCCACGACTTGATCTGTCTCTCACGCCTCCGCGCCGACATCAGGTCGGGAAACTCCTCGCTGTGGGTTAGCCGCCAGGGACCGCCGATTCTGGTTGTAGGCGTGTTCCCCGCCTCATGATCCCGAAGCCGCCGGTCCAATTCGGTCGTCGAGCCAACGTAGAATCGGCCGCTGGATTCGCTCTGAAGGATGTAGGTGCTGCACACGGCGAACCTGGTGGGCGATACGGGATGCGAACCAGTGACCTCCCCGGCATGCCGGGGCGCTCTCACATCCACACTCTGCTGCCAACTCGGTGGGCGATACTGGATTCGAACCAGTGACCTCTGCGATGTCAACGCAGCGCTCTAACCAACTGAGCTAACCGCCCGTAACCTCCCCGGCGTGCCGGGGCGCTCTAACCAACTGAGCGAAGTGCCCGTGACCTCCCCGGCGTGCCGGGGCGCTCTAACCAACTGAGCGAAGTGCCCGTAACCTCCCCGGCGTGCCGGGGCGCTCGGCGCAAGCAGATTTACCACTTGTATCTATCATGGTAGACGGGCGGGCAGGTGTCGTCAACAGGTTTGGGCAGCCCTGACACGCGCCCACCTCGCGTCGCGGTGGTTCATTCCTCCTGTGTCGCGGTCGTGCCACAATGTCCCGCGAGAGCACGAGGGGAGGGTATGCCGTGGCGGTAGACTGGCGGCTGTGGTGGCGGGCGATGCGGCCGTTCTCGTTCACCGCGTCGGTTGTGCCCGTGCTCGTCGGCAGCCTGCTCGCCTTTCGCGACGAGATCCACCTGTTTCGGTTCGTGCTCGCGTTGTTCGGAGCGGTCGCCATTCACGCCGGAACCAATCTGGTCAACGACTACTACGACCATGTAAAGGGCGCCGACGGACCCCACTCACTTGGCCCGAGCGGGATGATTCAGCGCGGCTTGCTCAGCCCTCGCGCGGTGTTGCTCGGCGGGATCGTGTGCTTCACGGTGGGCAGCGTGATCGGCCTCACCCTGGTGGCGATGACCGGCCCGTCGTTGCTGTGGCTCGGCGCGGCCAGTGTCGCGGCGGGATTCCTCTACACCGGTGGACCGGCCGCTTTGGCATACGTCGGATTGGGCGAGGTAACGGTGTTCCTATTCATGGGGCCAGTCATCGTCATGGGCGCCTTCTTCGTCCAGGTGGAACGCTGGGACTGGGCGGCGTTCCTTGTTTCCCTGCCGGTCGCGTTCCTGGTGGCGGCGATCCTGCACGCGAACAACATGCGCGACATCGACGACGACCGCCGCAACGGCAAGCGCACGATCGCCACGCTGATCGGCCGCCGCTGGGCAAACTACGAGTACTACCTACTCGTCGGCGCCGCCTATGCGGCGCTGGTCGTGCTGGTCGCGCTCCGCACCGCGCCCTGGCCGGCGCTCGCGGCGTTCGCGACTCTACCACTGGCAACGAAAATGATTCGATATGCGGCGCGCACCGCGAACCCGCGCTCCCTCAACCGACTGCTGGCTGGGACGGCAATGCTGCACATGCGCTTCGGGCTGCTGATGGCGCTTGGATTGGGCGTGGCGCTTCTGGTGTGACGGCACACCGGCGCGCTGTCGTCGTGCTCCAGGACAGGCGTCGTCGTGCCGTGTCCCAAGAGTAGAGTGTGTCGCGTACGCATTTAGCAATCAGTGTTCAGCGATCAGCCCGCCTGTGTACCGTCAGGATAGGCGGCCATCAGCGCCCGCGCCCGTGCCGTGGTCATGACCCGTGGCCATGCGGTCGCTGAACGCTGGCGGCTGATGACTGAACAGATACGCGGGTGCGATATAATGCCCACACACGCGTGACCAAGCCGTGCAAAGGCGGCGAAGGGGACTTTCCAGCAATGAACCGCCTATTTCGTCGTCGAGCGACCTCCTATCAGGCGCCTGAGCCGCCGTCCCAGCCGGCGCGGGTTCAGCCGGTCGAGTTGATCGTCGGGCTGGGCAATCCCGGCGGCGAGCACGCGGGCCACCGCCACAATGTCGGCTTCTGGATGATCAACCGCCTCGGCCGGCGTATCGGCATCGAGCCGGGCAACCATTCGCGCCTGTTTTCGGTCGGCGAGGGCGTGCATGAGGGAAGGCGGCTGATACTCGCCAAGCCGCGGACGTTCATGAACGTCAGTGGTGAGGCGGTGCATGAGTTGCTGCGCCGGTACAAGCTCGATCCGTCCCAGGCGCTCGTGGTGTACGACGATCTCGATTCGCCGGTCGGTCGGGTGCGCGTGAGGGCGCGCGGCAGCCACGGCGGACATAACGGCCTGCGCTCCATCGTCAGTCGAATCGCCTCTCAGGATTTCCCCCGGATCAAGATCGGCATCGGCCGGCCGGTCGTTGGCGGCGAGCCGTCGTACGCGCCCGATGTGATCGCCGGCTATGTGCTCGCGAACCCGCCTCCCGATGAGCGCGCCGCACTCGACGAGGCGGTGAATCGCGCGATCGAGGCGACGCTCTGCGTCCTCGCCGAGGGCGTGGAAGTCGCGATGAACCGCTTTAATCGTGAGGATGGGCAATCCGGTGGGCCGTCCGGCGCCGGCCGTCCGGCGTAGGGCTGCCCGATTGCCCGTCGAACATCCGACACGCGCTGCCTGTGACGGAACTCCGGGCCGTCCGTGCGTATCTCCCTGCTGCATCCGGGAACGACCGGTCGCCCAGTTCCGTGCATCGCCCACCGAGGCCATGTCACCCGGAAAGCGGATCGCGACCTCGATCCCAACTGTTATACTGGTGGTCGGGTCGGTCGGTCGCGCTGGATCACCGCGTGGAGTGAACCCTGTTCTCCGCGATTTGACAATCAAGCGCGTTCGCGACCGAGTATTGCCCGCCGCCTTCGAGCACTATGAACCTTTCCGGTGTCTTGCCCCTGATGGACATCCCGGCACTACACACTGTCTCGCGAACGAGGCAGCGTGGTGATCCGCGCTCGGTAATCGGCGTCCCGGACGGGGCGAAGGCGGCGGTTGTCGCCGCGCTCGCCGGGAGCGCCGCCACGCCGGTGCTGGTTGTAACCGGCAAGGATGATCACGCGCTCGCGCTGGCCGAGGAAGTCGCGGTCTGGCTCGGCGACGCCGAACGAATCGTCCTGTTTCCCGAGTCCGACGCGGCGCCGTATGAACGCGGCGCCCCCGACCAGGAGGTGGCCGAGCAGCGACTGCGCGCGCTCCAGCGCCTGCATCAGTGGCGGCCGGGTTCGCCCGCGCCCGTGCTGATCGTGCCCGCGCTTGCCGCCGTCCAGCGCACGATCTCCCCCAACGAGTTGGGTGGCGCCTCGCTCGATATCCGTGTCGGCGCCCGATTGCCGATGCGGGCGCTGATGGCGACGCTCGAACGGCTGGGCTACGCCATCGAATCGCTGGTCGAGGCGCCGGGTCAGGCGGCGCGCCGTGGCGGAATCGTCGATGTGTTTCCGCCCGAGGCGGAGCGTCCCTTGCGACTGGAACTGCTCGGCGATCGCGTGGATTCGCTCCGTGCCTTCGACCCGGAGACGCAGCGCACCTCGGCCCTGCTGACCGACGCAACGATCGGCCCGGCGCGCGAGACGCAGATCGACACCCAACGGGTGCGCGACCTGCATGACCGTCTGGACTTCTCCCGGATGCAGCACGGTCTGCGCCCTCGCTTCGAGGACGACCTGGCCGCGCTCGCGATCGGTGAGCGTACCGACCCCGGCTTTTTCGCGCCGTTCCTGCTCGCCGCCACCCTCCTTGACCACCTGCCGGGTGGAACCCTGATCGTGCTCGACGAACCGGGCGACACCGCGACTCTGCTCGACGAACTCGACGCGCAGGCAGCGGAGTCGCGGACGGCGCTTCAGGCCGACGGGTTGATTCCGGCGGGGCTGCCGCTGCCCCATCTCTCCCGCGCGGAAATGGAGGCGTTGCTCGGCGAGCAGATGGACGTGATCGAGTTGCGGCGTTGGGCGACCGATGAGACGCCGGGTGCGGTGGCCCTGCCGTTCTCGGCGGCGAACACCCATGGCGGCCGGCTGCGCGTCGCGATGAACGATGTGGCGGTGCAACTTCGGGCGGGCCGCCGCCTGCTGGTGGTCAGCCAGCAGGCCGCGCGCCTGGCCGAGCTATTCGAGTCCGAGGGCATCGTCACCGGAATCGCCCGATCCGTGCCCGAGCCGCCCGCGCCGGGCACATTGACGCTGCTGCTCGGCTCGCTGAACGCCGGTTGGGTGCTGGAGCGTCCTGATGGGCCGCTGGCGCTGATGACGGACCGTGAGTTGTTCGGATTCGCCAAACAGCGCCGCACGCCGCGTAAGCCGTCACGCGGGCGCGAGGCCTTCCTCTCCGAGCTGACACCGGGCGACTATGTCGTCCATGTGGAACACGGGATCGCGCGGTTCGCCGGGGTGGTGCGTCGGAAGATGGATGGGCCGCGAGGGGGCGAGCTGCAAAACTCCACCGTGCAGGTCGAGCGTGAATACCTCGAGCTGCACTACGCCGAGCGCGACCGCCTGTTCGTCCCGACCGATCAGCTCGACCGGGTGTCGCGCTGGGTCGGCCCCAGCGACAGCAAGCCACACCTCACGCGGTTAGGCTCGCAGGAATGGGCGCGCACGAAGGAGCGGGTGCGGCGCGCCGTGGCCGACCTGGCGCAGGATCTGCTCGAGCTGTACGCGGCGCGCGAGGTGCTGCCCGGGCACGAATTCCCCCCCGATTCGCCCTGGCAGCAGGAGATGGAGGGCGCCTTCCCCTACGTCGAGACGGGCGACCAGCTTACCGTCCTGCACGAGATCAAGGCCGACATGGAGCGCCCGCGGCCGATGGACCGGGTGATCATCGGTGATGTCGGCTACGGCAAGACCGAACTCGCGATCCGCGCGGCGTTCAAGGCGGTGATGGACGGCAAGCAGGTTGCCGTCTTGGTGCCCACCACTGTCCTCGCGCAACAGCACGTTCAGACCTTTACCGAGCGAGTCAGTGGCTTTCCGGTGCGGGTGGATGTGATTTCGCGGTTCCGCTCCGAGCGTGACCAGCGTCAGATCATCGAGGACGCCGCCGCCGGCCGGATCGACATCTTGATCGGCACGCACCGCATTCTGCAGAAGGATGTGGTGTTTAGAGACCTTGGACTTGCGATCGTGGACGAGGAGCAGCGGTTCGGTGTGGCGCACAAAGAGCAACTCAAGAAGCTCCGTCAGGAGATCGACGTGCTGTCGCTATCAGCCACGCCGATCCCGCGGACGCTGCACATGTCGCTGGCTGGCATCCGCGACATGTCCACGCTCGAAACGGCGCCCGAGGAACGACTGCCGATCAAGACGTTCGTGTCGGAGTGGGACGAGCGACTGGTGCGCGAGGCGATCCTGCGCGAGATGGACCGTGGTGGGCAAGTGTATTTCGTCCACAATCGTGTCTATAACATCGAGTTGATCGCCGAGCGACTGCGGGAAATCGTGCCGGAGGCGAGTGTCGCGGTCGGTCACGGCCAGATGCCGGAGGACACGCTCGAGCGCGTGATGCTGGAGTTCCAGCGCGGCGAGTGCGACGTGCTGTTGTGTACCACGATCATCGAATCCGGCCTCGATATCCCGAATGTGAACACGATCATCATCAATCAGGCCGACCGGCTCGGGCTGTCGCAGCTCTATCAGCTTCGCGGGCGCGTCGGTCGTGGGGCGCACCGCGCGTACGCCTATTTGATGTACGACCGCAACCATGCGATCTCCGAGACGGCGCAAAAGCGGCTCCAGGCGATCTTCGAGGCGACCGAGTTGGGCGCCGGCTTCCAGATCGCGCTACGCGACCTCGAGATCCGCGGCGCGGGCAACCTGCTCGGCTCCGAGCAGAGCGGCCACATCGGCGCGGTCGGATACGAGCTCTACAACGAGATGCTGAGCGACGCGGTGAAACGGATGCGGGCACTCCAGCGGGGGGAGGCGCCACCGGCGGCGGCGCCGCCACCGGTGACGATCGAGCTGCCACTGTCCGCGCACATCTCCGAAGCCTACATCGGCGACCTCAATCTCCGCCTGTCCGTCTATCAGCGTCTCGCGCGCATGGCGACCCTGTCCGAGTTGGATGAGACTGCTGCCGAACTGAGGGACCGGTTCGGCGCTCCGCCGCCGGTTGTTCAGAACCTGTTGTACACCGTCCGGGTACGTCTGCTCGCCCGCTCCGCCGGCCTGCAATCGGTCAACCCCGAGGACGGTGCGATCGTGCTACGCGCCGCGACGCCTATCAGCCACCGCGACCGGTTGGCGGGCGCCTTCGGTGATGAGGTACGCGTCGGCAGCGCTCAGATCCGAGTCGAGCAGCGCACCGGCTGGCAGGCGACGGTTCTCGCGGTGCTCGATCGTCTGCAGCCCGAGTGGAGCGTGCCCACCGCCGCCGGCCGCGCTGCCGAGCCGGACTATGGTACGTTTGCGTCAGATCCGGCGACGACCGCGCGCCCGCGCGCTCGTCCTCCCGCCCCCGTGACCGGGCGTAACGGGGAAACGCGGCAGTTCCCATCGTCGCGACGGCGCTCCCCTTCTGGCAGGGACAATCAATAGATCGTGCTGCCTTCCCCGCGCGGGAGGGAGGCTGGAGTAGCGTGTGAAGATCTGGGACGTACATTGTCACTTTCCGATGAACTGGCAAGATCCGAACGAGGATCCCGCGCCGCGGCTGGACAACCTTTCCCGCCACCTGACCGCTGCCGGCGTGACGCGCGTCTGCCTGCTGTGTTCCGGCCGGTTCAGCATGACCCATGAACGCGGGAGCGAATATGCCCGTCAGTATCCAGAATTGTTCATCCCGGTCGCCAGCGTCGATCCCGACGAGACGGATCGCATGCGCGTGTGGACGCTGCACCAAATGGGATATCGCGGTCTGAAGCTGATTGGCGTGAGCCGCGCGTACGACGCGCTTGAGTATTTCCCGATGTACGCGGCGGCCGAGGCGCTCAATATGCCGGTGCTGTTGCATATGGGCGTGATCGGCGGCGGCATCGATTATTCGCGCACCCATCCCCGGCGCGACCCCGAGGCGGCGCGGCGGTTCCAGACGTTCGCGCCCCGGCGGGTTCCGCGCGACGTATCGGCGATGCGGATGCACCCGTTTCATATGGATACGCTCGCCAACAACTTTCCTGCCCTCAAGCTGATCGGCGCGCATCTGGGCGGCACTGGCAACTACGACGCCTCCGCCTCGGTGGCGCGATGGCGTCCAAACGTTTACCTCGACATGTCGGGCGGCGAGACGATCGAGGAACACGGCGAGCAGCGCGGGTACATCGCCGGCGACATCGGTGTCGAGAAGCTGCTGTGGGGATCGGACTGCCCGGCCGAGGAAGTGCAGGAGCACGTCACCCGCTTCGAGCGGATGTTCGAGCGCCTGAAGCTAACCGAGGACGAGGCCACTCGCATGTGGTATCAGAACGCCGCCGAGATCTATGGCGAGTCCGAGCCTCGATTCGCGGCGGAATAGCGGTCGAACATGCGCTCGGGTGAGGCACCGGCGTCGCTTCCATCGCCCCGGTTTCGTGCGCGTCGTGTATCGCGGAGCGCGCCGGTGTCACGGGTACGGTCAGCGCCGGTCGCGCTTGTTGTAGCGGCGGGGGCCGGCCGGGGGCCGGCCGTAAGGCCCGCGACGGGGCGGGCCGTCCATGGGGCCGCGACGCACATTGCGGGCCGGTCCGATCGGACCCTCGCGACGCGGGCGGCGGAGCCATTCTTCCAACTCCTCCGACGCCGGGCCGCGGGCCGCCGCCGCCGCGCTGTCACCAGCGCGCGAGTGCTCCGCCATGAAGAGCGTGGCGGCGGCCACGTCTACCGGATCATGATCGGTCGCCAGCTCTTCGACGATGCCGCGATAGCGGTTCCACTCGTTGCCGCTTAATACGTTGAGCACTCGCTCGGCCAATAGCTCTCGCTCACGCTCCGCCACCTCGGCGGCGGTTGGAATCTCGGCGCGGATGATCTTCGTGCCGACAATCCGCTCCATCTCGTGAAACTCACGCATCTCCCACGGTGCGATGAAGGTGATGGCATCACCGGCGCGTCCGGCGCGGCCGGTGCGGCCGATGCGATGCACGTAGTACTCGGGATCCTGGGGGATGTCAAAGTTGAAGACATGGGTGATGTTCTCGATGTCGATGCCGCGCGCCGCCACGTCGGTCGCGATCAGCACCTCGGCGCGACCCTCGCGCAAAGAACGCATCGCGCGGTCGCGCTGTGGCTGGCCCATGTCGCCATGGATCGCCTCGACACGGTAACCGCGTGCCCCCAGCCGCTCCGACACCTCGTCCACGGCCCGTTTGGTGCCGCAGAACACGATCGACAGCGCCGGCTGTTCCACGTCCATCAGCCGCACCAGCGCCTCGAACTTGTACCGGCCCGGCACCTCGTAGTACCGCTGCCGGATGGTGGGCACCGTAATGCCGCGCGGCCGGCCCATCTCGATGGTCGCCGGGTCGCGCAGGTAGCGCTGCGCCAGGTCGCTGATCGGCCGCGGCATGGTCGCGGAGAAGAGCGCGGTCTGACGTTCGGGCGGCAACTGGCTCAGCACGAACTGGATGTCCTCGAGGAAGCCCATGTTGAGCATCTCGTCGGCCTCGTCGAGCACCACGATTTTTACGTTGCCCAATTGGACCGTGCCCCGGCGTAAATGGTCGAGCAGGCGCCCCGGGGTCGCGACGACGATCTGAACACCGGCCCGGAGCGCGCGAAGCTGGCGGTCGATTGGCTGGCCGCCGTAGATCGGGACCACGCGGAGGCGGCGATAGCGGCCGAGCAGGTGAATCTGCTCGGACACCTGCACCGCGAGTTCACGAGTGGGCGCCATCACGACCGCCTGAATCCGGTCATCATCTGGGTCGAGGCGCTCGGCCATCGGGATGCCGAAGGCGGCAGTCTTACCGGTGCCGGTCAGCGCCTGGGCGACAAGATCACGGCCATCGAGCAGCAGGGGAATCGCCTGCGCCTGAATCGGCGACGGCTCCTCGAATCCCAGTTCATCCACGGCTCGCAGGACCTCCGGTCGCAGGCCGAGCGCGGCAAAATCGGTCATGGTTTTCCCTCGGGTCATCTGTCTGAGTGACGACGGATCGCTGTTGTGCCAGCGTATGCCGTTTAGCGGGCAACCGGAATACTCCACCCCCGGCGGGGAGTTAGGTGACCCGCGATGCGCCATGGCCTGTACACGGCCCAGCGCCGGCGCGCGCTGGGTAGAACGCCGGCGGTCGATCGTCGACCTACTCGAGCGGTACGAGATGATACATCTCAACCGGCCCAACCAGGGACGGGTCGCGGGCGCCGTGCACCGCCTCGACGCGCACGGCGAACCGACGCGGACCTTCGGCGAATATCAGCGGCCCGTCGCCCTGGGAGACGACATGAGCGGAGTCTTCAACGACCATCTCGATAGCGCCGTCCCGGCGCAGACCATAGGAACCTTCTGACAGCAGAGTTCCATCCGATGCATATAAACCGCAGCGCATAAATTATCTCCACACCGAGGTTTATGATCACCATAGCCACACGCGTATTCTTGCAGACGCGGCAAGTGGGCACATGGAGCGGGCGTGGTAGGTTTGGTGCGAGATAGCGCGGCTCACGCGGTTGAGGCGCACCGCGAGGCGCTGCGGTCAACCGGTGTACCACGCGGCCGCGAAACTCAGTGGGGCACCCGCGTGGGTTCCCAAGTTTACCGGCGCGGACGTTGTCGGGTCGTGCGCCCCGGCGATCGCACGGCTGTCTTCGCTTGGAGACGGGAAGGGTAGGCGCCCGAGCGCCGCATGGGGGTCCGGCGGGGGAGACGATAGGATGTGCGGCGCACATTAGTGGCGGTATAGTCCGCCGGCGTACATGACGCTGCGTCCGGGGGTTGTGGCGCACCAGCCAATCGCACACTTCGCCATGGCCCGGAGAAGAGCGCGTTGATCCAGCACACCGACGTGGGGTCACCGCGAGACGAACGGCGGCTCGCCACGGACAGGCGGATGGGCCGGCGCGTACCGGCCCATCCGCCGGAGGTGCGTCGTTAGCGGCTCCGGCGCGGGCTACCGCGCTTAGTGCGCCGGGTAGGTGCCGAGCGGCGCTTCTTGGGCGATGATGCCGTCGAGCCGCTGGGTCACTTGATCCTGTGGCTGGCTGGTCTTCTCGGCGATCATGCGCGACAGCCGCTGCAAGTCGCCGTCGGTGTTCTCGATGTCTTCTTGGGAGATCGTGGGATAGACGGCGCGGATCGCCTCGCCGCTGGCCGCCATTCGGGAAGCCATTGCGAGTTGCTCGGCCGTGACATCGGTGCGCGTCTCGGCCGGCGCCCATTTCTGTTCGGGCGCGGTGGCGGTGCGGTCCCCGAACGTCCCCCCTTGGCCGCCTGCGTCAATCTCGTCGCTGTCATAGCCGGACGACGATCGCCTTCGCATGATCACGACGCCCGCCGCAAGCGCGCCGGTTGCTGCCGCCCCAATCAGGATTCGCTTGCGCATGTCATTCCCCCTTGGATTCGGACCTCTCGGCCCACTGCTGCCACGGTGATCCGCGTGTGGCGATAGATACGCGTTCAGCTATCAGCCGTCACGCGATGGCGCCGGGGGAGGCGGTGCGGGTCCATCCGTACCGACTCCATGGGTGTGACATGCCGCGGGCGAGCCGGCGCGAGCGACTGGCTGTTGCACACGAACGGCGCAACGCGCACGACCATCCTGCCACACCGATTGCCATCCGGCTAGCGGCGAGGTGGCTAATCGTCTTGACCATCTTCGCGCTCGGAGCCTACACTCGGGCTGCGAGACCTGGTAAAGGGAGCACGCCGGACGTTACCGGGGTGCTCCTCGTGCGTCAGGGGGTCAGATTTGAACCGCTTCCGGTTCTCCACGGTCGGGCGCCCTCGCCGCCGCGGTCTGGCGCTGATCACGACGGTTGGTCAGCGCACGACCATCAATGCCGTGGCAGTGCTGTTTGGGCTGGCGCTGTTGGCGTATCTGGCGACACGCCAGCCACTGTTGCTGCCCCTTGTCCTGATCATCGCGGCGGCGGGCGTTGACCAGACACTGCGCGCGCATCCACGCGCCGAATTTCGGGGCGTTTCGTCCACCACGATCTACCTCTTTGTGCCGGTGCTGTTCGCGCTCGGCGCCGCGCTGTTCGCGCGGGACAATGTCGCTGGCGTGTGGAACCTGCCGGCGGCGGCGGTGGCGGCGGTGATCTACGGGCTGGCAGCGCACGCCGAGTACCTGACCGTCGATGCGTCACCGCAAACGTTCCCGATCGCCCGGCTCTCGTTGAGCCTGGTCAGTTATGTGACGGCGCTGCTGTTGTTCACGGTGGTGTTCACCTCGGGGCTGACCCTGCCGGCCGCCACCCTGATCGTCGCCGTCACGTCCCTACTGTTGACGGTCGATATCCTACGCGAACTTGAGGTACAGACCACGCTGCTCTTCGCGTACGCGGCCGCGGTGGCCGTGGTGGTGGCAGAGGTGCGGTGGGCGACCTACTATCTGGCCCTCGGCGATCTGCTCGCGGGCGGCTTGATGCTGGTCACGTTCTACGTCCTAACCGGTCTTGTCCAGAGCTATCTCGGGGGGTACTTTGACGAACGTACACGACGCGAGTACGCGATTGTTGGTGTTGTGGGACTCGTGATCGTCGCCGGTTTCCACGTTCTGACGCGCCGGGTGTAGATGGCGCAAGCTCACGGCTATGCAGGGCGGCTCTCAGCCCCATTGATCGTCGTGCGAAACGTCTTGCGGTCAAACACAGCCACCGTATACGGTGTATTTTCACGCGATTCTGCCATAACGCTGGACCAGAAGGGGTAGGCTGTGGTAGGCTCAGGCTAGTTCAGGAACGGGGCGTAGCGCAGCCCGGTAGCGCACCTGAATGGGGTTCAGGAGGTCGGAGGTTCAAATCCTCTCGCCCCGACCGGCGGTGGGGTTTGCTTCGTATGCTGCATCCGGCCCATCAGCATACCGAGCGGCCACGGCGCTTCCTAATGTGTAGCGGTGTTCCCATGGTCCTTGCCCCGCCCGATATTATTCGGGCGACACGCGCCAGACCCGCTGGCTGAACCGCCCCAGTGGGATCGATTTCTGGCAAGTGGGCGGAAGAGTAGTGGTGAACTAACTGTTATGGCGCGTGCTCGACTTCCCCAGCATCACCCGACGATCCCGAAGGATGAAGAGCTCGAGCAGGATTTGCACGAGTTGAAACGCGAGTTCGATTGCCGAACTGCGCGAATCGTGCCCCTGTGGACCAGTTATTTCCGAGGCACAACCCGGCAAATCGGCTGGGAAGTGAATTGTGTCAGTCCCGGCATGGCTGACCGATTCGACGGTACCGAGGAGTTTTGTCTGAACTGCCGGTACTATGATCCGCGTGCGCACTGCACGGGCGAGTCCTAACTCCTGCTCTTCCCACGCGATCCTTCACGCGGAAGCCCCGGTCAGACCGGGGCTTCCGCGCTCTCCCCCTATCCGTTCATCTCCGCGTGTGTGCGGTAGTACGCCGCGATCCGTGACATGGCGCGAGCGGCGCGGTCGAAGCTGGGCAGCACCGCGATGCCACGTTCCTGGATGTGGGGGCGTAGGGTCGCGACTTCCGCCTCAAGATGGCCGGGATGAAGAATTGCCACCAGCGGCTTGGCCGAGTTCTCCTGCTGGCGCTGCATGCGGTCGAGTAGGTCGGCGAACTGCTCGGGGTGCTGCGCCCACCGGCGCGCCATGAACAGCGCCGACATTTCCATCGCGATCGCGTCAACCGCCGGGTCATCGTTGAGGATCGAGAAGATGCGGTCGAGATTCTCCGGCTGCTGGCTGATCGTGCCGGACATGTCGAACGGATTGCGATAGCTGCCGCCGATCACATTGAAGAATGACGCGAACTGTTCGTACGAGTGCGGCGACAATTCCGGAATCTCCATCCCCGCCTTGGCGAAGGCATCGGTGAGCACCACCGATTGGCCGCCGGTCATCGCCAGCAGCGCGACGCGATTGCTGGGTGAGGGCTTGGTCAGCACTAGCACCTTCAGCGCGTCGATCATCTCGTCGAGGGTATCGACGGTGATCGCTCCCGACTGACGGACAAGCGCGCTCCAGACGTGCGAGGTTGCCGCCAGCGAGGCAGTGTGCGACATCGTGGCGCGGGCGCCGGCGTCGGTTTGTCCGCCCTTCCATACCAGCACCGGCTTGCGCCGCGCGACCCGGCGCAGCACCTCGGCGAAACGGCGGCCGTCCTTCGGCCCCTCGACATACAGCGCGATCACCTCGGTTTCGGGGTCCTGCTCGAAGTATTCGAGATAGTCGGGAACATCGATCACGACGGCGTTGCCGATGCTCACCGCCTTGCTCAGCAGGATGCCGTTCGCCGCCGCCACAAGACTGACGTTGATGCCGTGGGTGCCGCTCTGCGAGATCAGCCCGACCTTGCCACCCGCCCCGGCCGCCTGGTCGTTGGAGAAGCGCACCCCCAGACGGGGGTTGTACAGGCCCATACAGTTGGGGCCGATCAGGGTGATGCCGGCGTCGCGAGCGATTTTGACCACCGCGTCCTGCAACTGCTTTCCGAGTTCTTCGCCCGTCTCGGCGAACCCGGAGGTGAACATGCCGACGCCGCCCACACCTTTCGCCGCCGCGTCTTGCATCACCCTCGGGGCGATCTGGCGCGGTACGGCGCACACGACATAATCGATCTCGTCCGGGATTTCGACGAGGCTGCGGAAGTTGGGCACGCCCATCTCCTCGATGCCTGGGATCTCGTTCGGGTCGATCTGCACCGAGTACACCTTGCCGGTGAAGGTGCTCATGTTACGCAGCCAGGTGTAGCCGGTGATCTTCTTGTCGCCGACCACGGCGACGACCCGCGGGTTGAGCGCACGCTCCAGCCGGGCGGTCATGTCAGTCATGAGCCGTCGCCTCCACTTGAGGAAAGGATGACACGGGCGTCCACCGCGACGGCGCCGTCGCGGTAGGCGAATACCGGGTTCAGGTCAAGCTCATCGATCTCGGGGTGACTCTCGACGAAATCGGAGACCTTGAGGATCAACTCTTGCAGCGCGTCGAGGTCGGCCGGCTCGCCGCCGCGGTAGCCTTGCAACAGCGGGAAGCCCTTGATCTCGCGCACCATCTCCCGCGCGTCGCGCGCCTCCAACGGCACGATCCGGAACGCCACATCCTTGAGCACCTCGACCAGTATGCCGCCGAGGCCGAACATCAGCACCGGGCCGAACTGGGGGTCTTTGGTCATGCCGATGATCACCTCGGTGCCGGGCCGCGCTTGGCGCTGGACCGACACCCCGTCGATCCGCGCCCCCGGCTGCGCCGCGCGTGCGCCCGCCATGATCGCATCGTGGGCCGCGCCGACGGCATCCGCGTCCACCAGGTTGAGCTTGACGCCGCCGGCGTCGCTCTTGTGGGGAATGTCCTCCGAGAGAACCTTGAGCACCACCGGGAAGCCCAACTCGGCGGCGATGGCGACCGCCTGCGCGCGCGATGTGGCGAGGCGGGCGGCGGTCGTGGGGATGCCGGCCTCCTCCAGCAATTGCTTCGACTCGACCTCGTTCAGCAGGGCGCGGCCGGCCGCGTGGGCCGACCG
>JBBQJF010000012.1:0-30804 GCA_038325665.1 Dehalococcoidia bacterium | reverse complement strand
CATCTCCACGGAATTTGTATAGTTCACGGCCCGCCGCGATGGTATACTCCGCGTACACCGCCTTCCCGGATCCCGCGCCGAGAGGACCATGGTGATTACCACCGCGATGAGCCGTCATCAGCAATGGGAGCTACTGCTCGGCCTTTTGGCCTTGCAGGGTGATCTCCGCCATGGTCTGGCGAGCCTGGTCCGGCGCAACCGGCTGACGCTATTGATGCTGGCGGCGAGTCTTGCCGGAGCCGGCAGTCGCGCGTGCGGCGCCGCGGTCGATACGGCCGCCGCCCGGTGGCTGGCACGCAACGCGCAGGCATTGATTCTCTTCCTACAATCGCTGGCGATCCTGGCGCGGTGTACCGGACACGCCGGCTACCGCGCCATCCAGGACTCCCAACGGCCCTTCCGACGCCGCCTCGCGCCGCGTCTCCTCCGGCACCGGCTCGACCACCGCGCCGCGATCCGCGTCGACCGTGCGACTGGCATGGTACGCGAGCGCCCACGCTTTGTCGTCAGTCTCGGCTGAACGGCCGGCGATCCGGCACGCCCCTCATGGATCGCGATCCGATGAAAATGGAAGCGTCGAGTCCGTCGGCATGCAAGGCCATACGGTCATGGATTGAGACGGATGCGAGTAACCGCCTACTATCGTTTGACCACCCTCGCTGCCGGCCGGCCGGTACGCTTCCGTCAAGGAGACCGACGGTGGCCCAGACCAAGCGTGTCATGCTACTGCAACCCCGCTCCACCGGGGGAAATTTCGAGTACGTTGCTATCCCCCGCCAGGGCATGCTGTTTCTCTCGTCAGCGTTACGAGATTGGAGTGAACGGCCCGGCGCCTCCTATCGCTACGAGCGCACGATCTGGTTCGAGGACCGCTCGGGCCGAATCGACCCGGTGGCCGACCTCGATGGCTACGACATCCTGATGGTATCGGCGCTCTGCAACGAGACCCCGCGCGCCTACGAGATTATGACGGCCGTGCGGCGCGCTCACCCCGAGATCATCATCATGGGTGGTGGGCCGCAGATGGGTCCGCTCCCCGAAGAGGCGATGTACCGCGGCAGCGCCGATGTGATCGTCCAGCGCGAGGCCGAGGACATCGTCGGGCCGCTGTGCGACCTGCTGCTCGCCACGCCGCGCTCGATGCGCGTGAACGAGCTACGCAAGCTCGACGGCATCGCCTTCATGGACGACTTCGACAAGTGCGTCACCCGCCCCTTCCGGCGAATGATTCCCTCTGATTATGTCGAGCTGCCTGACTATCGCGCTATCAAAGACCTCACGCCTTCCAATCCCATGATGGCGGGCGTGCTCGAAACGACCCGCGGCTGCACCGAGTCGTGTACCTACTGCGAGGTGATCGAGCAGTTCGTCGGCTATCGGATGGTCAAGCCGGAGACCGAGCTGAAACGCCTGCAGCAGTTGCAGGAGCTGGCGGACGAGGGACTGATCTACCGGTCGCCGAACGATGGCCGGTTCGCGGTCTTCATCTCCGACGACCTGCATTCACCTCCGACGCGTGCCGCCAAGTTCCGCAATAGCCGCTTGGAGCGGGCGCGCGCCTGGAAGGGCCACACCGACGGGATGTTCTTCATCAGCCAAAACCGCGCCGAGCTTGGCTCCGATCCGGAACTGGCCGAGGCGTTTCAGGACATCGGCATGGGCATGCTCTACGTCGGCGTCGAGTCGTCCAGCGCCGAGAACCTGGCCCTGGTCAAAAAGCGGCAGGAGCCGGACCAGATGCACAAGGATCTGGTCGCGCTCGGGCGCATGGGCTTCGATGTGGTGGCGATGACGATCATCGGCCTGCCGTATGACGATGAGGACGCCGTGTTGCGGCTGGCCGAGTGGGTGAAAGGCGTGAGCAAGTTCCAGACCGCCAATCTGCTGACACCGCTGCCCGCCACGGTCAACTGGCCGCAACCGAATGGCGGTGGTCTAAAGTTGCTCAACGGCGACGGTGAACTGCTCAATGGCGACGGGTCGTATCAGCCGCGCGGCGAACTGCCGCCATACGAGCTGTACACCGGGCGGCAATTCGTTCACCAGGACGATGCGACGATCAAGGGCATGCCGCGCAACTGGACGCTGAAACGCAGCCAGGACGTGTTCCGGACGTACACGTCCAACCTCCGCCCGGTTGACACGCTGTACGAGCGCATCTTTCGGCTGATCAAGCGGCGCGCCGAGCGGCTGGCGCGCGAGGAGCAGCGCGAGCTAGCGATGCCCATGCGGGTGTGATCGCGGGACCACGGGTGGAGAATGGGACGCGAGGTCGCACGGTCCATGTAGCATGCGCTGTGCTCTCGGGCGTCGTCGACTCAGACCGGTAACCACACACCAGGAGCCGCGTCCTTACACGGGGGCGCGGTTCCTCCGTGATCGCGGAGACGCGATCGCCACGCGTGGATCCGCGTCGCACTCTGCTCGCGGGAGAGGATCACCATGGACGCACATCGTGTTGTCGTGACCGGTCTGGGAGTGGTCAGCCCGGTAGGACTGACCGCGCCCACGACGTGGGAAGCATTGGTACGCGGCCAGAGCGGGATCGCGCCGATCACACTCTTCGATCCGGCGGGACAAGATGTCACGTTCGCCGCCGAGGTCAAGGACTTCGAACCGGGCCGCTTCATGGACCGCAAAGAGGTACGGCGCACCGACCGCGTGATTCAGTTCGCGGTCGCCGCGGCGCACGAGGCGCTGGAGATGGCCAAGCTAACGATCACTGACGATAACGCCGACGAGATCGGCGTCGTGATCGGCAGCGGCATCGGCGGGATTATGACCCTTTCCGAGGGCTTCAGCACATTGCATAGCAAGGGTCCGGGACGGGTCAGCCCATTTCTCGCGGCGATGATGCTGCCCGACATGCCGGCCGGCTACGTCAGTATTCACTTCGGTGCGCGCGGCCCCAACTATTGCACCGTCTCGGCCTGCTCGACCGGCGCCGATGCGCTCGGCAACGCCTACGAGATCATCCGCCGCGGCGATGCGCGGATCATGCTGGCGGGTGGGGCCGAGGCGCCGATCACGCCGATTGGCATTGCCGCCTTCGCGGCGGCGCGGGCGCTCTCCACGCGCAACGATGACCCGACGCGCGCCTCGCGACCGTTTGACCGCGACCGCGATGGGTTCGTCATGGGCGAGGGCGCGGGCGTGCTGGCTCTGGAAAGCCTCGAATCGGCGCGGGCGCGCGGGGCGACGATTCTGGCCGAGCTGGCCGGCTACGGCAACGCCGCCGACGCCAACCACATCACCCAGCCGGCCGAGGGTGGCGAGGGCGGTGTACGCGCCATGCGGTTGGCGCTCAAGCGCGCCGGGCTGACCCCGCGCGGTATCGATTACATCAACGCCCACGGCACCTCGACGCCGATGAACGACCGCTACGAGACCATGGGCCTCAAGACGGTGCTCGGCGACGATGCCCATCGCGTGCCGGTGTCCTCGACCAAATCGATGATCGGCCACCTGCTCGGGGCCGCGGGTGCGGTGGAGGCGGCCTTCTGCGTGCAGGCGATCCGCCACGGCGTGATCCCGCCGACGATTAACCACGAGAACCCCGACCCCGAGTGCGACCTCGACTATGTACCGAACGAGGCACGCGAGGCGCCGGTGCGCGTCGCCCTCACCAATTCATTCGGCTTCGGCGGCCACAACGCCTCGCTCGTCTTCCGCGCGTTCGAGGACTAATTCTGCACAGAGAAGGGCAGATGGCATCACGGCGGCGGACGTTCATTGTTGCTCGCCGGCCCAGGTGCTTGGTGCGAATCGGACCAGCCGTCGGTGGAGGAGGTCGAACCTGACTCAGCCGTACGCTTTGCACTGAACGAGCTTGAGTTTACTGACTTACCAATCCGTATGACTGCGCGACCAGACCCGCCGCCGGAGAGCCGCGCTGATCGCGGCGCGGTCGCGCCGGATGCCCGCCGTCACACACTTAACTTCGGCCCTCCGTTCGCTTGGGCAGGGGACGCACGCGAGAGGATGGCTACGACCGCGGCGCGGTCCCGTGTAGCGGACCTGTCGCGGTGATCGGCTAGCGGGTGGTCCATCACACACCGCGCCACGGCATGAGCGAGCAACCGGCGCCCCTTAAGTTTGGCGTGCGATCATGCTGGCGCGGTTCGGTGCCCGTCTGGCTTCGCCGTGGATGAGATGAACTCCCACATTTTGTGCACGACTGCCTCGCTCTGCTCAAGTGTAGCCACCCCAATACCGGGCCATCCATTCCATGCGGGGAGAGGCTTACTTGCTGCCTGGAGCTGGTGCACCAATGCCTCGCATTCGGGCTGTGAAGCGCCGTACAACCGGGAAAGATTTGCAGGAGAAACGTAGAGCGAGATCATGCTCTTATTGGTCTCTGCAAAAGGGAAGGCATTCAGTACCGTAAGAACCTTGCCGTCCAACGCCTTTGCGCTGAAGCGCATCCCCCTCACAAAGAATGTCGTCGTGGGTACCAGTTCCTCAAGCTCTAATAGGTACTCGAACGCCTCACCGACGTGATTTTCGTGGGCCAGCGCGACAAACTCCTCACGGGACCGTGCTGGCTGCCGCTTGCCTCCCACCGGCGGCAGCGTCCCGATCTCTTCGTGGACAACTTGACGGACTAGTATCTGCCGGCCGTCCAGCGAGAGAACTTCGAAAGAGACTGCGTTTATCGGGACACGGTATGTTTCTGACAGATACTCGATCACCGACACGGTGGACTCTGTGATGTGTGGTGCGACGAGCAGAATTCGTTGCCCCTCGTTGATCGTCTCTGGCAGGGACGTGCCAAAACGCTCCTCAAACGCCTCACGAAACGCATCCTCACCGCCATACTTCTGAGCACCGTACTGAACAACCTCACTGTAGCCCAGCTTGGAGGCCCAAGCGGCATACTCAAGTCCCTGTGCGACGGTTTCGCGCAGGGTTTGGTCTCGCTTCAACTCGATGATGACGAGGTCACCGCTGGAGTCAACGCCGAGCAGATCCAGCTTCGTCCCATATCGCGTAACCACCTGCCGGCCGATAAGGAGCACATCGTCCACGGCGATCTCGATGTCAGCATCGACCCAGTCCTCCAGGCGCTTCTCTAGCTGGATCTGACCTGCCTGGAGACGCTGGGGTAGTCCGTCCGATCCGACTTCCCAGGCGATGGTTTTCCGCATCACTTTGCCACCTCGCTGCTATGCCCGTTGCCCTGCACGGTGGCGTCGGAGCCAGTCGATCGAATGGTCGGGGCACCATCACGGATGTGCGCTAACCGCCGGTATAATCGTGCCCATCGCTGACTTATAACTCCAATCTTACCATCGTCACCTGCGAAATAGGCCGGGGCAAAGATAACTGACCGCTGAGAAATTCGTGAACCCTGGCTCGGCGGAAGCCGCTGCGACGAGCCTGGCCCTGCAATCTGGCTGTCTACGGATTCTTGCTGTGCTCAATAGAAAGAGCTACAGCGGAAAGCGCCGTCCCTCATGCATTGCCTGCCGCTCGTCCTCAACCTCAGCGCTTACTGCCGCGAGTATGTCGTCAGGGTCATGGTGCGCGTTGCGCGCACGCAGTTCGTCGACCATGGTCGACGCGCGCTGCTCCGCGCGCTGCAAGGCGGCCCATTGCTCAGGGGTAACCACCACCACGATTGGCTCGCCGTCCTGTTCGATCTCCAGTGCTTCCCCGGTCGCCGACACCACTCTGCTCAGTTCAGGGAACTGGATGCGGGCATCGTCCATTGACACACGACGGACCATGGCAGATTCTCCTCTCCGCCCACCATCATGCCATGCGTTCATGGGAACCGCGAGGGGCCGGTGCGCGTCGCCCTCACCAATTCATTCGGCTTCGGCGGCCACAATGCCTCGCTCGTCTTCCGCGCGTTCGAGGCATAAGAGAGCGCCGAGCGCCATTCATCCAACAGGCGCCCTCTCGTATTCAAGGCGACCCACCGGGTCGCCCCCACGGGAGCGGAGAAGTGTCTGGACGGGGCGCGGCGATTGTCCGGTAGCCAACGGAACAGGGGCGACCCATGTAGGGGCGACCCGGTGGGTCGCCCTTGTTCCCTCGGGTGGGTTGCCCCTGTTCCTCAGGTGGGTCGCCCTTGTTCTCTCGGGTGGGCCGCCCCCGGCCGCGTCATTGGACCCGATAACCCACGGTCGCGGACCATCGCGGCTTCCCCCATCAGCCCGCCACCATCCCATGACTTTACTTCCCGTGTTCGCTCAGGAAGGCGCGGATCGTCTGCTTTGTCGCCCCGATTTTCTCCGACGAGCGGCAGTCCACATCAAGACACGTCGCCCGCGGCGCTTCCCGGCAGATGCGGTGTGAGATTGGGGTCGGATGGAATGGATCGCTGCCGGGTAGGATCAGCAGCGGTGCGGGAACCCGCGCGACGAATGACTCCTCGACGCTCATGAACGGCTGTTGCGCGCCCCACATTTGGTCGTCGTACGCCCGGATCAGTTTCTCGTACTCGTCAACCGGCAATGCGAGCACGCGCTCACGAAAATCGGCGTCGGCCGCGATGCGGGCGGCGAACGGGCCGGCGGCGTTGTTGCGCACGAACAATGGGTTCTCGACCGCCGCGTCCACGACGGCGCGCATTCCGCCCGCCCGCGCGGCATCGATGGTCGGTTTGAACATCGCGAAGAACGTGTCGCGCGTGTTCACCCCGTCCGCGAATCCGACCGGATCTTGGCCGACCGCGCCGGCCACTCGCTCCGGAGCGTCCTGCATGAAGCGCAGCAGATAGGCAACGCCGATGCAGCCACCCCACAGCAGCGTCCGTTCGGCGCCCACGGCATCGAGCACGGCGCGCTGGTCACCGGCGTGCACCTCCCATGTCGGCGCCTCCAGCGGCGCGGGCGATTTCTCCGCGTTGCGCTGGTCCATGCCGATCACCATGAACTCATCGGCGTAGTCGAACGGGTTAATCGCGCTCACCGACCAAAAGCTGACCTGGCTGTTGATCCCACCCGGGGCAAACAGCAACAGCGGGAATCCCTGCCCGCGCACTTCGTAATAGATGCGGGCGCCATCGGGACGATCGATGTACGGCATCGGTGTGCTCCTCCATTTCTGGGGGATTGTAAGCGGCGCGGCTTGCAGAGCCAATCATTGGCACGCGACAATGAGGTGAATTCGCTCAGGAATGTGAACGTTATGTTGGAATCAGTACGTGGCCGGCGCTGGCTTATTCGCGAGGCGCTGCCCGCGGACGTTGGCAGCAGTCGCGCGCCGCGGCTTATCACCCACCTACTGGCCCTGCGCGGCATCCGCTCGAACACCGACGCCCGCCAGTTCTTACACGGTCAAGCCGGTGACGACCCGATCCGAATCCCGGGGATGGAGCCGGCGGTGGCGCGGATGCGCGCGGCGATCGCGGCGGGGGAGCGCATCGCCGTGTATGGCGATTATGATGTGGACGGCGTCACCGCCACGGCAATCCTCTCCGAGGGATTGCAGGCACTCGGCGGCGATGTCGTCACCCACATCCCAAATCGCTTTACGGATGGCTACGGACTCACTGTCGCCGGACTGCGCGCGGTGCGGGATCAGGGCGCTCGGCTGGTGATCACCGTGGATTGCGGCATCAACGCCAATCACGAGGTCGATTTCGCCAACGAAATCGGCCTGAGCGTGGTCATCCTCGACCATCACGAGCCGCCGCCCGTGCTACCAGATGCCGCCGCGATCGTCGATCCAAAGATGGGTGGCGGCCCACCCGAGTACGACGGCCTCGCCTCCTGCGGCCTCGCATTCACCACGCTGCGTGCCCTCTACGATGCGGCCGGCACGTCGTTGGAGGCCGAGCGATACCTCGATCTCGCGGCCCTGGGCACGGTGGCGGACATGGTGCCGCTCGTGGGCGAGAACCGCCGGCTGGTACGTGATGGCCTGAAGTCGCTGGCGCGCGGCCGCCGGCCCGGTATCCGCGCGCTCGCCGCGGCGGCGAGTGTCGATCTCGCCACGCTCGACGCCGCGGGTATCGGCTACCGACTCGCGCCCCGGCTGAACGCGGCCGGCCGGCTGGAAAACGCCTCGCTCGCGCTTGAACTGCTCACCACGCATGATGAGGCGCGGGCGGTCGAACTGGCGGCCACACTCACCGATCTCAACACGCGGCGGCAACGGCTGACCGAGGAGGGCCTCGCCATCGCACGCGAACTGGCGGCGCGGGAGTGCAGGGATTCGCCCCTGATCATGGTCGGGCATGAGCAGATCGCCCAGGGCATCGTCGGGCTGGTCGCGGGCAAGCTCGCCGAGGAGTTCTACCGTCCGGCCGCCATATACGAACGCGGCAACGAGGTCTGCCGCGGTTCGGTGCGCAGCATTCGTGAGGTAGACGTGGTCCGCTGCTTGAGCCAGGGCGACACCATCATGGAGCGATGGGGCGGCCACAGCCAGGCGGGCGGGTTTAGCGTGCGCACCGACCGTGTCGGCGAACTGAAGGCTGTCCTCGGCGATTGGGTCCGCCGCGAACTCGCGGGGCAGGAGCCGCGGCCGGTATTCGAGGCGGATGTCGAGACACCGCTCTCCAGCTTGGGCGTGGCCGAGTTGCAGTGGCTGCCTCGGTTCGAGCCATGCGGTCAGGAGAACCCGACCCCGATGTTCGTCAGCCGGCGGGTGCCGGTGATGCGAAGCTGGACCGTGGGCGCCGAGGGACGGCATTTGCGCCTCAAGCTGCGCGACGGCCCGATCACCTGGGATGCCGTCGGCTTCAACCTCGGCCATGCCCAGCCCCGCCCCGGCGCACGGGTTGACCTGCTGTACTCGGTCGTCCCCGACCGCCGCCGCAACGGCTTGGAACTTCATGTGCAAGACTTCGCACCGACCGATTGATTGATCGTACGCGCGTGATCACCCGTTCGGCACTTTCGCCCGTTGCCGCGACCGGCCATCATACTTCTGTGGCTGGCCAGGGGTTAAGCGTCGGGCGCCCGTACTCGCGTGTTCTTGTCTCGGCTCACCACCCGGTGCGGCGGGCGGATGATGTGCAATCGATGTGCCGGCATGTGTCCGCGTGGCCGTGAGCATGGCGCTGCCGGTCTGGCCAGCAATCCGCCAACCTCTGTCCATCGCCACGGAGTTGACCTGGATTTTGCGACAATCAGCGGCATATGAACACGCGCTCCCCCTGTCCCTGGCAGGGATGAGCGTTGGGGGTGACGTTTCCCCCTGGAGAACACCATGACTAAGACCGACGCCGAACTCACCTCACAACTGCGCGACCGCGCGGATGCCAACACCTTCGCGGGATATCTCGGCATCGAAACGCTTGAGGCGCGCGAAGGGTTCGTGCGGCTGCGGCTGCCAGTGCGCGATGAGTTGCTCAACGGCCACGGCACGGTCCACGGCGGCGTGCTGGCGTCGCTGGTGGACAACGCGGTCGGCGCCGCGCTCAGCACACTGCCAGCGGTGTCCGAGGACGGCGGCAGCGTGGTCACGACCGACCTGAATATCAGCTACGTGAATCCCGGACGAGGCGGCGCTATCTTCGCGGAGGGCCAAATCTTGGAGCCTGGCAAGAACATCTCATTCGGCGAGGCGGAACTGCGCGACGAAGATGGCGAACTCGTTGCCAAGGGTCGCGCCACATTCAGAATGCTCCGGTCGAAGGATTAATCGTATTGTTCAGGCAGCGCGGCGCGCATCGCCACGCTGGCCTCCGCCCCAAGGCATTCACAGATCAGCCGTTGGGTTATGTGCACGCGACGGCGACCCGCCGGGTTGACCACGGGGTGTCCGCGTTCACGCATGGGCGCGACCCGCTGGGTTGCCTGGTCGCGCCGGCGTGGTTACGCCGCGCAAAGCCAAACAGGCCGCCCGTATATCGCATTAAGGCTGCCCGACGGCAATGATCACCTCGTCGCCAATTGCCGCGCCAAGCGTCGATGCGGCGTTGCCGTCGGGAACGGCGACTTCGAGGTATCCCGAACTCCCAATTAGGGCCGTGAGTCCCGACCCGGTTGCGTATGTGTGCACGAGACCGGCGACGGTCCGGCCCCGAATCGTGACCAATACGGCCGCATCGGGCAGATCGTCTCGGCGGCAGTCAGTGACCACGTTGCCGAAATGATCGACCACCACGACAGTTGCCTGCAGCCTCCCATCCTCCCCGCGTCGCGCCCGAAACGGCGGCAAGGCGACGATTGACGACACGGGCGGACCAAATTCCTCCAGCGGCACACCGAGCGAGAGGTACGCGGCGGCTGGCCCGAAGATATCGCGGCCGTGGAAGGTGATGGAGGGAACGGGGAGCTGGTAGCGCGGCTCGACCAGATCGACGGCGCGACAGCCAGCGGGCAACGTCACGCGCCGCGGTGTACTCGCGCTTGGCCGTGCGTCATCGGGCAGCGCCGCCGATAGCACACCATTGTCTGGGCCGACGAACCAGCCGGTGGAAGTTTCGATGGCGAGCGCACGACGTGCGCTGCCGACGCCAGGGTCCACCACGGCCACATGGATCGTCCCATCAGGAAACGCGGGAATTGCTCCTTGCAGCAGGAACGCGCCCTGGCGCACATCTTGTGGTTCGACAGCATGGGTCAGATCGACGATCACGGCCCGCAAGTTGATAGACAGAATCGCACCGTGTACCTGGCCGGCGTAGGTATCAGCAAGACCGAAGTCGGTCAGCAGGGTGATGATACGCGGATTTGGCAGTCTGTCCGGCGCCATCGTCACGCTCGATTCGCTCACTGCCCGACTCGTGTGTCAGTCTACATCGCGGGTGCGAATGTGCCAGCGGTGCACATCGTTGAAGCGGTTTGCCGGCTCGGACATCGCGCCAATCGATACGCCGGCAAGCGGCGGTCGGATCGCGTAGTTCACACGCGCCGCGAAGAGCACGATTCCCGGAGTGACCTCGCGGAAGCGCGCGGCAAATCGTAGGTACGCCTCACGCCGCCGCGCGTACGATCCGGACAGCCGGCCGTCGACCGCCAGCGCGTCCAGTTCGGGGTCGGAGGCATCACCGTAGTTGCCGTCTGCCCGACCGCGCAGCGAGGAGTGCCACGCGCTGAACGGATCCGGATCCGGGCCGGGATCCCAGCCGACCAACGCCGCCTGATACGATCGCGGAAGCAAGAAATCGCGCGTGAGGGCCGCGGTCTCTACCGGCTCCACCGTCACACGCGCGCCGATCACCTCCCAGGAGCGCACCAGCGCCTGGGCCAGCGCGACACGCCCGGCATCGACCGGAACGACCAGGGTAAACGCCAGATCGCGCCCTTCCCGGCGGGCGATGCCATCTATCCCACGGGACCATCCCGCCTCACCCAGCAGCTTCAGCGCGCCGTCGAGGTCGACCGCGGGGGCGGCCACGCCATCGGACGCCCACCAGCCCGGTGGGAACGGTGTGTCGCAGGCCACACCCTCGAATGACATGGCGAGCGCCGGACGATCGAGCGCGGCCGACAGCGCCCGCCGTACGCGTGGGTCGGTGAATAGGTCCAGCCGGTGATTGAGTAGCACCGCCGTGTACGCGCTGCCGCCGGCTGTCTGCACCGTGATCTCGCCGGTGGATGGAGGAGCGGCGCCCGTGACGAGCGCGGCGAGCGACTCCCCGGTGTGCAGCACGCGGGCCGGCTCTGAACCACCGGGGACGAATCGTAAGTCTACCCCTGCCAGCCACGGCGTACCGAGCGCATACCCCTCGAAGCGCTCCACCCGCGCTCCATCGGACGCGAGTGCGCGCAGCCGGAATGGGCCGGCGCCCACGGGCGCGCGGAAGAACGCGCTCCCGGCCAGGTTCGCCGGGGGTTCGGCCTGAAGCAGGTGAGCGGGCAACAGACCGAACGCGGCGAACGATGGCAAGCCGGCGAACGGATTCGCCAGCTCGACGCCGACCGTGCTGTCATCAATCGCGGTGACGCGCGCCGCCACCCACACGTCGAGCAATCGCGGATCGACGCGATCGGCCATACTCGCGAGCGCGCCCACCGTGAACAGCACGTCCGCGGCCGATAGCGAGTGGCCGTCATGCCAGGTCAGTCCGTTCCGCAGTGTGAAGGTGAAGGTGCGGGCGTCATCGGACACCTGCCATGACTCCGCCAGCGCCGGCCGGGGCATTCCATCCGGTCCCGGGCGGGTCAGTCCGGTGAAGACGAGCGCGGCGAGGTCGCGCTCGGCCGGTGATGCCCCCGCGTCAAGCGGATTGACACGCGCCGCGGAGCCGGCGACCGCCTCGCGCAACCACCCACCCTCGGCCGGCACGATAGAGCTATCGCCCCGCGAACGGGACAGCAGCCCAATCCCGATCAGGCACATTCCGAGAAGCACCGCTCCGACAAGCGGCGTCTGCACGCGGCGCGAGCGGCCGGCCGGACCGGCGGTCAGGGAGCGTGTCGCCCGGGGCGTGCGACGCACACTCACATCCACCCTCCCCAGGGCCGTGATCGGGAGCGGGGCGCTCCGGACGCGCGGCCACCTACTCCCGATCGCGGGAGAGAACAGGGAGGGAAGTGACAGATATCGTTAGCGCACAACGCGCACACTGAAGAGAGAGATGAGCACGAAGACGACAACCAGGACGATGCTGAGCTGAAATAGCGTCTTCTCGACGCCACGACGGGTGCGGAACACCGAGCTGGTGGTGCCGCCGAGCGCGGACCCAAAGCCCGAACCCTTCGCCTGAAGGATCAGAATGGCGACAAGCGTCACCGAGATCAGGATCTGCGCGACATTGAGCGCTGTTCGAAGTGACACTACGATGCCGCCTTGAAGATTCGCTGCAGGAGACCGGAACGGGCAGGCGTCTCAACGGCGTACTGCGCCCGCTCATCGTACAGACGGATCAGCGCCTCCGCAAGCTTGGCGGGGTCGTGATGATACCGTTTATCCACCTGGACAACGTCGGCGCGACGCAGATAGATACCGGCCGGCAGATCCTCGGATGGTTCGACCGGATCCGAGTGCCACCACTCGGGGAGGTCATGACTCACGTTGTCGTTGGCGAGTACGCAGTCGATCAACCCGACGCCGGCGTGGTCGATGATGCTCCGCACATGGTCGCCGACGGTAAACGCGTCTGTCTCGCCGTGCTGCGTGGCGACATTGCTGATGTAGACCTTGAGCGCACGCGAGCGGCGCACACCCTCGCGGATGTCCTCGACCAACAGGTTGGGCAGCACACTGGTGTACAGGCTGCCCGGTCCCATGACGATCAAGTCGGCCTCGGCCAGCGCCTGCAACGCCTCGGGATACGCCGGGACATGCTCGGGCCGCATGAAGAGCCGCTCAATCCGCTTTCCGTGATGCGTGATATTCGATTCGCCCCACACCGTCTCCCCGTCTTCCATGCGCGCGCCGAGGACGATGTTCTCCGGTGTCAGCGGTAAGATCTGGCCGCGCACGGCCAGAATGCGCGACGTGGCGCGCACCGCCTCCTCGAAGCTGCCGGTGATCGCGGACAGCGCCACGATGAACAGGTTGCCGAAGCTGTGGCCCTCCAGTCCCGAGCCTTCCTCAAAGCGGTACTGGAACAGACGCCGGATCTCCTCATCTGCCTCGGCGAGCGCGGCGATGCAGTTCCGAACGTCTCCGGGGGGCAGCACATTGAACTCTTGCCGCAACCGCCCGGATGAACCGCCATCGTCACCCACCGAGACAATCGCCGTCAGCTTGTCCGTGTGCTCCTTCAGCCCGAGCAGCAGGCGCGAGAGGCCGGTGCCGCCCCCGATCGCCACCACACGCGGCCCATTTGGGCGGAAGCGGTGACGCTGCACACGCATCGCCAGCGGCTCATCCCGCGGCCTGTCCACCGCCTCGAGCAGCGAGTGAGCGAGCTTGAGCACGGCGACGATGATCAGGCTGGTGGAAGTCACGACAAACAACAGTCCGCGCACGGCGCGGGGGATGAACTGAAGCGTGATGTAGTAGAAGATGCCGGGCAGTGGCGCGTTCAGGTAGACCTCGCGCAGCAAGTACGCGAATCCCAGCCCCATGAACGCGACGCCGAGCAATAGCAGCGCCATCCACCGCTTGACGTGCATCCCCGGCCGCAGCCACGTCAGCAGCGTCGGGTCGAGCACACGCCGGACCAGCGAGGAGCGGAGCGAAACAACGGGTACACGCGCGGGAATGTCCGCGGCTCCATCGCGTCTCGCTGCCGGCTGCTTCATGCCGCTCCCCTTCGTTCTCCCGCCGGTGTGACCGCTGGCCCCGGTGTGGCCGCCCGCGTGTGGTTGGCGTTTGCCTCTCACGACGAATTGAGCCGCGAGTGCAGCAACTCACGGGTTCGCTCCGGGTTCGCGCGGCCCCGCGTCTGCTTCATCACCCCGCCGACCAGCGACTGGAGCGCGGCAGTCTTTCCGGCATGGAAGTCAGCGACCGCCTTTGGATTCGCGGCGATCGCCGCCTCGATTGCCGTCAGTAGCTCATCGTCACCGCCCATCGGCGTCAGACCAAGCTCGGCGACCACCTCGTCCGGCGGGGCGCCGGTCACGAACATTCGCTCGAACACGGACCTTGCCGCCGACGAGGTGATCGCGCCGCTCTCGACCAATGCGATCAGACCAGTGAGCGCCTCCGGGCGCACGGCCACATCCTCGATGTCGCGACCGGCAGCGGTCTGGAGACGAGCCATGTCGTTGAGCATCCAATTGCTCACGGCCTTGGCCCGACCCGCGCCGGTGGCAGCCACCGCTGCCTCGAAGTAGTCGGCGCGGGCCCGCGTATCCGTGAGCAGATTCGCGTCGTAGATTCCCAGTCCGTACTCGCGCACAAAGCGGCCGCGCTTCGCCTCGGGCAGTTCCGGCAGACGAGCGCGCACCCCCGCGATCCATGCGGCGCTCAGTGCCAGCGGCGGCAGGTCCGGCTCGGGGAAGTAGCGGTAATCGTGCGCCTGCTCTTTGCTCCGCTGGCTGACGGTGTGGCCCTCGCCACCCTCGACCCAGCCGCGTGTCTCCTGCGCGACCACACCGCCGGCGGAGAGCACCTCGGTCTGGCGCTCGACCTCGAACTCGAGAGCGCGCACGACCGAGCGAAAGCTGTTCATGTTCTTGACCTCGACTTTCGCGCCGAGGGTCGTGCTGCCGGCCGGCCGCAGCGAGACGTTGGCGTCGCAGCGGAAGTTGCCTTCCTCCATATTCGCCTTGCTCGCGCCGATGTAGCGCAATATCTGACGCAGCTTGACGAGATAGAGCCGCGCTTCTTCCGGTGAGCGGATGTCCGGCTCGGATACGATTTCCATCAACGGCACGCCCGAGCGGTTGACATCGACCAGCGACATTGTCTCACCGTCGCCATCGACCACATGGCGCGACATCGCCGTATCCTCTTCGAGATGCACGCGGGTAATGCCGATCCGCCGCTCCGTGCCGTCCGCCATCTCGATCATCAACCAGCCGTCCTTCGACAGCGGCATATCGTACTGCGAGATCTGATACCCCTTCATCAGATCGGGGTACGGATAGTTCTTGCGGTCGAACTTCGCATGGGCGGGAATCTCGCAGTTGAGCGCGAGCGCGGTCATCACGGTCTTCTCGACGGCGGCGCGGTTGATCACCGGCAACACGCCGGGCATACCGAGGCACACCGGGCAGACGTGGCTGTTGGGCGCGGCGCGGGTGTAGTCGGACGAGCAAGCACAGAACATCTTGCTGCTGGTCAATAACTGCGAATGGACTTCGAGGCCGATCACGACTTCGTAGGTGGTAGCGGTCTGTGTCATGGGGGACCTTCTCCGAACCAAGGCGAAGTATATCAGGATGGTGCGCGGGTACGCGGGAGCCAGTTGGGGTAGATGTGCGCGCGGGTGGGCGTTCGCCAGTGGTTCACCTGTTCAGTATACCCACCGCGCCACCCAGTCCACGATCCGCCGCGCGAAGTCGACGCGATGGCTCGGCCGCCCGGTGAGTGGGAAGCTATGACTGCTGCCCGGATAGCGCACGAATTCGGCCGGCGCCCGACCCGCCATGACCAGCCCGGTATAGAGCTGCTCGGCCTGTCCGGGTGGACAGCGGTCGTCCGCCTCTCCCTGCAGAATCAACGTGGGCGTCGTCACGCGCTCGACATACCCCGCCGGCGACAGGCGCCGCGGATTCTCCCGATCCTCCCGCGTGTCCACCCCCAGACACCAGGGCAGGTACTTCATGCTGATGTCGGAGGTGCGGGTCGCCGATTCGAGGTCCGTCAGGGGCGCACCGACCACAGCGGCCTTGAACCGGTCAGTATGAGTTATGGCCCATGCGGTCATGTAGCCGCCGTAGGAGTAGCCGGTGACCGCCAGCCGGTCCGGGTCGGCGATGCCTTCGGCGATCAGCGCGTCCACGGCGGCCAGTTGCTCCGGCAGATCAAGCTCGCCCCACCGTCCGCGCAGACCGAGCGCGAATTCCCGCCCGTACGAGGTCGACCCGGTCGGGTTGAGCGCGAGCACCGCGCGCCCGCGCCCTGCCAGCGCGTAGCGGTGAAGCCAAGGGAAGCCGTTACCGGTGAACCCGTGCGGCCCGCCGTGGATATCGACGACCAAAGGCGCCGGAACGTCACACCCCATTGGATAAGTGAGCCAGCCCTCGACCGCCACACCGTGCGGGCCGGCAAAGACCCGCCGCTCGACCCGTGGTAGAGCGAGGCCGGAGAGCACCGCGGCGTTGACCGCGGTCAGCCGCCGCTCATTCGCGCCATTCCAATCGCAGAGATGGATATCGCCGGGGTTATCGGGTGTGGAAGCCGCGAACGCGATACGTCCCCCATCCGACGGGGCGGCGGCCGGCGCCACACTGGCGGCGAGGATGACGCGGTCGCCGGTCACAACTGACTGGATGTCGCCGTCCGCCACTCGTGCTCGCACGAGATGCACACTGCCGCGCGACGCGGCAAGAAACGTCAGCGTGTCGCCGCCAGCCGACCAGACGGGCGCGGGCGACGAGGCCGGGGCTGGGAGTTGAACTGCTCCGCCCGCGAGCTTCGCCGTCACGCGGTGCGCACCACCGCCCGCGACCGCCACCGTCCAGACATCGACGTGCGGCACAAACGGCGCGCCGGCGGCGTAGAAAGCGACGGCGCCGCCGTCCGGTGAGAACGACGGCGAACCGGCCATGTACTCGAGCGTGGTCAGGCGGCGTTCATTGCCGCCCGCCGCGTCCATGACCCAGATGTCCGTGACGTCCGACTCGACAATATCATCGCGGGTGCGGCTGAACGCGATGGACTGGCCGTCGGCCGACCAGGCAGGGACGCGCTCGTTGCAGTCGCCGTGGGTGATCTGGCGCGGTTCACCGCCGCCGGCAGGGACCACGAACAGATGGGCGCGCGAGCCGAGCGTGTATCCGAATCCGTCGGACTTGTAGTGCGCGCGTGTGACCACGCGCGGTCGCCGCCTCCACCGCGCACGTTCACCCGCGTTCTCCGGCGGCTGATTGACCGGCACGGACGCGGAGAACAGCAGCGACGCGCCGTCCGGCGACCACACCGCCGGACCCGCGCCGTCTTCGAGCGCGGTCAGGCATCGGGCCTCGCCGCCGGCGACAGGCATCACGTACAACCGCGGCACATCGTCGTCACGGTCAGACAAGAACGCCAGGGAGCGGCCATCGGGCGACCAGCGTGGCGCCGAATCGCGCCCTGGCCCGCGGGTGAACTGCACGGGGCGGGTGGCGTCGCCGGCCGGCACGAGCCAGACGTTGGAGCGGTAGGCGTCACTCGCCATGTCGATTTCCGTGAGCACATAAGCGATATCACCCGCCGCGGACAGTTGCACATCGGCGACCGCCTTGAGCGTCAGAAGGTCCTCGGGCTGCACCGGCCGGCGCCCGTCATCACGCATCGGCGCTCCTCCACTGGTCAAATCGTATGCCCGAATGGACGCGGCGGCAATGAGCCAGGTGGACGGGGGGAGGTGACCGGCGAGGAGGGCACATTTGTCCGCATCGGTGGGGGGCGGGTATAGTGGAAGCATCGGCCGGTCACCGTCCAACCGTCCACGGAGTACTGCATGCTGATTGACCTGCACGCCCACACCTGGCCGCGCTCCCATGACTCGGTGCTCAGTCCCGATGAATTGGTGACGCGGGCGAAGCAGGCCGGACTAGATGCGTTGGTGTTCACCGAGCATGACACGCTTTGGGACGAGAAATCGGTGACCGCGCTGTGCGAGAAGCACAACTTTCTGGTGCTGGCGGGCGTGGAGATTTCGACGGACGACGGCCACATGCTCACCTTCGGCGTGGATAAGTACGTCTTTGGCATGCACCGCGCGGACCAACTTGCCAAACATGTGAACAACGCCGACGGCGCGATGGTCGCCGCCCACCCGTACCGGCGGCAGATGCCGTGGTATATCCGCAACGACGAGGAGTACGAGCAGTCGCTCGCCCGCGCGGCCGCCAACCCGGCGTACCAGTTTTGCGCGGGACTGGAAGAGCTGAACGGCCGCGGCTCCGACAAGGAGAACGCCTTCTCCAAACGATTGTGCGACCGGATGGGTATGCCCGGCACCGCCGGTACCGACTCGCATGCCATCCAGGACGTGGGCAAGTGCGCGACCTACTTCGAGCGTGAGATCAACGACGTGCGTGACCTGATCCGCGAGATTAAGGCCGGCCGCTTCTACGCGGTCGATCTGCGCGCGGGTGTGATGAAGTAGCCCAGATCGCTCGGGGCCAATCGCGTGGTCGCCTTGACACCTTTTCAGCCCTGCCGTACGCTCGCGGCGCCGAGCGACGCTCAGCCCTCGACAGCGACGATTGATACCGAGCGAAGGAGTGCCGGATGGCGGACGAGTCGATTATCACGGACGAGATGCGCGGCATGATCGGCGTCGAGTCCGAGCCGTGGACGCTTGAGGTCGACAAACTTGCGGTGCGGATGTTCGCCCGCTCGGTCGGCTACACCGATCCGGTCTTCTACGACGAGGAATTCGCCCAATCGAAGGGCTACCGCGCGATGCCGGCGCCGCCACACTACCTGGGCACAGCGATCTTCAACCCGGCCACGTCCGACCCAACGTTCGGCGCACCCCGTGGCGGCGGACCGGGCGGCGGCCGTATTCGCCACAATCTCAAGCGCGTGCTCAACGGCGGAACCGAGATCGAGTATCGCGACACGATCTACGCCGGCGACACGCTCTCGGCCTCGACCAAGGTCGCGGAGTTGCAGGAACGGACAGGCAGTATCGGCCAGATGCTGATCACAATCACCGAGACCACCTACCGACGGGACGGCACGGTCGTGGCCGTCTCGCGCGGCACGGCAATCAACTATTAGGGGCAGCGCCGTAAGGGCCGATCGCGCCCGCGCGGCCGGTATGGGCGACAGCAGACCGAGAGAGGAGCCAGATCGTGACCACAACCACCCAGACGGAACAGCGCTACTTCGAAGATGTGCAAGAAGGCCAGGAAATCGAGCTGAAGATCACGCCGAGCACCCAGCAGCTCGTCCACTGGGCGGCGGGGTCGGGCGACTTTTACCAGATTCATTACGATCAGGACTTCGCGAAGTCCACCGGTTTGCCGGGGATCATCGTCCACGGTGCCCTCAAGCACGCCTTCCTCGGCCGGATGCTGTGGGAGTGGGCACGGTACGAGGGCAAGATCAAGCGCTGGGCTGTCTCGTACCGCGGCATGGACTATCCGGGGCAGGAGATGACCTGCAAGGGTCGCGTTACCGGTAAGCGCCAGGAGGGCGGCGAGAACCTGGTGGACATCGAGGTCTGGACCGAGAATCCTCAGGGCCAGCGCACGACGCCGGGCACCGCGACGGTCGCGCTGCCGGCGCGCCGCTAACCACTCGAGCGCGAACATCAGCCCCGCCCCACCGGGCGGGGCTTTTTCGTCACCCCAATGGCCTCGGGAGCGCATGGATGTACCGCTCGGCGCCGTATGGCGGCGGTCAGGAGGCCACCACGAGCCGCCAATCGCATCCAACCGGCGGGACGGCGATGCGCCGCACGAGCGAGCGCGTCAGCGCCGCCCTTCGCCGCCGTCCCGCCCACCGGCCGCGACCTCACGCGAGGCCTGCCACTCGCGGCGGCATTCCATCGTGATGAAGCTGTGAAAGCCACGGCGGTTCGTGCCGACCGGCGCGAAGCCGGCTTTGCGGAACGACTGCTGGGCGCGCACATTCCAATCAAGGGTATTGAGGTAGATGCGGCGCAGGGGGGTTTCGCTGAACAGATAGTCAACAAAGGTGCGCACGGCATCGCTGCCGTACCCCTGGCTCCAATACCGCTTGTCGCCGATGGTAATGCCTAGCTCGGCCTCGCCGCGGCGCTCATCAATGTTGTAGTACATCACATTGCCGATGTGGCAGCCGTCCAGATCCTCGATCGCGAACACGCGACGGAAGGGGCTGGGATAGCGGAGATCCTCGGTGTACGTGACGAGAAAGTCCTGGAACGACGACCGCAACGGCGAGGCGGCGTCGAACCGCGCGAGTTCCGGGTCGCGCCGCCATTGGTAATCGGCCTCGGCGTCATCCAACCGCTTTCGGCGTAGCCGCACGAGCGTGCCGTGTGCGACCTGATCATCGACCGCCGTCATGCCGCTCCCTCCACCGCCGCGCTGCCACGCCACCGCCCCGTCGTCAGCGTCCGCCGTCTCGCGGCGGCAGACGCCATCCATCGCGGAGCAACTGGACCGCCCGACGGAGCACACCGGCCTCGTTGTCGTACGTCAGCCGGCGCTCCGCCTCGGACGCGGGAAACCAGCGAACCAGATCGTATTCGTGGTCATGCTGCTCGGTGTTGCCGCCAACAGCCACCATCAGGAAGTGATGCACGCGCTTGTGAAAGCGTTTCCCCTGCGCGGGACGGGTGAACCAGTACTCGATCTCGCCAACCTTGCGCTCGATATGCACATCAAGTCCGGTTTCCTCCCGGACCTCACGTCGCGCGGTTTCCTCGATCGTCTCGGCCGCCTCCGGTGTGCCCTTGGGCAGGCCCCAGAGTCCCTCCGCCGCCCGGCCACACAGTACCACCTCCGGGCCGCTCGCGCCCATCCGGTACACGACTCCGCCGGCCGATACCAGATCCTCGACTGCCATCCGCCGGCCCGATCCGCCTCGTTCTACCGCCATCGCCATCCCCCGGACGGTGATGCATGCGACGGACGCGACCGCGCCGCGTCGATGCCTCACACGTCATTCCCCGTTCATGTCATGACCGAATCCCCAGCGGATCGTCGCCGAACTCGGCGTGCTCGAGCGCCGCGCGTGCGGCCGCGCTGACCCGTTCATCCTCGTCTTCCGACCGGCGGCGCAGTATCTCCCGCGCCTCATCGCCGCCGATTTGACCAAGCGAGTGGATCGCCGCCTCCTGAACCTCGGTGTCGTCGTCATCGATCAGGTCCGCCAGATAGGGCACGGCCTCATCGTCCTCAATCTCACCGAGGGCGCCCGCCGCCTCATACCGGAGTTCGGCGTCGCCGCTCTGCAATTCGTTGATCAGGGTCGCTACCCAGTAGGTGTCGGCGCTGCGACCCATGGCGTGTAGCGCGCTGGCAACCATGCGGTCGTCGCCGCTCGCGTAGGCATCGTGGATCAGATCGCGGGTGGACGGCTGCGACGACGCGCCGAGCGCCTCCAGCGCCCGACCACGCACGATCGAGAGTTCCGTCGGGTCGGTGATCGCCGCCCGCAGCGCATCGACCACTATCACCGTATCACGCGGACGAAGTTCCCCGAATTCACCCAACAGCACGAACCGGCCCAGCCCCAGCGCGGCGGTGGCGCGGACGCCCGGGTCGGAATCATCGCGAACCAGGCGGACGAGCGAGGGAATCACCGCGCGGTCGTGCTGCTCCCACAAGCCTTCGATCCCTAGCCGGCGGACACCGGCATCGTGGTCGTCCAGGGCGAGCATGAAGACCGAGTCAAAGTCGAGTTCTGGGTTGTCCTCGACCATGGCCGTCATGCGCTCCAACACCTCACGCCGTCGATCCAGCGGCAGCGAGGGCCACGCGCGGGCGAGCTGCTCGCGCTCGTCCTCGGTCAGGCCGCTGAGGTTGATCAGCCGGCTGCTCTTGAGTGGTGATCCGGTATCCGCCAGTTCGCTCAAGTACGTGGTAATGCTCATCACTCACCTGGATGGCCCGCCTAGCGGGGAGCGTCGCGACTCCCCATCTCCGGCCTGCTCCCGTTATTCCGTGGTCGACACGCTCACCCGCTCGAACATGAGCGAGGGTGTGTGCAGGCCCTCACCGATCCAGCGCGCGTCGCCGCCGATGGCGCCGATATGCTCGAGCAGCGCGTGGACATTGCCCGCGATCATTGTATCCTTCACCCGCCCCGTGATCCGGCCGCGCTCGATCCGGTAGCCGAGCACGACATTGCCGGAGAATTCTCCGCCGATGACGTTGCCCTGGCCCGCGCCGATCACCTGCTCGACCACGATCCCATCGTCAATCGCCGCCACGATTTCGTCCAGCGTCTGCGATCCCGCCGTGATCCGGAGCGACGACGGTGACACACCAGGCTGGGAGCTAAGCGACCGGTGGGCGCTGGCGGTACTCACGGTCCCTGCCAGTCCCGCTGTCTGGAGATCATACAGAAACGCGTTGACCACCCCACTACCGATCAGCGTGACACGCTGGCTCGGCACGCCCTCATCATCCGCCGGCCGGCTCGCGGGCCGCCACGGTTCGAGCGGATCATCCACGACGGTCAAGCGCCGGTCGTAGCGCGGTTTCCCCAGCGACTCCACCAACGGCGACGAACCCTGGAGCACGGCCTTGCCGGAGAAGGCGGCAATCAGCGGCGCCATCAGCACACTGCCCACGCCGTCGGGTGTAAACACCACCGGCATCTCCGCGGTTCGCGCCGCCACGTTCTCACGCGCCCGCTCGAGTTGCATCAGGGTCGTGCGGAGGATGCCTGACACGTCCGTGATCGGCCGGCAGGAGGCCTCGTCGTCCCCTACCCACAGCATATCGGTCCCGCGGACCCGCTGGGCATAAACTCCAGCGCGATATGTGGAGCGCTGATACGCGACATCGCGCCCACTGCTGTTGAGAATGCGAATGTGTTGAATCGTCTTGCGGACCGAGGCGTGACAAATCAGCTCGGCATCAGCCGCCAGTATGCCGTCAACCAGTCGCTGCCCGGTCGCCACCATCTGATCGACCGGCACCGCCGACACCGACGGATCGAAACCCTCGACCCGCGGTATCGTACCGCCGCCGGGCATCGAGAACCTCGCCTCGGCGCCGTACGGCGCGACCTCAAGCGCCATCTCGACCAGCATCGCGGCATCGCCCGGCCGCGACGAGGAGGCGAAGCCGATACGCCCGTCTTTGATCACTCGCAACGCGACGCCGCGTGTGTGGCGGGTCTGCAACAGCTTCAACCGGTTCGACTCAAACTCGACCGGCGTGTCCTCGAACGCGGCGACGAACACCTCGGCCGCGTCCGCCCGGGCGCGCGCCAGTTCCAGCACCTGCTCGGGATCCATCGCCTACCCCCTGCCCCCTCCCCCACGAGGGAGGGGGAGCCTCCGCGCCCACGTCAGAGCTTCGTTCGCCGAACAACCCTTGCTCCGTTACGGAGAGGTCATCGCGATCTGCTCACCGCCGCCGATTCCGGCGCCATGCGAGCCATCGCGGCGATCCGGCGCGGAACTGCCCCGGTGCGCCGTGTCACTCCGCTATCCTTCACGCCAAGGTCCGCCAATCCTCGACGACCGTTACCCCGTCCCGCGCGAGGGAAGCGGGCCAGGGAGTTAGGTCCGCCCCCCGATAAGTACGTCACGGATGCGGATATGAGGACTGCCGTTGCTGACCGGAAGCGGAGATTGACCGCCCTTGCCGCAGCCGCCTCCCTGGTTCATCGCCAGGTCATCGCCAACCATGTCCAGATTTTGCAGTGTGGTGAACAGGTTGCCGCTGAGCGCCACCGGACGAACCAGCTCGGCAAGGCGGCCGTCGCGGATCATGTACGCCTCACCGGCAGAGAAGGTAAACTGCTCCATCGTCGTGGTGCCGCCATACCAACCGGCGGCGTAAATGCCCTCGTGGACGCCCTCGAGCATGTCCGCCAGCCGCGCCCCTGCCGGCTCGATAATCGTGTTCGTCATCCGCACGATCGGCGGGTATCCATAGCTGATCGCGCGGGCGTTGCCGGTGGGTTGCTCGTCCATCTTGCCCGCGGTCTCGCGCGAGTGCAGCCGGCCGACGAGCACGCCCTCACGTACGAGGTCGGTGCGCCGCGCGGGTGTCCCCTCGTCGTCGAAGGAGAAGCTGCCCCGCAGTCCCGGGATTGCCCCGCCATCGACGATGTTGAGGTGCGACCCGCCGAAGCGACGGCCGAGCGTCATGATCTCGCGCATGCGCGGGTTCTCATAGATGAAGTCCGACTCGGATAGGTGGCCGAACGCCTCGTGGACGAACACACCGGCCAGCACCGGGTCGAGGATCACGGTGTATTCACCGCCGGGGGCGTAGGGCGCGGCGAGAAATGCCACCGCCTGCTCCGCCATCCGCTTCACCTGGTCACCCAACGACTCCACGAACGCGTAGTCGTTGAGCGCGCCCAGACTGAGGTTCGCCTGTTGCACGTCGGAGCCGTCGCGGGCAGTGGCGACGGCACGGAAGGTCACATCGATCCGGCTCTGCTCGACGTAGGCGCCGTCGCTGTTCGCGTAGATGACGCGCCGCGCGGCATCAGAGTAGCCAAGTGACGAACTCTGAATCTTGGGGGTGGACCAAATCAAATCCACGTAGCCGTCGAGAAGCGCCTTCTTATCCGCCAAACTGACAGTGCGTGGGTCCTTGCCGATCACCGGCTCGACCACCGCGACCCGCGGCGGTACCTCTGCAAGGCGGCTCTGCTCATGTCCGGCGACGCGCGCCTGTTCAATGGCAAGTGCGACCCGTGCCGGCAGGTCGTCGAGGTCGTTGAAGCTGACAAACCCCCAGCCGCCCCGCACCAGCGCGCGCACATTGCCGCCCGCGCCGCGTGACCGGCCGATGTCCTCAAGGTCGCGTCCGCGATAGCTGATTCGGGTCGCGTCCGACTCCTCGACGCGGATCTCGATATGGTCGGCGTTGTGCCCGCGCATCGCGGACATGAGTTCGTCACGCATCGGCGTCATTCCATGTGAGGAAATGGGGGTGCTATCGTGGGGCTACCCTCAGTCTAGGGACGCGCCATCAAGGGTGTCAAACCGAGGGCGAGCCGAGGGGCAGAACGGCGACGAACACTCTAATTGGTGAGCAAGATAGAAAGGAGAGGGAAAGCGCGTAACTCAGCAATACTGACCTCTGCGCTGATTCCTAAACAACGCCGCAGCCCACGCCGACCTCCGCATGGTTTAGCTGCCGATGCAGAGGTCAGTATCTGCAATGAAGCGCTTCACAGTCCATAAGTGCGTATAATCAACACAACTCTATTGGTGGTAGATCTACATTCGCCTTTGGATCACCAGCGACTTCATTACTGTCAAGCATCGATGGTCACATAGCTAGTAGGAATGCGCTGGCTTTGCCAGGAATCTGCGGCGCGCGAGATCGTGATAAGATGAACTCAGAGGAAAAGGTCAGTGCCTAGACCACAGTCGTAGGGGACAATGAGCGTTCAGGACGACTCTGCCATCAATCGCTCCGCTACCTCAATAGCGCGACTGATAGATGCCACCGTCTGCTCCATGTTATCTGCCATTCGCCTCACCTCGGCGCTCGCACGCCTGAGAGAGCGTGTCAGTTCGCGCTCCAGAGGCGGCACATCGTCTATGGACTGCGCGAATTCTGTGAACATATTTCGCGCCACGTTGCCGGCCTGCTGCACCCCAGCCAACTGGGCTAGTTGCTGCACGAAGGATGCTTGGTCATCGGAGTCCAAGGACAATTGCGTTCTTACCAGAAACTCCAGACTATTCTCTGTCTCCCATAGGATAAGCTGATACTCATCATTGGCATCGGATATCTTCTTGGAAAACTCTTGCACACGGTTCGCTAGCTCTCGCGCAATCGCTCTTATGATCACGGTCGCTTTACTATCGTGTTTGACTCTAGCTCGTTGTATAGCCGTTGTCGATCGTTCCACTGCGGCATTGAGTGCGGCTATCTCACTTGCCACATTATTGGCTACTCCTGTCAGGTCAAGGTAACCCTTCTCTAATGCTTCAGCGTGGTCCAACACCCCTCTGTCATCCACTGGCTCTTGGTCTATATCTTCTAAGTAGGCAGACGGCGCTGGACGCGCCGCAGTTTCCTTAGGCAAGAAATCAGTCACGGGATTGCCAGCCCTTATCTTTCCTGACAGTACGCCCGTGGCGAGTTCAGTCAGCTGTTGTTTTACTCGGATAACATCGGCAAAATGAGTTCCATACACCAACATACGATATGATTTTAGATCAAAAGGAACATCGTTGATATCTTGCGTAAGCAATACCGTTCTTTTCTCCATCGCATGTGATAATCCCAACTCGTAAAACACGTTAGGATTGGCACCGGTTAGGTCTGCCACGACGATGTCGCTCCTTCCAATCTCAGCGACAATTCCACTCAAAATATTAGCTTGGTCTTGAATGTCGTCCGAGCGCGTAACTACAAGATTAGCTGCAGTCAGCGCTTCTCTAATGAACATCGAGTAGATAGCATCAAACTCGGGAGCATGTGGCATTATGACAAACGCCCGGTGTCGCTCCGGGTTGGCGACGCTGGATTCATGGTCGGTGGGGTTGGTCATCGGCTTGCCCGCTGTCCTACTTGGTCGCGCATTCAATTGGCACCCACACTTGTAGGTCATGTTACACCAGCCGGGTCAATTGCGTGCGAGTGGCGAGGATTCCACAACGGCATTGCCGCGCGACTGGCAGGTGTCAGTTTGTTCTTCGGATTTGCTCGCGCCGGACGGGGATATTCTGCTCCCACCACCTTACCGCCTATGGCCACACCGGTATGGTCGCCAGAGCAGAATCTATGCGTGGACGAGTTGCCTGTGGGGCACGGACGCGCCAAGCCTTCAGCGCCCCCTGCAGCAACCGGGCGCTCTCCAGCAACTCGGACACTTCACCTCCCAATCGGCCCTCTACGGCTCGGATAGTCGTGACACGCGCTTTTTCGATGGTCGGAGCAAGGTGCTGGGGAAAACCAGACAGTTCCCGAGTGAGCGCCCGTACGTCGCGCCACTGTAAGGACAGTCCCTGATCCCTGACTGTCTCCTCTACCGCAGTTGTGAAAGCGTTCCAGCAGCCCACGGCATATGCCCGTTCCTGGGCGTCGAGCATGTGAAAGGTACTATCCTTCGTCCCTTGATGCAATTCTAGGTAACTGAAAAGCGCTCGTGGTAGTGTATTCACCATAGTTGAACTGACTTGCGATGCTAGTGGGCCAGGAAACGTTGATGTTCGAACATACATCAGTAAGTCATTTATGTAGGATTTATCATTTGATTGAACTTCTTGTAGTAGTTGGAACAACGATTGAGTGTCGCCAATAGGATGTTCGTCATCAACATCAACACCAGCATCATGCTGGTGTCTGCGAAGTCGTGAGGCGAGGCTGGAGTGACTGTCAAATCCAACACCCGACGGATTGTCACGACGACCAAGTGATTTCTGGAGGAGCTCGACTGCAATTTCCGACGCCTGAATCAGCCCATTCAATTGATCAATTATCGCTCGTTGTTCATCGTCAATTTCTCCCGACAATGGTTTATAAATCATATCGTGCTCTATCTCGGCCCAGGAATGCATGAACATTGACATCACTTGTATCTCAATGTTCGCAGAGCCGTAGTGCTTCTTGTTTATGCCAAGTCTTCTGCTGTGGAGGCGGACCCGATAATGTACTGCACGATAGCCGCTGAATCTCTTTTCATACGAATCTTCTCTCGACGACAGTGCGCTCCCTATGGACACGTATTTAGGTCCACTTTGCACATCAAACTGACTGAGCAACATCTCCTGAACGTATTGATGTACTCCCGGAAAATAGAGTGCTATACGGACTCCTATAATATCTGAAATACGGTCTGATATTTCCTGTGCTGTTCGAAATTCTTTAAGGCCATGCTCCTTATGTAACTTATTCCTAAGACGTTCTGCTTCTTTAACTCGACGCGACACGATCGCTTTGATACCAAGCTGACGTAGTTGCTCTATACACTGGTCCGCACAAATCTCGGCCACCTTAAGGTGAAAATCGTGCAGTCGGTCATAAGAATCCATAAATTCATCAACGACGCTCACTGGCAGCGCACCTCTTGGGCATATAGGCGTTTGTAACCAATAAGAGCAACAACACGCGCGATGCGGGGGCAGGGACGGAGCCGACCACATTGTACACTGCTGAAGGCTCGTACGCTTGTCGTCGAGCCTCCCATGACCTTCGGCCCTCATCCCTTTCTGTCCTGACCGTCCTTCTGGCGACCGCCCACCCAGCGACGTCCCACCATCCCCCGTCTTTGAGTCAGCCAATGGCCATACACGGCATCGGGCACGGGAATTGGCGTCTATCCTGTACCGCTTCCCTCACCGCAGCCGCTCCAGCAGCGGGACGAGGCTGGTCTTGCGCTTGTGGAGGGCAATCATACCGCTCAGGTAGCCCTGCCACTCGGCGAGGCGGCCGGACGCGACGGCGGCGGCACGCGCCTTGCCCAGCCAGGTGGCAGCATAGTGGTAGTTGTTTGACTTGCCGGCGTCCATGATACGCTCCGCCCGCGCGTGGCAGGCGCCGATCACCCAGTCGGGATGGCTGGCGGTCGCCGCGTCCACCACCCGCTCGAGCAGGTCATACGCGTGCGGTTGAGCGTCGGCGATGGCGATGGCGTCATCGATCATCCCCTCGTCCAGCAAGATAGCAACCGCGCCGGCGGAGAGATGGACCGGTGCGCTCCGCACACGCGCCAGTACCACGTCCCTGATCGCGGGCCATTTCTTGCCGGCCAGCGCCCGCGTCGCCCGATAATCATCGAGCGCGAGGCTGACATCGAGCGCCACTCCAGCCGCGGTGAGGGCGAGACCCTTCTTGCCGGCGGCGGCGGCCTGGTCGCGCAGCCAGCGAGCGAGCGGGAGTGGGTGGCCCGCCAGATCGAGTCCGTGCTCGCCCACCCGCAGCGCCTCGGCGACTGCCCCTCGCTCGTGGAGCGCTGTCGCCAGCGCGAGCGCCTCGCTCGCGTCTGTTAGACGATTCAGGCCGTGCTTGACCGCATCGGCCGTGCGCCCCAGCCGGACCAGCATGTGCGCGTACGACGTGTGCTGACCGGAGGCGGCAGCAAGGTTCAGGTACTCATCAAAGCGGCCCTCGCGTTCGAGAATCCGGAGCCGCACGGGGATGAGCGCCGCGCTTCGCCAGTCCGTGCCATATGAGGCGCCTGGCTCAAGCGCGGACTCACTATCCTCGTCGAATTCGTCCTCGTCCCCGAATTCGTCGTCCTCGTCGAGTTCATCCAGATACTCATCGACGCCATCGTCGTCACCGAGGTCCTCATGCCACACGGCGATGAGTTCGAGTCCGCACGCGCCGCTTCCACGCGCCGGTGCCTCGCCGCGCATCGCCTGCTGCAGTCCGGGGTCGTCCCATCCCAGGCGGGCGGCGTCTACCGCGATATCGAACGCATCGTCGACACCATAGTCCGCGATCTCGTGCGCCCAGCCGGTGAGCCGCTCCGCCCATCGCGTGCGCTCGCCAGCCGTCAGGCCAGCGGTCAGCAGCGCCTCGGCCCACAGCTCACCAAGTTCCGCGAACAGTTCACCAGCTTCCCCATCGGAGTCGTCGAGGTCCATCCACCCTTCGACGTACTCCTGTGTCACGACCTCCAGGATCAACAGCGCGTTGCCGCCGTCGCCGGCCTCCAGGTAGGGACGGGCCTGCTCCGCCAGCGAACGCACATCCTCGACCACGCCGCCGGCATGCCAATACGCCTCCGAGGGACGCATGCGACTCAGCGAGCCGAGGGCAGCGCGGGCCTGACGGCGGAAGCTCGCTTGATCGAGCGGCGCCGAGGGGGCGCGCGGCGCGGGTGGGGCGGCGCCCCCACCAATGGTGGGCCGGCCCGCGTCCACCACGCGCGCCTCGATGAGCGGAACCAGATCGGGACGTTGCGCGGCCAAGTCGAGCAGCACGGTCGCGAGTTGGTCGCGGTCCAGTGCCATGAGCAGATCACGGAGCGGGGCGTGCGCTTCATCCTGCTCCGGCTGGTGACGGGCAGCGAGCAGCGCCGCGACGATGTGCTTACAGATGCCGCCCCACTCGTACGGGCAGGAGCAACTCGCGGTGGTCACACCGCCGCCGTCCAACGTGGCGCGAACCGCGTAGGGCGCCGATCTGCTGCCCGCGACCGCTGCCTCGACCATCCCGCCACGCCGGCTCAGTCTGATCACCGCGCCGCTTGTCCAGTAATCGTGGCCGCGCTGGAAGGACTCGGGCGTGGCGAGGCTCCGGATCAGCGCCTCGCTGAGAATCTGGGATGTCGATGTCGTCGATGTCATGGTGTGGCCCCTCCCATCGTCGATCAGCCCGACGGGCATGTGTCTCGCCACCTGTCGCTGCATGGGGACGGGAGCAACCATCGCGTCCGTCCCTCGCGCGCCCACCCCGACTCGGCGGAGGCGTCGGTCGCCTCCCTCCCATGATGCCCCAAGCCCACCATGACCAAGGGAAACGGCCCGGTCGGTTGGGTAGGCTCATCCCTCGCCGGTCGGGGCGCCGGGGGCAGGAGTGCCCTGTCTTTACCGGTGGTTGTAGAATTCGACCGACCACCGCCATTCCTGCTCATCGGGCGCGTTCCACCATGCCGTCAGGATACCCACCTCGCCGCCGGCAAGGATCACCGGCCGGCCGATATCCGCCGCCGTGGGCCAGATGTCAGCGCGCGTGATACGCTCGTCCGAGCGTTGGAGCCGCGCCATCGGGGTGTGAGCCGTACGCCGCAGCGCGGAGCCGCGGGCCACCA
>JBBQJF010000011.1:0-32102 GCA_038325665.1 Dehalococcoidia bacterium | reverse complement strand
TCCCCGGGGGTCCGGAATTGTCCGTAGCGCCGCCAGCAGCGACCGGTCTGCCGTCTCCATCCGCCACCTCCGCTTCCCGCGTGCTGCGCCAAGCTTACTCCCGACACAACCCTCGGAAAACTAAATCGCCCTGGGTTGTGTCGCGGTAGGATGGTCATGGCGCGACGTTCATGGTATGGCGGCGACAGTTAGGTCACGAGCCACCTCAATGAGTCCGCGCACAAGCTTTGAGGCCATTTATACCACGGGATCTGGTCTCGTATGCGCTCACCGACCGATCACGTAGTATCGAATGACGAGGGTCACGCCCGCGCCGGGGATATGGCGCACGATTGGGCGACTGTCGCCGGTCCGCTGCCTCGGACGTGAACCGCGCCGGGTACGCGGAGGGCGGGCTGGCTACCCTCCCCGGACCCCGGCTCAAGCGGCGGCCGCCGCCGGCGTGCCGGGTGAGTAGAAGGGCAGGATCTGCATGCGCCGTGCGTTCACCGGCCGCCGCCTGCTCATCGCCATCACTGTCGCGGTAACGCTGATCGCCCTGGTTTCCGCGTTCCGCGATTTACCCGCGGTCGGGCGGGCGTTGCGGGGCTTCGAGTGGCGGCTCCTGCCGGCCGTGCTCGTCCTCAGCACCGTCATGCACTTGCTGCGCTTCGCCCGGTGGCACCTGTACGCCGGCCGCGTGGCTGGCCCGGGGCTGGGTGTACGCGACAGTCTCGTGATCTACGGCGCCGGGCTTGGAACGCACCTCACACCGGGACGGGTGGGCGAGGTCGTGCGATTCGCGTACTTACGCCGCGTGACCGGGACGCCGGTGTCCCGCTCCGCGCCGATCATCGTCGCGGAGCGGATCACGGACGGGCTTGCCCTCTTCGGCCTCGCCCTACCGGCGGCGCTGCTCCTCGGCCTTGGCGGCAGAGGCGCTGTCGCACTGGTGCTCATTCCGGTCGTTACTCTTGCAATCCTCGCCAGTCATCGCGCGCACCAGCTATTTCTTGGCGCGGCGGGACGCATGCCGCTCATCCGCCGGTATGTCGCGCTACTGACAGATTCCGGCGCGGAACTTCGCGCACTGTTCGCGGCGCGCATCCTCGCGCCGGCGGCGTGCCTCAGCCTCGCCGCGGTCGCGCTCGAAGTCGGCGCGTTTACCACCGTCCTCGCGGGCGTCGGCGTCCCGGTGGATGCACGCACCTATCTGCGCGCGGCGTTCATTCTCCCATCCGCGATGCTCGGAAGCGCGCTCTTCGTGGTGCCCGGCAGCGTCGGCGTCGCGGAAGGCGGACTGGCGGCGCTCACCCGCGCCCTGCTCGCCGCCTCGGCCGCGAGCGCCGCCGCCGCCGCGGTGCTGGTCCGGCTGTGTACGTTGTGGCTCGGGCTGGCCGCCGGCGCGCTCGGGCTAGTGGTGGCGACGCACCGGTGGGGGCGACGGCCGGCGGGCGAGCGAGCGGTGATGGGAGCGGGTCACGGGTCACGGGTCATAGGGGACGGGGGACAGGGGAGCGTGGGCGACTCTTAGGGTCTATCGTCGGTTGCCGCGGCGACGCCAACGTCGGCGGGATCGACGATGTTCAGGAGGGGCTGGCCGGCGACGTGGCGCTCAAGGTTTTGGAGGAATAGTTCGGTGCCACGCACGATATGCATCGGCGAGGCGGGGGAACAGTGCGGCGTGATCACCACGTTCGGCAGCGTCCACAGTTCGTGGTCGGGAGGAAGCGGCTCGACCTCGAACACGTCGAGCGCGGCGCCGGCGATCCGGCCGTCGCGTAACGCCGCGATCAGCGCCCTCTCGTCTACCAGCGGACCGCGGGCGACGTTGATCAGATAGGCGCTTGGCTTCATCCGTGCCAGTTCCGCCGCGCCGATGATGCCGTGTGTCGCGCGGGTAAGTGGCGCACAAATCACGAGAAAGTCGGCCTCGGCACACAGATCGCCCACTGCCTCGGGGGGAAAGATGCGCTCAACGTTCGGAACCTCATCCGGCCGGCGCCGCAGACCGACCACGCGCATGTTGAGCGCGGCGGCGAGACGCGCGACTTCAAGTCCGATGCCGCCCAGACCGAGCAACGCCACCGTCTTACCGGTCAACTCGTCGGCCGGCACGCGGTTCCATTCGCGCCGCGCCTGGGCGCGTTCCATCGCCGGCATACACTTGATGTGGTGGAGCATCATCAGCAGCACGTACTGGGCGATCGGCATACTCTGTGTACCGGCGCCGTTCGTGAGTGTGATCCCACGGTCGACTATTGGCCGGAAGGCCGGGTGATCGACACCGATGCTGAAGGTGTGGATCCAGCGCATCGTGTCGATGCGCGGCAGCTCGCGGACGAGCGTCATGATCGATCCGCTGATCAGCGCGTCCACCGATATGTACGCCAGTTCGGCGTCGGTGGGATCACCGCCCCACGATCCGTCCACATTCAGTGTGACAATCGCGGCCCCGGATGCCACCCGACGCAGGTCGTCGCCGAACCGCGCCGCCACCGCGTCCGTGACGATTATCTTCACGACTCCCTCTCCGCCTGCGTCGCCCCCCGTTCGGGGGTACGTATTTCTGACGCCTGACCTGCAGCCCAATACCGCCCCGTGCCCACTATCCCGCGCCTATGACTCGTGACCTCCGTCTCAGGCCGGCTTCGGGTTGTGCAACGTCCGCACCGCCGCGGCATCGAGCGCGAGACCGCGGGTCTCATCGATCATCTTGTTGAGTTGAGTAAAATTGTGTCGCGCGGAGATCCGGCGAATCGTACCGGAATAGGAGCGCATCACCAGCGATTCGGTGGTCGCGCCGCCGCCGAAGTAGTGGACACCCTGGAGCATCTCTCCGTCGGTGACACCGGTGGCGGAGAAGAACGTGTCGCCCTCTCCGATCAGCTTCTTGACGTCATACACCTCGGTAAGCGAGAGGCCGGCAGCCGCGCATGCCTCGCGCTCGGCGTCGTCACGCGGCCAGAGCGTACACTGAATCTCGCCGCTGAGACACTTGAGCGCCGCCGCCGCCAAGACCGCCTCCGGCGCGCCGCCGACACCCATGAGCACATCCACACCGGTATCGCCCAACGACGTGCTGACCGCCGCCGCCACATCGCCATCGGTGATCAGCTTGACGCGCGCCCCCGCCTCCCGCACCTCGCGGATCAGTTCCTGGTGACGGGGGCGGTCGAGGATGACAACGGTGAGGTCGTTGATCTCGGCCCGCTTCGCCTTCGCGATCCAGCGCAGGTTCTGCGTGGGCGACGCGCTGATATCAATTGAGCCGGCGGCGCCCGGGCCGACAGCGATCTTATTCATGTAGACGATTTCCGTGGGACAGTTCATCTGGCCCCGCTCGGTCAGCGCGATCACGGCGATCGCGTTCGGCCGGCCGAGAGAGGTGAGGGTAGTTCCCTCGAGCGGATCGACGGCGATATCGACCGCGGGCGGATTACCGTTGCCGATCTGTTCGCCGATGTACAGCATCGGCGCCTCATCCTTCACGCCCTCGCCGATCACGACGATTCCATCCATGTCCACCGAGGCGAGCGCGTAGCGCATCGCGGTAACGGCGGCTTGGTCGGCGGCAATCTTGTCGCCGCGACCCATCCACCGACCAGCCGCCATCGCCGCCATCTCGGTGACGCGGGCAAGTTCAAGGGCGAGATTGCGTTCCATCGGTGTCTCTTGCATGGCGCCGTGGCCTCCCTACATGTGCGATAGCCGGCGGGGAATGGCGACGGTAGTATAGCAGTGAGGGCTGCTCAATGATGAGGGCGGTGGGATGACAACAGTCACGCTCTACACGCGCACGGGGTGTCACCTGTGCGGCGAGGCCCGCGCTCTAGTGATGCGCGCCGGACGGGGTCGGGAGATGCGCATCACCGAGGTCGATATCGATCGCGATCCGGTGTTGCGCGAACTGTATGACACGCGCGTACCGGTCGTGATGGTCGATGGAGAGTCGCTGGATTGGCCGGTCAGCTTCTCACACCTGTGCGCCACGCTCGACACGCAGCTTTAGCAGCCGCTCCGCCGCTTCCCGCAGCGTCTCCTCCTTCTTGCTGAAGGTGAAGCGAACCTTGGTGCGGCCCAGGGCTTGATTGTGGTAGAAGCTACTGCCCGGCACCGGTGCGACGCCGATGTCGGCGGTCAGCATCCGGGCAAACTCCGTGTCGTCGGTGGCGCCGAAAGGTGTGATATCCACCATGATGTAGTAGGCGCCTTGCGGTCGAAATACCGGAAAGCCCGCCTGCTCCAGCGCCGTCAGAAGCACATCACGCTTGCGCGCGTACATCTCGGCCAGGTCCGTGTAGAACTGCTCGGGAAAGCCGAGGGCGACCGCGGCCGCCTCCTGGAGCGGTGCCGGCGCGCCCACGGTGAGGAAGTCGTGAACCTTGCGGATCGCATTCGTGAGGTGCGGCGGAGCGATGATGTAGCCCAGGCGCCATCCCGTCACGGAGAACGTCTTCGAGAGTCCGCTGATCGAGATCGTGCGGTCGCGCAGCCCCGGCAACGTCGCCGGCGAGACGTGAACGTGTTCGTCGTAGAGAATGTGCTCGTAGATCTCATCGGTGATGATCAGCGCATCAAACTCGGCGCAGAGGTCACCGATCAACGCCAATTCCTCGCGCGTGAACACCTTGCCGGTCGGATTATTGGGCGTATTGACGATGATCGCCTTGGTGCGCGGCGAGAATGCGGCGCGCAGACGGTCGGCGTCGAAATGAAAGTCAGGCTCTTCCAGCGGCACGAACACCAGCCGCGCGCCCGATATCGCCGCGTCCGGCACGTAATTCTCGTAGAACGGCTCGAACACGATCACCTCATCGCCCGGATTCACGACCGCCAATAGCGCGGCCATCATGCTCTCGGTCGCGCCGCAGGCAACGGTGATCTCGCGTTCGGGGTCCGGCTCGTAGCCGTAATGACGGAATGTCTTGGCCGAGACCGCATCGCGCAGACTCTTGGCGCCCCAGGTGATCGCGTACTGATTATGATCAGCGCGGATCGCGGCGATCGCCGCCTCCTTGATCGCCTCGGGCGCGGGGAAGTCGGGGTAGCCCTGGGCGAGATTGATCGCGCCGTGCTGCATGGCGAGACGGGTCATCTCGCGGATCACGGACTCGGTGAAGATGGTTGTACGATCCGCCAGCATCGGCGCGAACCTCCGTTGGGTAATGGGTATTTGGGTGTTGGGGGACGAACGTACTCTCGGCTCGCCTCGACGCGAGGAACGAGGGAGCGGTGGAATCCCTGGCTCGCCCGATGCGGCCACAGCCGCCCAACCGCACCATCGTACGGAGCCGGCGGCGCGCGTGTCGAATGTCGTGGCGCCGGGAGTGTTCCACGGCCATGTCCAAACGGTGGGTGCGGTGTTAACGCCGTGGCTCACGATGCACAATCGTGGGCAGCGGCCGGCGCTCGGGTGTGCGGGTGCGCGATCAGGGGCGCGAAACTAGACGGCCGTACCGCTGCCCGGGGTCGCGCCGGCGGCGGTCGTGGTCAGACTCGCCACGGGCGGTGTGCCCTGCACCGGCTGAGCGCGTCGCGGCGGGCGAGCCAGCAGAACGAGCGCCGCGCCCGCGATCCAGAACGAGGCGAACACCAGGAACGCGATCACGTAGTCCCCGGTGCGGTCATACAAGTTCGCGGCGAACTTCGGTCCCATCGCGCTAAAGATGATTGTGAACGGCATGGCTACCGCGCGAATCCTGCCAAGATGCGCCCGACCGAAATAGCTCGCCCACACTGTCTCCTGTAGAGGAATCGTGCCACCCATGCCGAGGCCGTAGGTGAACAGAAGCACGAGCGATAGCGGCTCGGAGTGACGCCCGGCCGCTATCAGCAGACCGGTCACGGACACGGCGGACAGCACGAATGCGGTTGAGCTCAGATAGCGGGCGTGGAACCGGCCGAGCAGCACGCCCCACATGGGCTTGGCGACCATCGCCGCCCACGACTGGAACGCGAACATGAATGCCGCCGTACCCGGCGAAAATCCGTTGTCAGTCAGGAACGGCAGCATGTGCAAGAGCAGCGAGCCGAGGCCGACGTTGGCGACGCCATACGCGAGAATCAGAAGCCACAGGGACGGTGTTCGCAACGCCTCCGCCCGCGTCCAGCTCACCTCCGTGGCGGCATTCACCTGCCGCCGCCCGGATCGGACGGGCGCCGCTCCCGGCAGGTCGCCATCGGGAAGGAGACCGTGGTCCTCCGGGGTGCGGCGCATGACGAAAGCCGTGGGGATACCGATCACCCACATGCCGACACCGAGGACTACCCACGTTTGCCGCCACCCGTACGCGTCCACGAGCATCTGCGCCACGGGCACGAGCAACACACCACTGAGTGACACCCCCATCGCGGCGATCGCGACCGCCATACCGCGGTTTCGCACGAACCACTTGGACACGGTGACGTTCACCACCATGTTGCCGACCGCCATCGCGCCGACCGTCACTCCTATCCCGCGCAGCAGGTAGTACTGTCGCAGTGTCTCGACCCGCGAGAGTCCAATCAAGCACACGCCGGAGATGATCGCGCCACCGATCATCAGCGGACGTGCGCCCCGTCGGTCGATCAGTCCACCCATGAACAGACCGAGGCCGCCCATCGCGAACGTGCTGATCGCCTGCGCGTTGGCGAATTGCTCCCGCGTCCATCCGAGGTCGGAGGTCATCGGCTTGAGGAACACCGCCGAGCTGTAGACTTGGGCGCTGACCGAGACGAACTGAGCAACCACCGCCGCGGCAACGATGTACCAGCCGTAGTACACCTGGCGTGGAGAGCGAACGCGCGGGGCCAGACGTACGCGCATTCTTTGCTCCTTTCGGTCAGATTCCGGCCGGCCCATGATAACACCGCGCCGTGCCATCACGCGTCGGAGCATGTGCGCGACCGGGGGCTGACGCCCTGAGCGCGACATCGGGCCGAGGCCGGGCAACGTCACCACGTCGCTCCGGCGCGTCGCCGCTTCAACACATCGCCCGCCACGCGACCGCCGAGGTTCGACGGGGCGTGCGCCGCTGACCAGACGTGCGCGTTCAGCGTCCGCGTTCGGACGACCCGATCAGTCATATCAGCGTGGGTCAGGACGCGAAGCCCGCGACCGGCCGGGGAGTACACCGGTTGCACGGTCCAGTCGGGTTCTCGCTAATGATGATTTATTGCTCAACTTAATCAACTTTTCCTCGTGGTCGTGTATCTCTACACGGCATCGTTGTAGTGCAAAACTCCCACGATCACTGCTATTATTGACGGGGAAGCCGTTTGAAAGGCGACAGTAGCCCGACAGGTGACCGCCGGGTGCGCCACGCTGGCCGCGCGCTGTCGGTACGTCGAGCGTCGCGGCCACTCGTGACGGGGGATGTGCCATGGTGGATATGTACTTCAAGCAAGTGCTGCATGAGGACTGTGGTTGCTCATCGTACATTCTGGGTGGCCGGCTGACGAACGAGGTGGCCGTCATTGACCCCGCGCAGGACATTGACGACGTGCTCGACCTGGTCCGGCAGCGCGGGTTCACGGTGCGCTACATCATCGACACCCATGTGCACGCCGACCATGTGTCCGGGGCGCGGCGGCTGGCCGCGGCGACGGGTGCGCCGGTCTGCATGCATCAGTCCGCCGGCGTGCTGTTCCCGTTTCAACCGTTGACCGGCGACGAGGAACTCACGCTCGGGAACGTGACGCTCAAAGTCTTGCACACTCCCGGCCATCGCCCGGAGTCCGTCACACTGCTCGTCACCAACCATGCCCGGTCGGAGGCGCCGTCGATGGCGATCACGGGCGACACCCTGCTGGTGGGCGATGTCGGCCGCCCAGATTTCGGGGGCGAGCAAGGCGCGCGTGAGTTGTGGGGCAGTGTGCAACGGCTCCTGGCGCTCGATGATTATGTCGAGGTGTTTCCCAGCCACTTCGAGGGGTCGTGCGGGAAGGGGATGTGCGGCCGGCCGAGCAGCACGATTGGTTTCGAGCGGCGCTTTAATCCAGCGCTTCAGGTGAGCGGCGTCGAGGAGTTTGTCCACAACATCAGTTCGGATATCCCGGCTCGACCGCTGAACATGGACGCGATCATCGCCACCAATCTCGGTGAGCGTGACGCCGGCTGGGCGATGCCGCGCGATGGGTACGCGGCGCCGGAGATTGACCCGCGCGACGTGGCTGATTGGCGCGCCCATACCGGCGGAATCGTCGTGGATGTGCGCGAACCGGCCGAGTACGACGCCGGCCATGTCGCGGGCGCGACCAATGTCCCGCAGTGCAGCCTCGCCGACCGTCTCGTGGATCTGCCGCGCGACCGCGACCTCCTGGTGGTATGCCGGACCGGAGTGCGGTCGATGCGCTGCGCGCGGTTCCTGGTCCAGTCCGGGCACGAGCGTGTGACGAATCTACGCGGTGGGACGGTAGGCTGGATCGATGCGGGATTGCCGGTCGAGAAGGCGGTCAGCGTGTAGCGCGGCGGTTCGCGTCAGTTCATGGTGTACTCTCGGACATAGGCGGGCTGACCGCTGACCACAATTCGACATGAGCTATGCCCCACGGCATCTGGCCAACGTCGCCGCCTCGCGCGCCCGCCGTCCGGGGTTCCGCATCGTGGCAGGACATCACCCCCGGTAACGAGGCGACCATGGCCTCTCCGACCTCCGTACGCATCGGTGAGCCACGCCGGACGACGCGCCTGCCGCGCTGGCGGCCGGAGTGGACACCGGGTCTGCTGCTCGCGGTTGGGCTGAGCGCGCTCGCCTATCTGCTGGCGGAGGCGGAGCAGCGGCTGACCGGCCATGTCTTGATCGAGGCGTTGGTACTGGCGCTGTTGCTCGGTGTGGCGGCGCGCAACCTGACGCCGCGACCGGCCGTGTTTGCCGGCGGCTGCGGCTTCGCCGCCAAGCAGGTGCTGGAAGTCGGCGTCGGGCTGTTGGGTGCGAGTATCGATCTCCGCCAGGTGACATCGGCCGGGCCGGCGTTGATTCTGGTTGCTCTCGCGGGCGTCTCGGGCGGAATCGCGTTCAGCTTCCTCGCCGGCCGGCTGCTCGGCCTGAACGAGAAACTGGCGATCCTGGTCGCGGTCGGCAACGCGATCTGCGGAAACTCGGCGATCGCGGCGGTCGCTCCGGTGATCCGGGCGGACAAGAAGGACGTGGCGAGCGCGATCTCGCTCACCGCCGTCCTGGGCGTGCTGTTGGTGTTGGCACTGCCGGCGCTGATCCCGCTGTTCGGCCTTGACCATTACCAGTACGGTGTCGTCGCGGGTATGGGCGTGTACGCGGTGCCGCAGGTGGTGGCCGCCGCCTTTCCGGTCAGTCAGCTCAGCGGCGAGGTGGCGACACTGGTGAAGCTGACGCGTGTGATGCTGCTCGGCCCGGTGGTGGTCGGCTTCGCGTTGATGTATCGAGCGCGCGGGGCGGAAGGCACGGCGAAGCGCGGCTGGAACACGTACGTGCCCTGGTTCGTGGCGATGTTCTTCCTGCTGGCGGTGCTCCGCAGCGCCGGCGTCCTCACGCCGGACATCGCCGGACTCGCCCGCAACGCCAGCCGCCTGCTGACGATCCTGGCAATGGCCGGACTCGGCTTCGGGGTCGAGCTGGCCGCCGTGCGAAAGGTCGGCCCGCGGGTGGGGTCTGCCGTGATCATCTCGCTGACGTTCATGGTCGCGCTCACTCTGGTGCTGATCGCGGCCCTTCGCATCAGCGAGTGAGCAGTCCAGCCGCGGCCAGGAGCACACTCCTGGACGGAATGGGGGAGGCAGCGCCCGGCGCCGTGATGCGTGCCGCGACGGGCCGAGTGGCCGGCGGTTGCTCGCGGTATCACCCCAATGAGCGCGACACGGGACGGTGACGGCCCGTGCGACATTGCTCATGAACGAAGGCCGAGTCACGCTCCCGCAACTCGATCACTACTTCTCTCGATATGTCGTAACGGTAGTATTCATGAACCGGCGACCGAGCCACGCTGGCGCAACGGCAAGGGGCCGAGGTGTCCAGCGGCCGGACCACGCGCGTGCTGTGGCCGCGACGCCGGGCCGTGCTATAATTTTCGGCGGAGAGGTGTCCGAGTGGTTGAAGGTGCCGCTCTCGAAAAGCGGTAGGCGCGAGCCTCGTGGGTTCGAATCCCACCCTCTCCGCCGAGACCGGGCAACGGGCAGCAGGCAACGACCGGCGCGTCCGAGCCTGTTGCCCGTTCGCTGTTGCCCGGTTTCCGGGTGCGTACCAAACGGAGAGGTCGCGTAGTGGCCTAGCGCGCGCGACTGGAAATCGCGTAGGGGGGCAACCTCCTCGAGGGTTCGAATCCCTCCCTCTCCGCCAAGTTTGTATCTGAATGCGGTCGACTGTGCAATTATGGCCGCCGTCCGCGTTTCATGTGACAGCAAGAAGGACAGCAATCCGTCGGCGGTCTCCGGCAGCCCGAGTGAAAACGCGCTCCTGGTCGGCTAGATCGGTGAACGTTCCGACTGTCCGTCGGTGTGCCGGGCGACCCAGGTGGCGGTTCCAACCATCCTCGTGCATCATTCGGGGATGGGACGGAATCGCGATACGGGAAACCAGCGTCGCAGAAGGGTAGATGTTCAGATGTGTGCGAATTTCCGTGGGTAGCTCACCGGGATAACTATCACTGCGTCCCCAAGGATGAACCCTGCCCGGCCGAGAGGCCAACGTGCCCGTCTCATGTCACCTGGAGGGGCGGCACCACCACTTCTACTGACCGATCTCACGTTAGCCCTGCCTCCTTCATAGCCGGTGGCACACCCGGCGGGGAGATTGAGGTGCGGATCTCCTACGGAATTATCGACCGCTTCTCCGAAGGCTTGTACTCGTCATCTACCAAGGCATTCGAGGAGTTAGTGTCCAATTCCTATGATGCGGGCGCCAGCCGAGTCTGGGTACGCGTGCCCGAGGATCTACACTCGGCGGGTGCGTATCTTGCCGTGATCGACGACGGGGTCTCAATGGACCTTGACGGTTTGCGGGAGCTTTGGCGGATCGGTGTGTCGCCGAAGCGTGCCCCTGATGGGACGGAGGTGATGCACGCCGGACGAGCCCCCATCGGTAAGTTCGGTATCGGAAAGCTAGCAACCTACGTACTGGCTGAAAAGCTCGGCTACGTGTGCAGAGCTGAAGGCGTGATCCGCGCTGTGACGATGGACTTTGGCCTTGCAAAGGGTGAGATGATCGACCCGACCACGAAGAGGAACTCAAGAAGCACGGCAAACCCTACGATTTCCACCGCTACGACGGCGCCGGCCATGGCTTCTGGTACGACGACCGGCCGGCGTACCGGCCGGTACAGGCGATGGACAGTTGGAATAGGGTCTTTACCTTCTTCGAGACGCACCTGACCTGACGCGGGGCTGTTCGCGGCCTATCGCGCGTCCCGGCCGCTTGAGGGCGCGCCGCGCCAGCGGCATGCCTGCAAAGAGCCGGGTACCGACGCACGCCAATAGACAGGCCGTGGCCCTCCGCGCATACCTGATGGCCCTGCGCGATCTCCCCGCTCACATGAATCGTGCGTCCCTCAATCCTGTAGACCTGAGCGGTCACATCGAGCAGCGCATTGGGCGGTGATTCGAGACGAACGGTCGAAATGGCTCATCAGTGTGTGAACCTGTGCACGCCGTCGCGGACGCCTATTGGCCGCGAGGGGCGGGACTCGGGGGTGGCGGGAGCCGCGGGGCGAGGTAGCCGATCAGGTCGTCGAGCGTAACCAGGCCGGGGTAGTCGGACTCAGGAATATCGACGTGCAGCTCCGCGTCCACGGCGATCACGAAATTGAGCAGGTCCATGGAGTCGATGTCGAGTTGGTCGCGCAGGCTGACATCGGTCCGGATGGCGCTCAGGTCGGCCTCGGGCGCGATCGCGCCGAGGATGCGAAGGACGATCGTACGGATGTCGTCATTGGTCAGTGTGGTCATAGTTGGTTTGGCTCCTGCAACAGGTGGTCGATGGCGGAAAGGAAGCGCCCGGCGCGGTGACCGTCCGTGACGCGATGATCGGCGGAGAGCGTGGCCGTGATCAGCGGCCGCGCGACTATCTTCCCATCGACCGTCCATGGCCGATCGACCACCTTGCCGAACCCAACGATCGCCGCCTGGGGCGGGTAGACCAAACCATACACGGTTTCCACACCCTGCTCGCCCAAGCTGGTGATGGTGATCGTCGGATCGGACAGCTCAGATGAGCGCAACGAGAGGGCGCGGGCGCGCTGCACCAGGTCGCGGAAGCGCGCCATCAGCTCGTCCAAGCTGAGCTGGTCGGTGTGATGAATTGCCGGTGCGACAAGGCCGCCGCCGCGCAGCGTAATCGCCAATCCAACATGGATATTCGATCTAAGCGCCACCTGGCCATTCTCCCACGAGGCATTTAGTTCCGGCGTCTCGCGTAGCGCGAGCGCCACCGCCTTCACCAGAAGCACACCGTAGAGGATGCGCCCCGCAACGGGACGCCGCTCGTTCTCGGCGGTGAGCCAGGCGACGGCGCGGTGCAAATCGATCGTCGTCGCGAGCTGGAACTGGGGTATCTCGCGCGCGGAGCGGGTCATCGCCGCCGCGATCGCCTGCCGCATGCGGTCGGACCGATCGACGAGAGCCGGATGCGCGGGCGCTGGTTGCGGGGCGGGCGGCCTCGCCGTGGCCGCTGCCTGCTCCACGTCGTGGCGCATAATGCGCCCGTCGATGCCGCTACCCCGCACGGTTGCCAGATTGACGCCCATTTCTGCCGCGAGCTGCTGGGCTACGGGTGAGACACGGATATGCCGGGTGACAGGGGCCGCCGCGGCCGCCGCCGTCTCGATATCCCGTAGTTGGATACGCCCGCCAGGGCCGGTTCCAACCACCGTAGCGAGGTCGATGCGCCGCTCCTGCGCCAGCTTGCGCGCAGCCGGGGACACGACGGCCGCACCTGCGCGCGCCGGCGGCGCGGCGATGGGACGCACAGTCGGAACGGGTTGCGCGATGGGCGACGGTGCGCCCGGCCCCGCGCCCGAGGCGCGGCCCGCCGCCAGGGCTGCGGCGGCATGACCTGCCTCCTGGATCATCGCCAGCGGCGTGCCCACCGGCACCTCCGTCCCCGGCGCGACAAGGTAGCGTTCGAGCACACCGTCTGTAAACACCTCTACCTCGACGTCGGCTTTGTCCGTCTCGACGAGGGCAATGATGTCGCCGCGATGCAGCACATCGCCCGGGCGCTTGCGCCACTCGACCAGGGTCCCGGCGGTCATGTCCGCGCCGAGAATAGGCATCACGAATTCGGCCATTTCAGGCAAACATCTCCCGCACAGTCTCAACTATGGTGGCCGGTTGCGGGAGGGCCGCATCCTCCATGTGCTTGGCGTAGGGCATCGGCGCTTCCGCACCGCACACCCGCTGCACCGGCCAATCAAGGCTATCGAACGCACCTTCCATGATCTGGGCGCTGATCTCGGCAGCGAAGCTGCCGGTGCGCCACATTTCGTCGATGATCACCGCCCGGTGGGTGCGCGCCACTGATGCCAGAATGGAGCCGGTGTCCAGCGGTCGCAGCACCCGCAGGTCAAGCACCTCGGCCTCGATCCCCTCGCCGGCAAGCTGCTCGGCCGCCAGCAGCGCCTTCGGCAGCGAACCGCCGTACGTGATCAGGGAGACGTCGCGCCCGGCGCGGCGCACTGCCGCGTGGGTGATGTCCGTCGGGCCATCAGTTTCGTCGATCTCCTGTTCCAAAGGATAGAGCGTCGCGTGCTCAAAGATGAATACCGGGTCGGGGTCGGCCAACGCGGCCCGCAGCATGTCGCGCGCATCCGCCACCGTCGCCGGAGTGAGCACGATGATCCCGGGAATGTGCGCGTACCAACCCTCCAGGCTGTGTGAATGCTGGGCCGCCAGCCCTCGGCCACCGCCGGTGGCCATGCGCACCACCAACGGGATATTGAACTGGCCACCGGACATGTACCTGATGGTCGCCGCGTTGTTCAACACCTGGTCGAGGGCGAGCAGACTGAAGTTGACGGTCATGATCTCGACGATCGGGCGCATGCCGTTCAGCGCCGCGCCGATGCCCGCACCGAGGAAGGTCGATTCCGCCAGCGGCGTGTCGCGGATTCGCTCGGGGCCAAACTCATCGAGCAGGCCATGGCTTACGCCGAAGGCGCCGCCGTAGCGCCCGACATCCTCCCCCATCAGGAACACGCGCGGGTCGGTACGCATCGCCTCCCTCATCGCCTCTCGTACCGCCTCGCGATAGGTGAGTTTCGTGGTCACGGTCCCACCTGCCTTTCCGTGGAAACGGCGCCGCGCCGTGGCGGTCGTCCAGATTTGGTCATGTCGCTGTCACGCGAACGGCTGACGGATGATCGTGCGCGACCTTTCCGGTGCCGTCCTGCGCGCGTCGCTCAGATAGATCTCGCGATGCCTCCCGGCCGGCTACCCACCCTGTTCGGTATCGTCGTCATTGCACGCCTCCGGATCGCGCCGTCGCGGTAACACCATGCTCGCCAGTAGGTCCCGCGGCCTATTCGTTGCTCCCTGGGGTTCACCGGACGTCACAACTGATAAGGGGATGCATTGAGCGGTGGATCCCCATCACATTCATCCCAGCGTGGCCCGCAGCACCCGGCAGACACGGAGCGTGACCAGTTTGCTGGCCTGCCCCTGACGTTCGATATCTACCCAGGTCTTCCCAGTGTAGGCGTACTCGTTCTGCCAGCGCCCCCGCTCATCCTGCTTGGCCAGCAGCCACGCGAGCGCGTGCTCGAGGCGCGGGTCGCGGGCGAAGCCCAACTCGCAGAGCGCTTCCAGGTTCTGCAGCACATCCGTCACGTACCCGGACGGAAAGCCCAGCTTGAACCACGACCGGTTGGGCTTCACGTTTCCCCGACTCATCGGGCAATCCGCCACCGCGGGATCACGGCTGAGAAGAAAATCTCCCCCTTGCTCGATCGCGCGCACAACATGCGGCGCGCGCTGCTCGACCGGGACGCGCACCAGGGCCAATGTCGCCTTGACCGCACCCCAGGCGCAGGGCTGCTCGTCGTTGGCCGCGCAGCCGAAATTTGGCCCGCTGGTCCCCGCCTGGTAGTAGCGCTCGAAGCCCTCGCCGGTGATCGCGCGTGCCTGCCAGTCGATCGCCTGCTGCACCCGCTCATCCTGCTGCCAGCCGAAGCCGAGGAGTGCCCGCAGCAGATTGCCATTGATACAGTGAACCACCGACGCGGGGGGCGGCCGGTCGATATCGACGCGGCCCGATGCGCCGAATCCGCCCGTCACCGCCTGGGTGTGCGCCAGCACATACGCGCAGGCGGCACGGACCCGCGGGTCATCGCCGTCGGCGCCGAGCTGGTCGAGGAAGACCACCTGCCACACCGTGCCGCGGTACTTCGTGGAATATCCCGGTCCGGGCTTCACCCAGTAGCCATCGGGATGCTGGGCCGCGAGGATATCCGCGATCGGCGGAGATTGCATAGAAGCGTCCCGTGCCTCCCGCACCCGCGGGTCATCCGCCGGCCGGTCCAGAAGGTCGCGCAGGGCCATGTGGCGAACGGCCGGGGTAGCCTCTTCCAACAGCCAGGGAAGCGGATCGGCCCCTAGCGCGCGCTGCCAGGCGCTCATGTCATGTAACCCTCGGGCGCACGTCACGCGGGCACTGCCTTGCCCGCCCGCGTATATACGTCCTTCGTCAGATCCTCCACCGGTTCCCACGGGCCTGCCTCCGCTTCCGCTACCGCCGCATCGATCTCGGCCGCCACCCGGACCTCCAGGTCGTCCATATCGGTGGCGGCGAGCAACCCCCAGTCCCGCAGGCGATCGTGGAACGTGGTGATGGGGTCATGCTCGCGCCAGCCGGCGATCTCCTCCTTGGTGCGATAGAGATCAGGGTCGGACATGGAGTGAGCGCGGAAGCGGAAGGTGCGCAGTTCGACGAACCGCGGCCCCTCGCCCCGCCGCACCGCCTCGGCCGCGGCCCGGACCACCGCCTCCACCGCGAGCACGTCCATGCCGTCCACGGTTTCGGCGGCGATGTTGTACGAGCGGGCATGCACGCACATGTCCATCTGCGATTCGGAGCGTGCCAGTGCGGTGCCCATCGCGTACAGGTTGTTCTCGCACAGAAACAGCACAGGCAGCCGCCACAGCGCCGCCAGGTTGAGCGATTCGTGGAACTCGCCCTCGGCCGCCGCCCCCTCGCCGAAGAAGCAGGCGGTGACGCGCTCCTTCCCCTGCATCCTGTCCGCCAGCGCCAGCCCTACAGCAATCGGCAGCCCACCGCCGACGATGGCATGCCCGCCGTAGAAGCGGCGGCCAGCGTCAAAGAAGTGCATCGAGCCGCCCCGGCCACGGCTGCAGCCATTGGCCTTGCCGTACATCTCCGCCATCAGGCAACCGGCCGGCAGACCGCGCACGAGTGCGTGGCCGTGCTCGCGGTAGGTGGCGACGACGGCGTCGTCCGTGGTGAGCGCCTGCGTCGCGCCCACGGCGACGGCCTCCTCGCCAATGTACAAGTGGAGGAAGCCGCGGATCTTGCCCTGGGTATACAGCTCGGCCGCCTTCTCCTCGAACCGGCGGATGCGCAGCATGTCATGCAGCAGGTCGAGGGCATGGGCACGTTCCGGGCGGCGCTCGTCGCCAGCCGTGACTGCCGTCGTCATGATTGCCTCCCGTTTGCTTACCCTTCCTAATCGGCATGGCGGCGCGCTAGATGGCGTACAGGGCCAGCACCGCGGCCGTCACAAGCACGGCCGCGAGTCCGAAAGCGAAGGCCGTACGCCGGTCGCCCCGTTGGTCTTCCAACCACATGTAGGGCAAAAAGACCCACAGAGCGGCAAACTGCGAGAAGTAGTCCATCCGGACGTCCAGCACGTTCTTCGCGACGACGGCCTCGATCATGAGGCAGGCCGCAACCACCAGCGAAAGCTTGAGGTCATACCGCGAACTGCCGACTGTCCCCCGTGGTCTTCGATGCGCGTCCATAGCTGGCCTCCTGTTCGTGCGACGGAGCCCCGTTGCAGAGTGGGCGTCAGGTGTGCTCCATGTGGGACCTCCTGCCACGAATGGATCAACCTGTCTCCAGTGTCGAGGTATCGCCCTCGGGCAGGCCCAGCTCGCGCGCCTTGAGCAGGCGGCGCATGATCTTGCCGCTGCGCGTTTTCGGCACCGACTCGACAAACGCGATCTCCTTCGGCGCGACCACCGCCCCCAGCCGCCGCCGGGCGTGGGCGAGCACGTCGCGCCGCGTCGCCTCATCAGGCTGATGGCCGGCGTGGAGTACGACGAACGCCTTCACGATCTCGCCGGCCACCGGGTCCGGCTTGCCGATCACGCCTGCCTCCGCCACTGCCGCGTGCTCCATCAGCACGCTCTCCACCTCGAACGGGCCGATCAGGTGGCCGGAGGTCTTGATCACGTCGTCGGCGCGGCCCACAAACCAGAGGTAGCCGTCGGCGTCGCGCCGGGCGAGGTCGCCGGTGAAGTACCAACCGCCGGCGAAGCACTTCATGTAGCGCTCGGTCTCGTTCCAGTAGGCGCGGAACATCGATGGCCAGCCGGGGCGGAGCGCCAGTTCACCTTCCACCTCCGGCGCCTTGACCTCCTCGATGTAGCCGTCGGCGTCGCGGCGGATGATTGCCGCCTCAATGCCGGGCAAGGGCTTGCCCATCGAGCCTGGACGGATGTCCATACCGGCGAAGTTGGCGATCATGATGCCGCCGGTTTCCGTCTGCCACCAGTTATCGTGGAACGGCCGGCCGAACGCCTCATGACCCCAGACCACCGCCTCGGGGTTGAGCGGCTCCCCGACACTGCCAAGGAAGCGTAGCGCGGAGAAGTCGTAGCCCCGCGTCGCTTCGATGCCCGCTCTCATCAGCATGCGGATGGCGGTTGGGGCGGTGTACCAAACGGACACTCGTTGCTCCTGGAGGATGCGGTACCAGCGCGCCGGGTCGAACTCGCCCTCATCCACGATGCTGGTAACGCCGTTTGTCAACGGGGCGATGATGCCGTAGGAGGTGCCCGTGACCCAACCGGGGTCGGCCGTACACCAGAACACGTCGTTGGGATGGAGGTCGAGCGCCAGCCGGCCGGTCGTGTGATGCACGACCACCGCACCGTGGACATGGAGGGCGCCCTTGGGTGCGCCAGTGGTGCCGCTGGTGAAGTGGAGCAGGGCCATATCCTCCGGGTAGGTGGGTTTAGTCGTGTACGCGTCGCTCGCCTCGGCCATGAGACTGTGATAGTCGCGCGTGCCCGGCACGGTGGTGGGCTGGTGGTCATCGCCGACGAGCAGGACGTGGCGCAGGTCAGGCAGCGCCGCGCGCAGCCCCTCGACCTTGCGCCGGTAGAGCGATTCGGTGGTGACGAGCACCTTCGCGCTGCCCGTGGCCAGGCGGACCCGGATCGGCTCCGGGCCGAAGGCAGAGAACAGTGGACAGAAGACCGCGCGGTGCTTGAGTGTGCCCAGGGCGGCCACGTACAGCTCGGGGATGCGGCCGGTGAGCGCGTAGACGCGGTCGCCCTTGCCCACGCCCAGCGCGGCGAGCGCATTCGCGAAGCGGTTGGTCAAGCGGTGCAGGTCGAGATACGTGAAGTCGTACGCGGCGCCATCGCGACCAAGCCAGCGAAGCGCCACCTTGTCGCGGAGCGGACCAGCGGCATGGCGGTCCAGCGCCTCGTGGGCGATGTTTAGCCCGTGCCCGCCAGGCAACCCATCCAGTTCGCGTCCGGCCGCGTCCCAAGAAAAGGCGGCGCGGGCGCCGGCGTAGTCAGCCATGTTCGGCGGAACGGTCGGCGCCGTCTCCGATTTGGTGATGGTGGCCCAGGGCACGACCCACCTCCGTCCATTGCTGATGCCCCGCTCAGCGGCGCGTGGCCGGCGGGAGCAACGATCCGGGACACGGTGCACCGTGCGGCCGGAGTGGATGATGATCGGGCGCGCGCCATTTCGCCGGGTTCCAACGTCGCGCGAATCGGGGGTGGTGTCTGTCCGGCAATATCCGACGCCGTGCCGGCGCAACGCCCCACAGCGCCGCGCGGACCCGAGCGGTCCATGGCTTCGTGGGTTTGGTATGTCGCTGATCGCCCCCGCGTAGCGGCGCCACCGTCCCGCGGCGGAGTCATGGCGCGGGTCCGCATTGGGGCGGTACAGCCGGACCCTGGGAGGGATCTTTCACCAACGGTAGCGCCGGGATGGGCGCTGGCGAAACAGCGCACGCGGCCAAGCGGGGCACGCCGGCGGATGCTCGGCCTCTGGGAGGTTACGGCCGGCGGTGAGGGGATTACCAGTCGCCCTGCTCGCCCTCCTCTTAGTCACAGCCCGTGTGCTCCGTGTCCGGACCGAGGCGTAGTCCGGCCCGCTCCCCGGTAGCGTCCGGCTCCGATATCCCGAGGCGTGCTCCGCCCGCTGTATCGGCGTCCTCCTGGTGGAGAAGCGCTTTTCCCCACATGCCCATCGGACCTTACCTGACAGCCGCACGGGCGACGCATGTGACACGCTGACGGCGAAGCACAACAGAGCCGAAAATGACCCGCCGATCGGCCGATTCGCTGCGAACGAGGTGCATGGTGACAAACCGGACCGTGCTAACCGGGGATGAGCGTCTAATCGCTCCGACCGGGACCCGGATTGACCTTGACGATGTCGCTAAGCGCTATCGCGTGGGTGAGGTGACCGTCACGGCGCTCGAAGGTGTCAATCTGCATGTCGATGAGGCGGCCTTCGTCGTCATTCTCGGCCCCTCCGGCAGCGGCAAGACCACTCTGCTCAACATGATCGGGGCGCTCGATACCCCGACGGAAGGCACGGTCCGCATCGCCGGGGTCGACATCAGCCGCGTCTCCCGCTCGGCTCGGTTCGCGATCCGCCGTAAGACCGTCAGTTTCACCTTCCAGACCTTCAACCTGTTCCCCGGCCTCACCGCCCTCGAGAACGTCCAGTTCGGGGCGGATGTGGCCGGGCGACGTGAGGCAGAGCGCATCGCCGCCGAGGTGTTGGGACAGGTCGGGTTGCGCGACCGGCTGCGCCACTTCCCCCACCAGCTCTCCGGCGGGGAGCAACAGCGGGTCGCCATCGCCCGCGCTCTCGCCACAGGCAACCCGATCCTGCTGGCGGACGAACCGACCGGCGAGTTGGACTTCCGGACCGGCGTCCAGATCTTGGAGCTACTCAAGGAACAGGCGGAGGCAGGCAAAACCGTATTGGTGGTAACCCACAACCGTGAGATTTCGCGCGTCGCCGACCGGGTGATCGAACTGAGCAGCGGCCGCATCATCAGCGACGGCCTGCCTACCGGCGGCCGCGCGCCGATCAGCGAGTTGCGCTGGTGAGGAAGAGGTGGTGCGATGGCCTCGTGGGGCCTGTGGGTGCGGTGGTCGTGGCGCGATCTGCGGCGGCGCTGGCTCGTCGTCGCGGCGCTGGCGGTGATCATTGCCCTCGGCAGCGGCGTGTATGCCGGTTTCGCCAGCCTCGGCGCCTGGCGGCTTGAATCGTACGACCTCAACTACGCCCAACAGAATATGCACGACCTCCGGGTGCGCCTGCGGCCGGGCACCTTCACCCCCGAGGGGTCGCTTCGCGAGGCGGTGCGGGCCATCCCGAGCGTTACGCAGGTCGCTGCCGTCGCGGAGCGCCTGATCGTGCTGACCCAGGTGGATGCCTCGATCGACGAAACCATCCTCGTGCAGGGCGAACTCGTCGGCATCGACCTGTCGGATGGCGGCCCCTCTGTCGATACGCTCCACACCGCGCGGGGCCGACCGCTCACGCCGGCCGATAGCGGCCGTAACGTGGCGCTGTTGCACTCCGGCTTCGCGAGGCAGCGCGGTCTACCCGCCACGGGCACGGTGCGCGTGGCAGGCGGCGTGCCGCTGGAGTATACAGGCCACGGCGTCACGCCGGACTCCTACTCGGTGTTCGCGCGGTCCGCCGGCTCCCTCCCCTTTGGCACGGCCGCCAGCTACGCCGTCGTGTACAGCTCGCTACCGACCGTGCAGGCGCTCTCAGGCCAGAGCGGCAAGGTCAACGACCTGGCGCTCACCCTCGCGCCCAATGCTGACCGGGCACAGGTGCAGCGGGAGATCGAGGAGGCCCTCGCCCGGCGCCTGCCCGAGGTGAGCGCCACGGTCACGACCAAGGACGACGACCCCGGCTATCGCACGCTGTATGAGGATGTCAAGAACGACGGGACGGTCATCAGGCTGATCGCCCTGCTCGTGCTCGGAGGGGCAGCGCTGGCAGCGTTCAACCTCACCAGCCGCATGGTAGAGGCGCAGCGGCGCGAGATCGGTATCGGCATGGCGCTCGGCGTGCGCCCGGCGTGGCTGGCGGTGCGGCCGCTGCTATTCGGCACGCAGATTGCGCTATTGGGCGTGGTGGCAGGGATTCCTATCGGCCTTGCGGTGGGCGAAGCAGTCAAGGGTGTGCTTCTGAATTTTGTACCGTTGCCTGAGTGGCGCACGCCCTTCCCCGTCACCACCTACGCGCAGGCAGCCGGTCTCGGCTTCGTGCTGCCCTTCCTCGCCTCGGCGTATCCCGTGTGGCGGGCGCTGCGCGTGGAGCCGGTGGACGCGATCCGCACGGGCTTCCTGGCGGCGCGCTCCGGAGGCCTCGCCCCGCTCGCCCGGCGGCTGCCGATTCCGGGCGGCAGCACCGCGCGAATGCCCTTCCGCAACCTGCTGCGAACTCCACGCCGCACGGCGCTGACGGCGCTGGCAATCAGCGCCGCGGTGGTCGCGCTCGTGGGTATCATCGGGCTGCTCGACACCTTCAACCGCGCCATCGACCGCGCGGTCGCTGAGGCGTCGCGCGGCAACCCCGACCGCATCGCGGTGCTCTTCGACGGCTTCCTGCCGCGTAACGATCCACGGCTGCAGGCCACCGCCACGAACCCAGCCGTCTCCCGGGCAGACTTCGGCCTGCGGGTGGAGGGGACGCTCAGCACGGACAAGGCCGACATCGAGGTGATGATCGACCTCCTCGACTTCGACTCCGCGATGTGGAGGCCCACCCTGACGGAGACCGCCGGTCTCCCGGCCGCCGAAGGAATCGTGCTCGCCCGCAATGCGGCAAGCGATCTGGGGGTACGGCCGGGCGATACGATCATACTCCGCCACTTCCAGCGCGAGGGCGCCGGCTTCCGCACCCTGGAGACCGCGATCCGGGTGGCGGGCATTCACGCGGGGCCAGTGCGCCTCAACGCCTACTTGGACCAGCGCCAGGCAGGTCTGTTCGGCCTGGACGGGTTCGTGAGCATGGCGCAGGTCGCCCCGGCCGCCGGGGTGTCCCCCGACCAGCTCACGCGGGTGCTGTTCGACCTGCCGGTGGTCACGGCCGTGCAGCCTGTGAGTGAGCTGGACCGGGATCTGCGCGACGCGCTCAGCCAGATGACTGGCATTCTCACCGTGGCCGAGGTGGCGGTGCTCGTGATCGCGCTGCTGATCGGGTTCAACACCACCACCATTGCCGTTGACGAACGAGCACGGGAGCACGCCACAATGTTCGCCTTCGGGACCCCGGTGGGGACGGTGCTGCGGATGAACGTGGTCGAGAGCGCCCTCATCGGGGGCTTGGGCACCGTGATCGGCATCCCCGTGGGTTTCGTCGTGGTGCGACTGCTGATCGAGCGCGTGGTACAAAACACAATGCCGGACCTCGGAATGCAGGCGTACCTGGCCGGGTCGACGATCGCTCTCGCCCTCGGCATGGGGACCGTTGTCGTGGCGCTGACGCCGCTGTTCACGGTGCGCCGCCTGCGCCGCATGGACATCCCCGCCACCCTGCGCGTCGTGGAGTAACCCATGCACCCCGCCGGGGGTCCCGCCGGCCGATCACAAGCGGCAGCCTCGGGCGTCCCATCGGATATGCACGAAGGTGACGAATAGTCTGCCGGGCCGATGCAACCCGTTGTGCATGGTGGAATCCCATCGACGACCGGGTCGGGTTGTCTACGCCGACCCAACGGACAGCCGCCGCCCGACGCCGTGGCTTTGAGCCGAACAGCAGACCGACTGGAGGCGGGTCCCCGCGCTGTCGCCGAGATTATCGGTCCATCGCCGCACCACGGGGGGCATGTGCCGCCCGTGCGCCCAGCCTACTGGGAGGCGTTCCATGCGCACGTTCCTGCTCGTCGCCATCGCCGCGGTGGTCCTGCTGGGGATCTCGTCGCCCACGCCGGCAGCCGCGGCCCATTTGATCGTCACCGTCCAGACGGATCGCTCCGCCTACACCCCGGGCGCGCCGGTCACGTTCACCCTGCTCGTGACCAACCCCGCCAGCGCCTCCGTGACGCTCACCTTCCCCAACACCCAGTTCTACGACTTCATCGTCACGGGTGCGGACGGGCGCGAGGTGTGGCACTGGTCGGAGGCGCGTACCTTCCGGCCGGCGCTCTCCACGCGCACGCTCGCCGCGGGTGCCGCCATCCTGTTCTCCGAGAGCTGGAACCAGCACCGCAAGCTGGGGCGCGATGTACCGCCGGGGAGCTATTGGGTGACCGCCTGGCTCGCCGGCGATGATCCTCACGTCGCGGCGCCGCTAGCGTTCACGGTGGCACAGCCGGCGCCACAACTGACCCTCCGCACCGACCGCACTGCCTACGCCCTAGGTGAGCGAGTGACTCTTCTCCTCGGCGTCACCAACCCGGCCGATGTGCCGCTCACGCTTTCGTTCCCGAGCGGCCAGCTCTACGACTTCGTCGTGCGCGCGGCGGCGGGCGAGGTCGCGTGGCGTTGGTCAGACGGGCGCGCCTTTACCGTGGCCAGTGGTACCCGCACACTCGCGCCGCGCCAGACCCTGAGCTTCAGCGAGATCTGGGACCAGCGCGCGGCCGGCGGCCAGCAGGCGCCGGCCGGTGCGTACACGGTCACCGCCCTGGTCACGACTGACAGCCCGTTGGTCGTTCCCTCAGCCAGCTTGAGGATTACTCAGGCGGCGCCGCAGGTGATGGTCACCACAGACCGGACGGCGTACGCGCCCGGCGTGCCTGTCGCCATCACCTTGACCATCACCAATCCGGCGGCGACGCCCCTGACGCTCACCTTTCCCACTGACCAGGATTACGACTTGTTCGTTACGGCCGGCGCCACCGGGCAGATCGTGTGGCGGTGGGGACAGGGGCGTGCGTTTCTGCCCGTGGTGACGACCCATACCATCCCGGCCAACAGCTCGCTCACCTTCACCGAGCGGTGGGACCAGCGCACACCAGCGGGCACGCCGGTGGGTCAGGTGACCAGCGTGCCGTCCCTGAGCTCGGGGCCAGTGTCGTTCGGTGTCCGCATGGACAGCGAAGTGATCGCATTGGGGCGGGGTTGCACCAATGTCACCCTGACGTGGCCGAGCGGGACGCCGATCGGCGTCGTTTGGGCGGCCGTAACGCCGTTCGCGGCGCTTGAGGCGGTGTGGCGGCTGAACAACGCCATGAGACGGTTCGAGGGCTTCAACCCGCCGGCGACTGAAGTCAGCGACCTCACGGCGGTCAATCGGCTGGACACGGTGTTCATCTGCCTGCATGCCCCCGGCACTCTCACCCGGCCGCTGATTCCTATCACCGGCGCTCCGCCCGCCGGCCGCTCGACGGAGTGACGGTTCCTACCTTCACCGGGTTCCGGTCGCCAGATCGGGCCTCGCATCACGGGCGCTGGACCGGCTTTGGCATTAGGCCGTGGCCGGCGTGGCGACGCGGTCAACTTCAGGCGGCAACCATGCGACTGATGGCGTTCGGCATTAATGCGCGGGCGTAGGCGGCGTGCACGGCCGGCGCGGGCGAGGTGCGGAACCAGCCGGGCGAACCCGCTGATCCGGCTCGTGCCCTGCTCGGCTGAACAGGAAAGGGATGGGTCACGCGCCACCCCGAGGAGGAGTCGCCAAATGGCCACGCCCGGTATGCGGCGCGTACGCACGACCGACGGCGGATACACAGCGAAAACCGGCGGCCTCGCCGTGCGTCGCTGGGCGGGTGGGTTTTGGGTTGCGGCCGGCCTCATCCGCCGCTGGGTCGGGTTGCTCAGCCTTGTGGCCGAGTTCCGGCTCGTCATCGATGCCGATTCACGTCGCCGCGATCCGGCAGCCGGTGGCCGGGACGATGCCATTCAGGCGGCGAGGCTCATCGGCACATCCTGTGCCGGCGCCGTCACCGTCTCCGACATCGTCAAAGACGCGCACGGCTGCCCCCACGGACCTCACACCGAATCCGCATGAATACGCCGGACGAGCCGGCGAGAAACCTCCTCTCGCCGGCTCGTCCGGCGTCGATCGCCGCTGGACCGTGCGTATCGCCGCGCCCGAGAATCAGACCCGACAGGCTCCGCATGTCATCGTCTCAGACAAGCGGCTCGATGCGAATCTGGTCGACGATATCGAGCACACCGGGTGCATGGCCGGCAGCGCCCAGCACCGCCCGCTTCTCCGCATAGGTGCGCACATAGCCGGACAACGTGACGGTCCCGTCGTGCACCCGAACCCGAATCCGGTCCGCTTCGCGCTCGGCGCGGCGCACCAAGGCATCTTCCAGTGCCCGCTGCACCGTCGTCGAATCCGCCGCGGGACCAGTGAGAGCGATCATGTTCGTCACCCCGCGCACCCCGGTCACATGCCGGATGGCCCGCTCGGCATCCTCGCGCTGGTTCCAGGTAGCGGCGGTACCTTCGAGGGTCACCCAGCCGTCGGTAACGGTGGTCCGAATGCGTTCCTCCGGGACCACGATATCCCACAAGAGCGTGGTCCGTACCGCGTGCGCGATATCCGTGTCGGACCGGACGTGACTGCCGGGCAGCTCGACCCGGATATCGTTCGCCACGTCGAGCACCCCGGCCACCCGGTGCGCCGCCTCCTGTGCGGCCAGACGGGCGGCGTAGCTGTCCACCTGGCCGGTGAGTGCGACCACGCCACCGTCGACCGCCACCCCGATGCCGGCAGCATCGACGCGGGTGTCCCACCGCAGCTCGTCCAGCACCTGCAGTTGAATCTGCGCGTCACTCTTCAATCCGATCGCAGCCATGGCCCGTCCTTTCTAATTCTGCACGCGCGTGCCGCGTCCGTGAACTTCCATTCTCCCCCTGACCTCCGGTGCACACCTATCTCCGTCTGGGGCCGGACGGGGACAGCTTCAATAGACACCAGGTCAGGGATGATGTCTGTCAGGTATTCGCCGCAGAGTTGTGGGGCGGACGGACAATCGATATTCCGGCGTTACCCTACAGGTGGATAGCGATATCCTGCTGAGGTTCAACAAGAAGCAGCAGCTCCACGGCGCCCGGACGGAACGACGGAGTCGATGGTGCGGCGTGAACGCGGCACGAGCGGAGGCATGTCATGGCACGCGAGAAGTTGGGAACGCCTGCATTCCTGAGACCGGCCGGCACGCACGCTGAGGGAGGGCTGGCGAGCGGAGCGAAGCGGGGCGCAGCCGCCTCGCCGCGCGGAACGACCTGCTGGGTCGATCATGCCGGGCTGTCCGGCAGCACCCCACGCGTCGGGTACTTTTGCCTGACAGATCGCCAGGCGCCTTCGACATACGCTCACCGTATCCCATCGGGTTGGCCGAGAAGCTGTCCGGACAGCTACCACATAGGTACCAGCGACAGCGGGCCGAGTCATTCTGACAGGCACAGTGACGCCCTCATCTGCATCAAATGTTCGAAGCGTTGAGCAAGGATCGTGGTCAAGGAGCGCGGCTATGAATCTTTCACATCATGGACCTCGGAGCGAGCGATCCGGTGCTACACAAGTCGATGGGAAGGCATCCCGGTTGTTCACGAGGAGAAATGTGATCGCCTTTCTGATCGCCTTCCTGGTTGTGTCCTATCTGGCCCAAGTCTATCAATACAAAAGTGCTGTCCAAATAGATCCGTTATTTACATCGGGGTGTATAACGTTTGTCATAGCCATTATTATGGCAAGTAGCGTGGAAGCTCGCTGGCAAAGTATGCTTGAGAGCCTCCATCATAGAGATATTCTTGATAAACCCCAAGTAGATATGGTGGCACGCCAGTATCACGATGGCACTGGCCGAGCGTCGCTCATTGGCGCAATAGTCGTCGCACTGCTGATGATGATTACATACTCTATGAGTGGCAGGAATCACAAAGGAGTCCTTCTTGCGATGGTTGTTGCCGGCTCAGTTGCTGGAGCGATAATAGGCCGGATGGTACTGTACGGGGCCTTTGGTTATTACATACAGCATCCACGCTCTACCAAAAATGGGTCGGGCAGCGGCCCTCCATTGAGGTTGATTCCTGACCATCCTGATGGATTGGCAGGCACAAGGCCGATCGGTGAGTTTTACTCTTTTCAGGCGAGGCTGCTAGCGATTCCTGCAATCTTCCTCGCTGTATGGTGGTATATTATTCCGCTCCAGGACAAGGTGAGTTATACTAACTGGCGAGAGCCGTATATTTTCTTGTTCGCCATCACTATCGGTCTTGAAATCTGTTCTTTCGTATTCCCACTCCTTTCTGTGCACAATATAATGTGTCAATTTAAGAATCTGCGCTCGATGAAATGGGATGAACAGCAAGGAATTGTAATAGGCCGCTATAGAGACCAATTGGACAAGTGGGATAACAGCTCTGCACGAGAACAAATGGCGGCTGAAATGGAATCCATCGCCAAGATCTACAAGGAAATCAGAAACCTTCCAACATGGCCGGTTGAGGTTAGGGTCTGGAGAACGTTCGCGATCCGTAATGTAGCACTGCTGTTGACCCTCATCGGGCAACTGACCATGGAGACCATTCCGTGGGATAAGGTGGGTTCCACCATTCGAGACCTGGGCTAACGAGGCAGAATGACGATCTGCTCCTGACTGCGATGGCTACGATCGTTCGAATCCCCCCGGTGCGGCCTGTTGTCTCGCATGGGAGCCGGCGATGGCAGGCGGTCGGATGACACAGAGCGGAGTCGCGAGCAGCGAGGAGGGACGTTCGCAATTCAGCCGGTTCCGCCGCATCGCGTCTGCACTTGCCCGACACGGGCTCCTCCATCTGCTTGCCTTCCTCGACCTCGCGCGATTCGTCCCGTTCCACCACCGCGGGCCAACGCGTGATGACAGCGAGGCATCCGCGCCCGGCGCTGTCCATCGCTGTCGTCGCTGCGCGCCGCTGGAGTCAAGTTGCTCAGCGCTTCCCGCTGGCGGCGGCGTAGCCACGCGGCGGTGCGCGTGCGCAGGTCGGTCGCCGAGTTCCCTGTAGTCGCTGTCATCATGCACATCACCCAATCGGTGCAGGGGGAACGGGCGAGGGATGGCCGCGGAACTCCCACGGCAGGCGCCTCATCAGCACGGTAATCCTCGCTCCGGCACCGGTCTGCCGGGCAACGCACCTACCTTTGTCGGCCAAGCACCGGTCATCGGAAGCGGAGCGGTCCCACATCAGCCGGCCGCACCAGTGCCCCCGCTGGTCGCAGCGCCGCCACTGTGCCTCGCACGATCACGCCTCGGACCGGTACCGAGTCCAGGCACCCAGGCCGTCGTACACGGCGAGGCGCGTCGCGGCCTCGCCGGTCACGGTCTTCACGGTCGCGCCCTGCACCAGCGCCCGCTCGACCGCACGCTCGCGCAGGTCGATGCGATGCGTGACCGGCGCCTCGCACGCCGGACAAGGACCAATATCCGGGGTCAGCCGTCCGCATGCGTCACACTCACCGCATGTGCCGTGGAGTGTATCGGCCACGAACAGCCGGTGGACCCGGCCCTCGCTCAGCGCGGCCAGGGTCGCATCGCGACCCAGTTCGACGTGGGACGTCGCCGCCGCATCGACCAGCTCGGTCACGGCGGTCAATTCGGACTGCCGTGCCGCCGCGGCGGCGGCCTCGCGCGCAGCCTGCAACACTTCGACCTCACCGGCAAACATGGGGACCGCCACGGTGCCGGCCAGCAGGGCACGCAACGGCCGCGGCAGCTCCCGCCGTAGCAGCGCCAGCGCCTCGTCAGGACCAGCGAGCACCAACCGGTCGAACGGACGCGCGCGGAGCGTCGCCTGCAGCGCCTCGATCGTTCGCCTGACGTGGCGCAGGATATGCTGCTCTCGGTGGCGCGCATACCGCGTCTGCGCCAGTGCATACCAGTCACCGGTGGCCTGCCGGCGCGGCACGTCATCCTCGATCACCTGCTCGTCCTCGATCATGGCAAGAAACACGGTGAACAGGCGGGCGCGGGCGCTGTCGAACAACAGCAGCGCGACCCGTTCGTGCTCATCGAGCATGGCCTGTAGCGGCGCGATGTGCGGGTGATCGTCCCACACCACCTCGTCGTCCGGCGGCGCCGGCAGCGGTATGACGTGGAAGAACCCGCCGTCACCGGACGCGAATAGGGCGAGTCCCGGCCGCGCCATGGACGGATCGATGCCGGTGACGTAGCGCTCGGCCTGCGCCGCCGCCTGGTTGAAGCGTTCCCGGTCGTCGCCGGACAGCTCCGCGCGCAACGCCTTGCAGCCGTCACGGTAGGAGAGCAAGTAGGCCTGCCCGGCGATGCGCGCAGGCGAGGTATCGAGATACACCGACAATGCCCGTCCACCCGCCGGCTGCTCCGCGCTCAACTGGGCGACCAGCCGGGGCAGTGCTTGAAGCTCCGTGCTCATGGTGTCCTTTCCTTTCAGACTGCCCGGCTGCGCTCACAAAGGAGCGCCTATGCCCTTCCGTCCAGCACTGGCCCACGAAATCGCCGGGCGCTCCGGGGGGTTCCGGGGGAAGCGCCCGCGCCCTCCGTCGGGTCCGCGCGCGGCGCGGCGGGACTCCGCAGCCCAACTCCGACGGCGGACGGATGCCCGGCCCGCGGCGGGGGTGAACAGGCTGTTCGGGAGAGCGCTCGGTTCTCCAATTGGGCAGGAGCCACCGGGCCGGCCCAGCCCGGTGGCTGCTCGTGGAACCGCCGCCAACTGCGATGTCGGGCGCCTTACGCGCCCAGCCGCGTGGGTCGTTCGTACCGGCAGATCCGAGACGCTCGGCAACGCTGTGGCGCAGTCCACGGCGATGTAGATTGCGGATTGTCGCGCCGTGGGGAACCGGTGCATCACCGAACAGATCGTGTGATCGTGCATTAGTCACCCGGCCGCTGCACGAACCTGGGCTCCCGCTGGTGCGGCTCGGCCGCGATCGCTGCCGGCGCTGCCTGCTGCTGCTCGATCGCGGCGATTATCCGCTTGAGCGCCTCTTCGCGGCGGTGAAGCACCTGCCGGGTGTCGAAGTCGTCCGTGCCCCCGATCTCCATACGCAGGTCCGGCAGCCGATCCGTCAAAATCGTTCGCAGCACGGCCACGTCATCTGGTTCTAAGGTCAGGTTCATCGCGCGTCCTCCAGAATGAATGATGAGACTCGCTGTTCCCGCTGCCGGAGTGCCGCACCGCCACAGCCGAAGTCAGGCGGTGCGGTCACCGGATGCCCTATGAGATCCGCCCGTATCCCAGCGCGTGAATCACCCACCGCGTTCATCGGGCGGCGGGTGTAGCCGCCTCCCGGTGGTGCTCCAGCAAGATGCGCTGCTCGGCGACGGCGATGTTGTAGCGGGTCTGGTCGATGACATCCGGATTGACGGAGATCGAGTCGATGCCGTACCGCACCAGCGTCTCGGCGTACTCCGGATATACCGAGGGCGCCTGTCCGCAGATCGATGAGCGCAGGCCGAGTCGATGGCACGCGCCGATAATCGCCCGAATCGTCTCCACCACCGCTCGATCGCGCTCGTCGAACAGTGGCGCCAGCGTTTCGTTATCGCGATCCACGCCGAGCACGAGTTGGGTGAGGTCGTTCGAGCCGATCGACACACCGTAGAGGCCGAGGCGGGCGTAGTCGTCCAGCCAGTACACCACGGACGGCACCTCAGCCATCACCCAGAGCTGGAAGCCCCGCTCATCGGTCAGGCCGGATTCGTCCACCAGGCGCGCGCAGGCGCGGAACTCGCTCCCGGTACGCACGAACGGGATCATCAGTTGCAGGTTGGGCCGCGTCTCGCGCACCCGCCGCAGCACCTGCAATTCGAGCCGGAACAACTCGGGATCGCGCACATAACGGTATGCGCCCCTCAGCCCGATCATCGGGTTCTCCTCGCGCGGCTCGTACGCCTCACCACCCTCCAGTCCGCGGAACTCGTTCGTGCGAAAGTCCGTGGAGCGGTAGATCACGGGCCGTGGGTAGAACGCATCGGCGAAGAGGCGCAGTTGGTCGGCCATCCGGTCCACGAACTCGCTTCCCCGTCCCTGCTCGATCAGGCGGCGTGGGTGAACGCCCTGGAAGGCGCTCAGCAGCATAAACTCGGCGCGGAGCAGGCCGACACCGTCCACCGGCAGCGCCGCTATTTCGCGCGCCTTGTCCGGTTCGCCCAGGTTGACCATCACTTTGGTGGCGGTGACAAGCCGCGATGGTGAGGTAGAGAGTCCAATGGGACCGGCCGGAGCCAGCGGCGGCGCTGCCGCCTCCACCCGTCCGGCCAGGACGACGCCAGCCGTGGCATCGACGGTGACGATGGCTCCATCTTGGAGCACGCTCGTCGCCGTGCGGGCGCCGACGATGCAGGGCAGGCCGATCTCGCGGGTGACGATCGCGGCGTGGGAGGTCATACCGCCGCTGTCGGTGACGATGGCTGCGGCGCGGCGCATGAACGGCACCCAATCGGGCGAGGTCATGGCGGTCACGAGGATGTCACCCGGCTGGAGCGCATCCGCATCATCGAGCGAACGCACCACCTTCACCCGGCCTACCGCCGTGCCCGGACTCGCCCCCAGTCCGCGCACCAACTCCTTCCGCTCGACCGGACCGACGCCGTTTTCCGTGCCCTTGGGGCGTGGATGCGCGGTTACGGGGCGCGACTGCACGAGGTAGGTGCGCCCGTCCTCGACCGCCCACTCGATGTCCTGCGGCGTCCCGTAGTGCGCCTCATCGCGGCGGACCAGCTCGGCCACGGCCCGCACCTGGTCATCCGTCAGCACACGGGCGTCGGCCTCCTCCGGCGGGAGGTCGATCCGCACGTTGCAGCCCTCGGCGTCGCGCGTGAGCATAAAGGCTTTGTGACCGACATGCACCTCGCGCAGGCCGAGGTCGGCCTTGGCGACGGCGTAGTGGTCCGGCTCCACCTCGCCCTGGACCACCACCTCACCCAGGCCGGCGGCGGCCTCAATCACGATCGTCTCTGTGTCCCCGGTGGTCGGCTCGATTGAAAACGCAACACCCGAGTGGGTGGCGTTGACCATCTTC
>JBBQJF010000010.1:0-34428 GCA_038325665.1 Dehalococcoidia bacterium | reverse complement strand
TCGGCTACACCACCGACCTGCCGATCGAGCGCTACTACCGCGACGCGCCGCTCCTGGTCGTCGGCGAAGGCACAAACGAGATTCAACGACAGGTGATCGCACGGGGATTGGTGCAGCGGTACCCGATTTGAGGTCATAGGGCACAGGTCATAGGTCATAGGTGACGGGAGGGGTGGCACACCACGAGTCTTGGCGGACGCTTGGCGGTCTTCGCGGTTCTAGGGACGCCAAGGTTTACGCGGCACTAATATGAGCGGGGCAGGCCAAGCTCGTGCTGGGCGAGGAAGTTGAGAACCATTTCCTGGGTCACGGGGGCGATGCGCATCACGCGCACCTCACGCCAGTAGCGCTCCACGTCGTACTCTTTGGCGTAGCCGAAGCCGCCGTGTGTCTGCAAGGCGCGGTCGGCCGCCTCGAATCCCCATTCGGAGGCGAGGTACTTGGCCATGTTCGCCTGGGCGCCGCAGGGCCTGCCATGGTCATACAGCCACGCTGCCTGACGAATCATCAGTTCGGCGGCGCTCAGCTTCGCGTAGCTGTCCGCCAGGGGGAACTGGATTCCCTGGTTCTGGCCGATTGGCCGGCCGAACACGACCCGGCTCTTGGCGTACGCGGTCGCCCGACGCAGGGCGGCCTTGCCCGTCCCCAGCGCCTCGGCGGCGATCAGGATGCGCTCCGGATTCAGGCCGTCGAGTAGGTGATAGAACCCGCGCCCCTCCTCGCCCACCACATCGCGCGCATCAACCGGCAAGTCGTCGTAGAACACCTCGTTCGAGTCCACCGCGTTGCGACCGAGTTTATCGATCGCGCGGATGGTGACGTACCGGGGGTCGAGGTCGGCAACGAACAGGGTCATCCCATCGGTGCGGCGGCTGGCCTCCTCCAACGAGGAGGTGCGGGCCAGCAACAGTACCTTGGAGGACTCCCGCGCCTTCGACGTCCAGACCTTCTTCCCGCGAATCAGATAGCGGTCGCCGTCACGAATCGCGCGGGTCGTGATCGCGGGCGTATCCGAGCCGGCGTCAGGTTCGGTAACACCGAAGGCGACGTGCAGCCGTCCGGCGGCGGCCTCGGGCAGGATGCGGCGCTTGAGGTCCTCCGAACCATGGCGCACGACGGGGTTCAGTCCAAAGATGGTCAGGTGCAGCGCCGTGGCGCCGTTCATCGCCGCTCCCGACGCCGCCACCTCTTCCAGCAGCAGCGAGGCCTCGGTGATGCCCAGACCAGCGCCGCCGTACTCGGGCGGGATAGCAATCCCAAGCCAGCCGGCATCCGCGAACGCCTGGTAGAACTCCCAAGGAAAGCGGTGGTCCGAATCACAGCCACGCCAGTACGCGTCATCAAACCGGCCCGCCAGCGCCCGCGCCTGCTCACGGATCGCCTGTTGGGCCTCGGTCAGCTCGAAGTCCATGTAGATTCCTCCCCGTCGCTCACCCAATAGTAAGGCGTTCAGCCGCCGGTCGTCAGTTTTCAGCAGCACGGCGCCGGACGTGTCATCTATCCGCACGGCGCGACGGCTCGTGCCCGGTTCGTGTCCGTTCGGCAGCAACGCGGACACGGCCTGCCAGACCTAAACGAGCGGTCTGCACCCGCACGAGCGCCGGTGGCATCCTCGTGGAATCAGGCGAGTGCGCGGTGTAAGAAACGTGGTCCGGCTGCTGAGCGAGGAACCCACTCGACATGGAGCGTTTTGGCGACATGGGTGGTTCCTGATTCGAATAGCGCGTGCTGGGTATTGGAATCTCTGCCAACTCTACTCCTGTAACCCTTCTCGGGTATTGTTACGGTGAGATTTCCGAGTGACGATGAGGTTGCGGTGGCGAAGGCGATTCAGACGTGATCCTCGCCCGCGCGACCCTACGCGAACGGGTCCAACGCGTGCATGGCCGATGTTTCCGGCACTGTTGAACTGGGACCGAGGACGTGTGCCGTGATACCAACCCACGAACCGCGATGGTGCCCGCGATGACCACAAGCCCGCAAGAGATCGGCGACGTGCTGGTCGTGGATGATGATCTGTTCATCCGCGACTTCATCCAGGCGACTTTGCAGTCAGAAGGATATGGGGTCGCCACCGCCGCCAACGGCCAAGAAGCGTTGCAATGGGTGCGTACGCACCAGCCGGCAGTCGTACTCCTTGACCTGTCCATGCCGGTCATGAACGGTTGGCAGTTTCAGCAGCAGTTGCGCGAGCAGGGATCGCCGATCCCGGTGGTGTTCATGACCGCGGGCTACCACGCCGAAGAGGAAGCGGTACGCCACGGTGCAGCCGGCCATCTGGCGAAGCCATTCGAGCTTGACGAACTCCTGCGAATAGTTCACCACTTCGCGCGGTCGCGACGCCAGCCTCAGCATCGACGCGCCGAATCCGACTGACGAACGTTACTGTACCGAACCGATGGACTGTTTCGGCACGCGTACACGGTCGGACGGGCCGGTTCAATTGTGCCCCGCACACGGGCGACCCACCGGGTCGCCCCTACGACCGGACGCCGACCAACTGGATTCTCACCCACACGGCAGGCGCACGGTGACGCTGGTCCCCCGCCCTTCCTCGCTCGCGATCTGAATCGTGCCGCCGTGTTGCTCGACGATGTGCTTCGCTCCAGCGAGACCAATGCCGTTGCCGGCGATCCGGCCGGTTACGTTCGCGCCCCGGTGGAACCGCTCAAAGATATGCGGAAGATCGGTCGCCGGAATGCCCACACCTTGATCATCGACACGCAGGATTCCGACTCGTTGATGCCCCCCCACCTCGTCGCCGGATGGACATGCGCCATCGACGCTCTCGTGTGCCACCGTCACGGTGATCGTGCCGCCGTTAGGGCTGTACTTGATCGCGTTGGACAGCAAATTGCCCATGACTCGCTCGAGGCGCGGACCGTCCCACTCGCCGACCACCTCCAGTGCGGAGGCGTGCAGATCGATTTGGTGGTTGCTGACATGCTGCCGGTGGTCCTTCACCTGCTGGCAGGCGAGCGCGACGAGGTCGGTCGGGGTAAGGTGCAATTCCAGCGGGCGGCCCATTTGCAGGCGGACCACATCGAGCAACTCGTCGATCAAGGCGGTCATCTTGGTCACGGACGTGTCGATGCTCCCCATGGTTTCGAGCACGCGCGCCGTGTCGGGCGTCTCGATCCGCCGCACCCATCGGGCCGCGAGTTGCGCCAGCCCCTTGATGGTAGTCAGCGGTGTTCGGAGGTCGTGAGAGACAGAGGAGAGGAATTCGTCGCGTATCCGCACTGCATCCTGCGCCTGCTGGTACAGGCGCGCATTGTCCACCGCGACGGCGGCGCGCTGGGCGATATCCTGGACAAGCTCCAGGTCGGAGGCGTCATAGTGCCGCTCAGATTCGGCCGCGAATACCGAGAATATGCCGATTATCCGGCCGCGCGCCACCAGTGGCGCCATCATGGCCGACCTGAGGCCAATGCCGCGCAGGAGCTCAACATGCTCCGGCCGCCCCGCGACCACGGGCAGCAGATCCTCTGTTACGTCAGGGAACAATCTCGGCCGCCCGGTCCGGAGCACATGGGGCAGTCCATCCGTGGCATCGGCGGCATGATGGAGGCCGACGCCGCTTGTTCGGACGGCCTCCGCTTTCGCCTCGTCGAGATGCGCGACGGCCATCCGGCGGAGCGTGCCGTCCTCCTCGATCATATCGACGATGCACCAATCGCCGAGCGTGGGCACGGCCAGCCGGGCGACGGCGGCGAGCGTCGTCGCATAATTGAGTGACCCGGACAGCACGGCGCTCGCCTCGGCGAGGAACCGTTGATGCTCCTCTTGGCGGTTGCGTTCGGTGACATCGCTGAACGTCACGACCCCCGCGATCAGCCGTCCCTGACGGTCGCGGATCGGCGCGGCGCTGACGGAGATGACGCCACGCGTGCGGTCTCCGCGTACAATCTCAATCTCTTCGTTCGTGGTCACCTCGCCCGCCGTGACCGCCCGCGCCAGCGGCCATTCCCGCGGTTGGTACGCACGCCCGTCGGCGTAGAACCCTTGATAGCGCTGATACTCATCGACGTCTTCCGCCGGAATGAAATCGTGGCGCCAGATCTGCTGCATGCGCGCGTTGCCGAACAGCAGGCGGCCAGACGGCGCCTCGGCAAGCATCACACCGGCGGGCATCTCCTGCAGCGCGGATTCGAGCAGCGCTTGCTGCGCTTGCAACTGGTCCATCAGCTCAGCGCGTTCCGCCTCGGCCCGCCGCCGCTCGCGCCGGTTCGACGCCTCCTGCATCTCCCGCTCAATCGCCGGGCACAGCCGGGTCAGATTGCTCTTCACCAGGAAATCGCTGGCGCCGGCGCGCATCGCCTCCACGGCCGTTTCCTCACCGACCGCCCCGGAGAGGATGATGAACGGCAGGTCAAATCCATGCGCCTTCATCAACGCGAGCGCATCCGGCGCGCTGAAATGGGGCATGACATAATCGGAGATGACCACATCCCATTCCTGACGTGTGAGGGCGGCAGCCATCGCTCCCGGCGTATCGACCCGCTCGTACGTGGGCGTGAATCCGTCACGGCGCAATTGGCGGACGACCAACAGCACATCATCCTCGGAGTCTTCGACAATCAAGACGCGCAGCGGCGTGCTCAAACCGGAGACCTCCCTACGGGCGCGGCGGCGGCTCGTTGAGAACAAGCCAGTAGAGCCCCAATTGCCGCATCGCTTCCATGAATTCACTGAAGTCCACCGGCTTGCGGATGTAGCTGTTCGCATGGAGGCTGTATCCATCGACCAGATCGCGCTCCTCGTCTGACGACGTGAGGAGCACGACCGGCAGCAGCGCGGTTCGCGGGTCGGCGCGCAGCCGTCGTAACACCTCGAGGCCATCTATTTTCGGAAGTTGAAGATCGAGCAGTACGACCTGGGGCAACTCACTCGCATCACGGTCAGCGTACACCCCCGTGCCGAACAAGAAGTCGAGCGCCTCGACGCCATCTCGCGCCACGACGACGCCCTCGACAATGCCGTTCTTGCGGAGCGCACGGAGCGCCAGCACCTCGTGGTCGGCGTTATCTTCCACCAGCAGGATCCGAACCGGCAGCATACGACTCTCCCGCGGCAACACCTGACCGCCCGCGCAAGGCGGCTCCCGTTTCGGGGGCCTGATGTGGTGCTCAGTCAACCGAGGTCGGGCGCGATTCTCTACGGCTCCAGGGTAAAGTAAAACGCGGCGCCCTGGTCGACCCCGCCCTCCGCCCACACGCGACCACCGTGGCGGTGAATGACGCGCTGCACCGTGGCCAAACCGATGCCGGACCCCTCGAAGTCGGCCGTGCCATGCAGTCGCTGGAATGCGCCGAAAAGCTTTGTCGCGTACGCCGGATCGAAGCCGACACCGTTGTCGCGCACCTCGTACGCGGTTCCACCATTGTGCTGTATAGCACGAAAGCTAATCCACGCGTCATGGCGCTTGGACGTAAATTTCCATGCATTTCCGATCAAGTTCACCAGCACGACCCGCAGCAGTCGCGAATCGCCGTCAGCGGTCATGCCATCCATGATTTCCACGCGCACGTCGCGTCGCGGCTCGGCCCGTTGGAACTCACCCGCGACCGCACGCGCCAGGGCGCTGAGGTCAACCGGCTCGCGCCGCAGATCGGAGCGGGTGACGCGCGAGAGATTCAGCAGATCATCGATCAGTTGCGCCATCCGCTGCGAGGCGGAGCGCACCCGTTGCAGATAGTCTTGCCCCTCGGCGTCGAGCTTATCGCTGAAATCCTCCAATAGCGCCAGACTAAACCCGTCGATCGAGCGGAGCGGCGCCCGCAGATCGTGGGACACGGAGTAGCTGAACGACTCTAGTTCGCGGTTGGTCGCCTCTAACTCGGCAGTCCGCTCCGATACCCGACGTTCGAGCGCGGCGTTCAATTCCTCGACCTCGGCGTTCTTAGCCTCTACCGCGTGCAGTCCCCGCTCTGTCTCGCGGTACAAACGGGCGTTTTCGACAGCAGACGCGGCGCGACGGGCCAGTTCCTCGGCCAGCGCCAGATCGTCGGCGGTAAAATGGCGTCCCGATTCTGCCGTTGCCAGCGTGAGTACGCCCAGGATCCGGCCGCGCAGGAACAGCGGCACGAGCATGACCGAGAGTGGCGCAATCTGCTCCGCGAGCCGCAGGTGCTCGGCGTCGTGCGTAATCCCTTGGAGGAATGCGCGACTGACATCCGGAAACAGCGTCGAGCGGCCCTCGCGGAGCGCCTGGGCGAGGGGGTGCTGGCTGTCCGGATCGGTCGGGTATCGCCGGCGGATGTCATCGAGTACCCGTTCCTTGGCAGGATCGACATGCGCCACCGCCAAGCGCGAGAACGAGCCATCCGGCTCCACCAGGTTGACCGTACACCAGTCAGCCAGCCGCGGCACCGTGAAGCGTGCCACGCTCTGAAGCGTCTCCTCGTAGTCGAGCGATGCGGTCAGTAGTGTACTGGCCTCGGCCAGGAACCGCAGTCGTTCCCGCGCGTCCCGCGTCCGCCCGAGTGCGTCCACCTCGGCGGCGTAGCGTTGGGCAAGCTGGATCGGACCGCTGAGAACGTCCGCGATCTTTTGCATCAGCACGACGTGGGACTGGTCAAACACCTCTGGTTCGGTCGAATCGATCTCGATGATGCCGTACACCGCGCCCCGCCAAATCAGAGGCACCGCCAGATACGACCGCAGCGGTGAGGTCGCGCGGTAGCCCTCGGCCGCGAGATCACGCGCGAGGAACGGCTCGCGTGTATCCACGATCTGCCACAAGCGTCCCGTACCCGTGCCACGGGCAAGGCGCTGGCCGAGCGCGACGGCGGCAAACGGCCCCATCGCTGCTCGCACCACCAACTCATCGCCGTCGATGAGCGCGACCGAGCCACCGGACAGGCCGACCGCGCCGCGCAGCCGCTCGATCGCCACTATCAGGATGCGGCCGATATCGTCCTCGCCGGACGCGGCGGTCGAGACCGCGTTGAGCAGCTCGGACTCCAACAGCGCGAGGTCGAGCGCGCGTGCCGTGGCCACCATCCGCTGCTCGGCAGCCTCCGCTCGCCGGCGCGCCGCCTGCTCTGCCGCCAGCAATCGCTCACGCTCAGCTTCTGCCCGCTGGCGCTCGGTGACGTCGGTGAATGTCACGACGGCGCCCGTGATCGCCCCATCCACGACCACCGGCGCCGATGAGTACTCGACCGGCAGTGGTGTGCCATCCTTTCGCCACAGGACCTCGCTCGGCGTCCGCTGGACCATGCCTGTGCGAACTGGACGCGCGACAGGGCACTCGTCGCGCGGGTACGGTGAGCCGTCGGCACGACGGGAGTGGATCAGCGCGTGCGCATCCTGGCCGAGCAACTCGCCGGCACTGTAGCCGAGCATCTCCATCGCGGCACGATTGACGAACGTGCAACGACCATCGGGGTCGATGCCGTAGATGCCTTCGGCGGTCGAGTCAAGCAACGACTGGACGCGCTGCGCGAGCCGCGTCCGCTCCTCCTGGGCACGCCAGCGGCTGGTGCCATCCATGTGCGCGACCACCGCCCCGCCTGCCTGTCCAGGTAGGGCCGTTACGGACATCACAAACCAGCGGTCCTCGTCCGGGGAGTGACAGGGATACTCGCGTGTGAACTGTTGAATCTGTCCATCGAGCACGGCCTGCATGCCATCAAGCACCGCCTTCGCGTCGTCAGAGCCAGCGTCCGCGGCCTGACGGCACACATCACGGTAGTTCGCGCCTACTCCCGTGGACAGCATCGCCAGGGCGCCGTTGTCGCGGGCAAACCGTGTCCACGCATCATTTGCCGCGATAATCGCCCCATCGCGGTCGAGCACCGCGATGTGGACGGGCAACGAGTCGAGCACCGCGCGGCCGAGGTCGCCGATCTCCATGGGGACACCTACCTGCCGGCCCTGGCCGGTCCCGCCGCGCGTGGACGAACACCGCCGCACGGACGCGTGAAGCGGGCGCTCGGGCCCACCAATCGCGGAGGCGCGGGCGATCAGCACCGACGGGGCCGGCTCGCGCATACACGCGCGGGGAATCGAGCCTCCATGTACTGTATCTGAGGTACAGGCGGGTACGGAAGCGGAGCGCACCATCAGGCCGCGCCGTGGGATATGCTCGGTCACACCGGCGCAGCCTCGGAGCTGGCATCGACGCGGCGAACGAGGATGGGATCGCCGCGGCCCCGGCGCGTCACATGGCGCGACGTGAGCACGGAATCGGAGAGAGGCCCCATGTACGACATCATCATCCGTGGTGGCCGGGTGTACGACGGCGGCGGCAATGCCTGGTTCAGAGCCGATGTCGCGGTCGAGGGCGAGTCGCTTAAGGTGCTGCGCGGCGATACGAGCGGCGTTGCGGCCGAGCGTGTGATTGACGCAACGGGCAAGATCGTCTGCCCCGGCTTCATCGACATGCACGCGCACACCGGTCTGGTGATTTTGGGAAAACCGCGACACGAGCCGAAGGTGCGTCAGGGCATCACCACCGAGCTGATCGGCGTCGATGGCAACTCCTACGCGCCGATCCTCAAGGGCGACGACCTAGAGCAATTCATCACCCTCAACGCCGGCCTCGACGGACGGCCGCCCGAGGGCATGCGCTGGTCGTCGGTGGGCGAGTATCTCGATGCGTTCGACGACCGGGTGGCGATCAATGTCGCCTACATCATGGGCAACTCGCCGATCCGCATTTCGGCGATGGGCTGGGACGACCGCCGCCCGACCGATTCCGAGATGCAACGCATGCGCGACCTGATCCGTCAGGGCATGGAGGAGGGCGCCTGGGGCATCTCCACGGGTCTGACCTACCCGCCCGGCAGTTACGCTGACACCGGCGAGCTGATCGCGCTGTCCAGGGAGGCAAACAGACTCGGCGGCATCTATGTCACCCATGTGCGCTTCACGTTGGGCGACCGGCACATCGACCCGATCCAAGAGGCTCTGGACATCGGTAAGGGCAGCGGTATCCCCGTGCATATCTCGCATTTCAACAGTGGGTGGCCCCATCCCGGCGCCTCCCGGCCGCTGCTGCGCATGGTTGACGAGGAGATCGCGGCCGGCCGGCCGGTGACCGCCGATGTCTACCCCTATGTCTACTCAAGCACCCGGCTTGTCTCGCTCATCCCGGAGTGGGCGCACGATGGCGGCGTGCCGAAGCTGTTAGAGCGGATGGGGGACGAGGCATTGCGTCGCCGGATGGCCGAGGATCCAGCCTTCAACCGGCGGGACGCGCGCCAATTTCTCGTCGCCAACTTCAACGAGCCAAGGAACAAGAAGTACGAGGGCCGGTCACTCGCGGACATTGCCGCCGACCTGCGTAAGAGTGTGATCGACACACTGTGCGACCTGCTGATCGAGGAGAACCTCGACCTGGTCCAGATCGGAACCAACGGCAACCCCGTGAACGTGCGTGAGTTCATCAAGCACCCGAACACGATGATGGGCAGCGACGCGCTGCTGATCGGCGACGCGGTCAGTCCGCGCACCTACGGCTCGGCCCCCACCTTCTTGGGAACGCTGGTACGCGACGAGGGCGTTCTCGATATGGCTGACTGCATTCGCAAACTCACCTCGCTGCCCGCCCAGACCATCGGCATCCCCGACCGCGGCCTTCTGCGCGACGGCTTCAAGGCCGACATCGTCGTGTTCGATCCGGTCACGGTGCATTCCCCCGCGACCATCGATGATCCGCATCAGTTCCCGGTCGGAATCGATTATGTGCTGGTCAACGGGACGGTGGTGGTGGACCGAGGAGAGCATACGGGCGCACTGCCGGGGCGGGCGCTGAGACGGGCCTAATCCCACGACCACTCCGCGGTGATAGACGATGGAGACGACCGAACCCCCTGGCCCGACCTCCTTAACGACGGAGGACGGACAGGGGCGGCTAAGACACCGGCATGGCCGTCTTGCGGCGGGCGCGCTGGCGCACGGGATTTGGCGTCCAGCGCGCGAGCCTGTTGGCGCTGACCGCGAGCCGCGTGTCATCGGGCAGCGACTGGTGAACGACGATGGCGCCGCGGGCGATGGCCTTGTGCAGAGCGGGCAGGCTCACGCCCTCGCGGACGGACGCCTCGACCTTGTGAGCCATTCGTCCCCCTCTAGCGGATCACGCTCGGGCACATCACCAGGGGATGGCGCCACCATTCCCTGGCGGATGCCGACCCGGTCTTGCAGGTCACGGACAGCGCGAAACAGCGGATGGTCCCAGACTTCGAGCGTCACCCGGCCACCGGTCGGGTGCAGCAGCGGGTTCTCGCCCCCCTCGACCAGGCGGGCGATCGTGATCCACGGAGCGTCATCCCGGTAGACCGCGATACAGCGCTCAAAGAACGCGAGTTGCTCGTCGTTAAGACCGGACAAATCATAGACCCGGCCGTCTAATGCCGTGTATGTCGTGTAGACCCCCATCACATGTCCTCCCTACCTCCAACTATAAACGATGTGGTGTAGGCCAGCGAGCGGAGTCGTGTGGGGCGCTCATCCGTCCGCGCCAGCGATAATGTCCGGCACCCCGGCGACCTCGATGTAGATCGCCTCCTGACGAAAGTACTCGCGCGCCCAATGGACCACGGCCAGCCATGCCGGCAACTGGTCCCATGTCGTAAGGCTGACCGCATACTGGTAGCTCACGTCACGGTAGACCCGCCCACCCGAGCGCCACGCGCCTTCCACGCCGGACTGACGGGACCAGCCGCCAAAGGGCAGCAGCCGCGCCTCAAGCTCCTCAAAGGCGGCGCGCATGAACGGGTGTCTCTCATTATCGAACTCGGGCGCCAGTAACACCGCCTTGATCATCAGACCCACCTTGCGCCAGTGGTGCGAATCATAAACCATAGCGGCGGCTCCGGTGCTCTGTCGCCGGCCGGTCGGACGTGATGAGGAGTCGTACCATGCCAGGCGCGCCGCGGGTCGACACCCTCCTCCACAACGGCACGGTCGTCCTCCGCGACAGCGCATCACGGCAGGATGTGGCGATCCGTGACGGGACGATCGTCGCGATCGGCGCGGCCGATGTGATGCCGGACGCCGAGCGGCGGATCGATCTCGACGGCAAAATCGTCCTGCCCGGCATGATCGACGCGCATTCGCACTTCACCCTCGACGACTGGACACAAGGCCCCGTGCTGTCGGCGCACGGCGGCATCACGACGACGATTCCATTCCTGGTGGGCACGGGCTCGATCAGCGATATCGTGCGGCAAGGGCTAGACGACGCGGGCCGCAACTCGGTGATCGACTTCGCCTTTCACGTCATCATCTGGCCGGACCCCGATGCGGACTATCGCCCCCTCTTAGCGGGAATCGCGGACGGGGTGGCGCTCGGTTGTCGTTCGTACAAGATCTTCATGGGCTACCGCCGGGCGGGGCGCAATCTGGTCACCGATGATTTCCTCTACAGCGCGATGAAGGAGATGCGGGCGCGGGGCGCGCTGCCGATGGTCCACGCCGAGAACGCGGACCTGATCTTCGCGCTGGAGCGGGACCTGATCGACCAGGGCAAGGTCACGCCCGAACACTATCCCGCCTCCCGCCCACCAATCGCCGAGACCGAGGCGATCAGCCGCGCGACCGATATCGCCCGTCTGGCCGGCTCGCCGCTGTACGTCGTCCATCTCACGACTCCCCAAGGGTTGGAGATAATCAAGGCGGCGGCGTCGCGGGGGCAGTCCGTCTACACCGAGACCTGTCCGCAATACCTGCTGCTCACCGAGGCGGAAATGTCGCGCATCGGCCCGCTGGCCAAGATCGGTCCGCCGATGCGCACGCCGGCGGAGTTGGAAGGCATGTGGCAAGGGATTCGCCAGGGGTGGATACCGATCGTCGCCAGCGACCACTCCCCTCACCCGCGCGAGCTGAAGGAACCGGGGTGGACAAACATCTTCTACAACGACGCGGGCCAGCCGATCCCCTTCGGCGCGCCCAGCGCCGAGACGATCGTGCCGCTGATGTACAGCGAGGGCGTCGTCAAGCGAGGACTGCCGGTGTGGTGGATGGCGCGGGTGCTCGCCGAAAATCCGGCGCGCGTCTTCGGCCTGTACCCGCGCAAGGGTGTGATCGCGCCCGGGGCCGACGCCGACTTCACGATCATCGACCCCGCCGGCAGCACCGAATTCCGGGCCACGAACATGCACAGCCGCACCGGCTACACCCCGTACGAGGGCTGGACGCTCAGTGGCGCGATCGCGATGACGATGATCCGCGGCCAGATCGTGCTACAGGACGGCGAATTGAAGCAGAACGGCGGCCACGGTCGCTATATCGCCGCCGGCCCGACCATGGCGCCGATTTACGGCGCCGTCACGCCGCCGCTGGAGTCAGAACCCTGACAATGGGCGTTAGGTGTTGGGCGTTGGGTGTTGGGGGAAGCGATCAGTGGGTTCTGTCAAATGACCGACTACCTGGACGACATCGCGCGGTTCGCGGCCGAAACCCGCCTCGACGATATCCCTCCCGAGGCGGTCGAGGCGGGCAAGTGGATCGTGCTCGACACGATTGGCGGGATGCTGGCGGGCAGCACACTGCCGGAGGTGCGCGAATTCGCGAAACTGGCCGCGCAACGCTCGCGCGGCGGCGACTGCACGCTGGTGGGCTTTGGGCAGCGGGCCAACCCGTTGTTCGCGGCGATGCTGAACGCCACCAGCGCCTGCTCGTACGAGACGGACGAGGGCAACCGACTGGGCGGTGGTCATCCCGCGATCCACGTCGTGCCGCCCGCGCTTGCCGAGGCCCAGGCCGACGGCGCGAGCGGACAGAAGTTGCTGGAGTCGGTGATCGTCGCCTACGAGGTCATGTCGCGACTGGCCGGCGGAAGTCCGACTCGCTGGCCGGTTCACTCGCATGGCACGCACGGCTCTCCCGGAGCGGCGGCGGCGGTCGCTCACCTGCGCGGGCATGACAGCACGGCGATGCGGCGGCTGCTCAATCTCGCCGCCTGTATGAGTCCCGCCACCACCTGGCAAGTGTGCTTCCAGGGCGGCACGGTGCGCAACATCTTCCCGGCCGAGTCATGTCTGCTCGGGATGCTCGCGGTCGATCTCGATGCGTGCGGCTACACCAGCATGGCCGACGGCCCTGCCGAGATGTTTGGGCAGGTGCTGGGGAGTGGGACCTACGACACCGAGACAGTCACACGCGACCTCGGGCGGGTGTGGCGGGTGACCACCAACTACTTCAAGCTGCACGCCGCCTGCGCCATCACACATCCCGAATTGGACGCGATCACTGACATCCTCGCCGCGCGTCCCCTCGCCGCCGGAGACATCGCCGCGATCGACGTGGCCGCCGGCGGCATTTCCGGCCACATGGCGTACACTGATCCGACGACCATGCTCGGCGCGAAGTTCTCCATCCCCTACAGCATCGCCGCGGCGATCGTCCTCGGACGCACCGACATCGAGGCGTTCCGTGGTCCGGCGCTGGAGGATACCCGCATCCACGAGCTGTCGCGGCGGGTACACGTCCACATCGACCCCCCGATCTCCGGGCGCGACCCCATGGCGCCACCCGTGACGGTCACGGTTACGTTGCATACCGGGGAAACGCTGCGCGGTGAGACGCGGGTCGTGCGCGGCGACGCCGCCAACCCTGCCAGCCACGCGGAACTGCTCGCCAAGTTCTACTTCTTGGCGGGTCAGCGCTGTGACACGGCACGGGCGCGGATGATCCACGACGCGGTTATGTCCCTCGAGCGCGAACTGGACGCGACGGCGCTTTACAGCTTGCTCGCGTTCGACTGATACCGGTCGCGGGGAAATCCCGCCGCGTGGGTCTGCCCGTATTGGTCCACCGCCGCCAATATGTCCACGGGCTGTTAGGTGTCCGCCTGCCGGTTGAGTTGCGCCGTCAGCGAATCAAACAGTATGGGGAGCTGGGACCGATCGAGCGCGCCATCGAGCGCGCGGGCAACCGCGAGCGCCGCGTCGTCCGCGATCCGGCGCCCCTCCTCGGTCAACGCCACGAGCGTGACACGCCGGTCGCGGTCGTGCGGCGTGCGCCGCACCCAACCCCTGCGCTGCAGGCGATCAACGACTGCCGTCATGGCGGTACGCCCCAATCCGAGCTGATCGACCAACTGGGTCGCGGTGGCCGGCTCATCGCGGGCGCGTAACAACAGCAGGCTCATTGCCTGCGGCCAGCTCATCCCCCATGGCGCGAGCGCGCGACCGGCGACACGCGACAGCAGCGCCGCGCACGAACTCAACGCGCGTGCGGCCTCGATCGCCTCAACCTCCACGGGCGGGACTTCCGGGGTGACGGCAGCCATCAGCTCATCCTCCGCCGACGCATGTCCAGACCGCCAAAATGTAGCATGTTGGCCGCCGCCTGCAAGTGCAAGGTCAGTGGGGAGTGCGTCCGATTTCTGTAGGAGCGGGTTCGCGTTAGTCCCGCGCGCCCACGCGCTCAAATCCGAGCGCCACCTGAACCGGACACGCCCCTCAGTGGACGGGCCGCGACCATGTTCGCTACGCGATCCTTGTACCCCGATGAACGGGGGGCGGGGTACGATTGGGGGACGAGGCCGGCAGAGTAGAATCGAGCATAAGTATGACGAACGCGGGCGACAACGCCCATAAATATGTGTATCTCACGACCACCGGCCGTCGCAGCGGGCGGCCGCACACGATCGAGATCTGGTATGGAGAAGCAGACGGACGGCTGTACCTTCTGGCCGGGGGACGCGACCGCGCCGATTGGGTGCGCAATCTGCGCGCGGATCCGCGCATTGAGGTGCGCCGGGGCGATATCACCAGTCCCGCGAGGGCGCGGGTCGTGGGGGGAGGCGACGAGGATGCGCTCGCCCGACGATTGCTCGCCGCCAAATACCAGGGCTGGCGCGAGGGACAGCCGATGAGCGAATGGGCGCGCACCGCTCTGCCTGTCGCGATCGAGATGGACTGAGTGGCGCGCTGCCGCGGTTGCGAGTGCGGCCGGCCCAACCCTGGCCGAAGGCCGCCCGCTCCGATTACCCGCGCGGGTACCCGATCCACCGATGGCGCCGGTGGTCTACCGGCGGGCGACAGGCGGTTCGTCGGCAGGTGTGATGTCCGCGTCCACCCGCGGGCGACGGCCACCGCGCACCCGCTCACCGATCTCCGCGCGATGCGACACGCCGTAGTGGATGATAGTTGGCAGGAGTGAGAGCAGCACGATCAGGGCGATCACGGGCAGAAGATACCGGTCCACGCTTGGGATCGCGTTGCCCAACGCGTACCCGGCGACCGGCACTCCCGCGCCCCATAGCAGTCCGCCAACCACGTTAAACATCAAGAACCGGCGATAATCCATCACGCCGACACCGGCAACAATCGGCGCGAGCGTGCGCACGATCGGTATGAAGCGGGCGAGAATGATTGTCTTACCGCCGTGGCGCTGGTAGAACGCCTCGGTCGCGAGCAGATGACGTTGTTTGAACAGACGCGAGTCGGGCCGCTCGAACAGCCGGCGACCCACCCGCCGCCCAAACCAATAGCCCGCCGAATCGCCAAGGATCGCCGCCGACACGCATACCGCTACCAGTGCCACGATGTTGAACACACCCTGGGAGGCGAGAAAGCCGGCAAAGAACAAAAGACTATCGCCGGGGAGCACGATCCCGATCAACAGTCCCGACTCGGCAAAGATGATCGCGAACAGCCCGGGATACCCCACCGCCCGCAGCACGCTCTCAAGATTTACTCCAAAATACGTCGTTGACAGCACGATGTTCCCGAGGGCGGGGAATCGCGCCATCAGCGTCAATAGCATTGCACCCAAAACGGAGCCTCCTACCAAACACACGCGAGACTCGCGGGTCTCGGATCAGGGCAAGCTGGTCGCAAGGGCGACCCACGGACACCGCATCGGGGCCGAACAACCACGTCCACGTCCGGGCCGGCCCAGGGGTGGCCTATGGTCCGTCCCCCGGCGCCCTCGCGCGTCGTTGGCTCTAGCCGACCGTGACGATGATCTTGCCGATATGCTTGCCGGCGTCCATACGCTCAAGGGCGGCGCGGGTGTCATCGATCGGAAAGGTCTGGTCTATCACCGGATGAATGCCGGCCGTTTCGACGAGGCGCAGCACCGCGAGCATCTCGTCGCGTGTGCCCATGGTCGAACCGACGACGCTGAGCTGTCGCCAGAAGACACGCGCCAGGTCGGCCGGGGGATTCGCGCCGCCGGTCGCGCCGGACACGACGATGGTGCCCCCGGCGCGCAGCGCGCGCAGGCTCTGCCCCCAGGTCGGTTCGCCCACCGTCTCCATCACCGCATCAACGCCGCGACCGTTGGTCAGTTGCAGCACCGAGCGGCCAACAGTGGCGCCGGTTTCCAGCGCGTGATCGGCGCCAAGTTGCAGCGCCCGCTCGCGCTTGGCCTCATCACGCGAGGTGACGAACACGGCCAATCCGGTGGCCTTGGCCATCTGGATCAGCGCCGTCGCCACGCCGCCGCTCGCGCCGGGGATCAGGATGCTGTCGCCGGGACGCAGCCGTGCGCGGGTGAACAACATCCGGTAGCCGGTCAGGTAGGTCGTGCCCAGGCACGCCGCCTCGTCCGTCGAGAGCGACGCCGGCTTCGGCAGCACGTTGGCGGCGGGCAGCACGACAAAGTCGGCGAGCGTCCCGTCCACCTTATCGGACAACATGCCAAACTCACGGCACAGCGTCTCATCAGGGCCGAGACACGCCCAACACCGACCGCAGGTGACGACCGGATATAGCACCACCTCGGCGCCGGGGTCAGGCGAGCCGTCGGGACGGTTCGAGCCGTACGCCTCTACCACCGCCGCGGCCTCGCAGCCGAGGATGCGCGGCAATTCGATTGGCGCGCCGGCAACCCCGCGCAGCGTCCACAAGTCATGGTGATTGAGGGAGACAGCGCGCACCCGCACTAGCGCCTCGCCCGGTCCCGGTTCTGGTGCGGGACGTTCGCCCACCTCAAGATTCGCCAGCGGCTCATCCCCGCCCATTTTCACCGCGTATGCAGCGCGCATCATCTACTCCTCGATGACTTCTGGCATGGTCGTGTTCCTCCCGGCGCGTGAGGCAGACTGCCGATAGCGGGCGGAGCCGTCGGAGGACAGTCGCTCGCCGTTCCGGCGCTGGTCCCGTGCCCCCGATGCGTCAGCCGGACGAGAGCGGTGGCGGCATGAAGCTAGCGTATACTGTCCACGCCATGAGGATCGAGAGTTTGCTTATCAACGGCCGCATTCTGACGATGGACCCGGCGCGCCCCGAGGTGGAGGCCGTGGCCGTGACGGGCGGGCGCGTCTCCGCCGTGGGGCCGGCGGCCGAATTGATGGCGATGCGCGACCGCGGCACCGACGTGATCGACCTGGGCGGGCGCTTCGGCTGTCCCGCGTTCATCGATCCGCATAACCACTTCGGCATGACCACGCTGGCGCCGGTGGAGGTTGATTGCCGCACGCCGCCGCTGGCGAACATCGTCCAGATCATCGAGCGCATCCGGCAGGCGGCGACGGCGCTGCCGGCCGGCGCGTGGCTGCGCGGCCATGGCTACGATGAGGACGCGCTGCGCGAGCGACGTCACCCGACCCGCGCCGAACTGGACGAGGCGGCGCCCGCCCATCCGGTCATGCTCGTCCATTGGAGTGTCCACCGCTGCGTGCTCAACTCGGCCGCGCTTGCCGCCCTTGGCATCGGCGCGGAGACGCCCGATCCACCCGGCGGATGGATCGTCCGCGCGCACGACGGGACACCGGCCGGGCCGATGTACGAAACCGCGACCAATCTGGCCCAATCGCGGTCGATTGCCGCCTACGCCGATCAGTTCGCGTCGCGGGCCGCCGAGTTGTTCGCGGCAAACGCGCGGCGATACCTCGCCGCCGGCGTTACCGCCGTGGGCGACGCGTATGTCAGCCCGCCGTTGCGCCGCATGTATGTGGGAGCAATACGTGCGACTCGCCTGCCCCTCGACGTGACCGCCTATTGCGGCAGTGGCGCGGGGTTGTTCGCGCCCCCTCGCGAGTGCGCTCCTGAACCGGAAGCGGCCAGCATCGGCTTCCGGCAGGCGGGCGTCAAGCTGTTCACCGACGGCGGCGGCAACACCACGGCAACAACACTCGCGGGCACACACGCCCATCGCGGCGCATCACGCCTATTCTATCGCCAACCCGAGCTTGACGAGTTGGTCGATGCGGCGCACGGGCGGGGCATGCAGGTCGCCATTCACGCCGCCGGGGACATGGCCGTACACATGGCGCTCACGGCGATGGAACGGGCGCGGCCGGCGCATCCAGCGCGGGAGCCGCGGTTCCGGATCGAGCATGGCGTGCTGCTATCCGATGACCTCATCCACCGCCTCCAAGCGGTCGGCGCCGTCCTCGTGGTGCAGCCAGTCTCGGTGTACTACCACGCCGACAAGCTTGCCACGGCTCCACTAGCCGCCGGACTTCGGCAACTGCCGTTGCGTGACCTGCTCAGCGCCGGAGTGATGGTCGCGGCCAGTTCCGACGCACCGTGCTATCCGATGGATCCGCTGCTGGGCGTGTGGGCGGCTGTCACCCGCGCGACCCGTGGCGGCGCGGTTCACGCGCCCGAACAGCGGCTCTCGGTCGAGGAGGCTCTCTACATGGTCACGGCGGGCGCGGCGCGCGCTCTCGGCAGGGAGTCACCCGAAGGGTCACTCGCGTCGGGCGCACCGGCCAACATGGTGGTGCTTTCCGCCGACCCACGCATCGTGCCCCCCAACGACATTCGCCGCATTCATGTTCAGGCGACGTATCGGAAGGGCCGGCTCGTGTACGAACGCGACGGGGCGCCGCCGGTCGTCGGCCGGCTGGCGGATGACTGAAGTAATCGGCCTTCGCGGGGCGGCGAGCATATCCCGGCAAATAGCATATTGACGAAACGCGCGGCCGGCCGCAGAATGCGCACAGGTATCAGTTTGGTTGCACTGGGTGGGGTATGACTACACGCCGGTTCGTTGTTCGCCACCTCCCGCGAGAACTGCTTTTCGATGCCGCGACAGCAGCGCTCGGCGGCGTCCTGGTGCTGCTCGCGGCCACGGGGTTGAACCGGCTGCCGTACCCCGGCGACCAACATTATGCCCGTCGCGCCACCGCGATCCTGACCGCCCCCGTCTCATCGATCTACACCGACTTAATCCCCGAACTCGCGCTTCCGTCCGCGCATCACGACGAGACGCACACCGAGGAATAGCCACACACGCGCCGGTCATCATCTCACCCCATCCCTCGCCGCGGCCGCGGGTCGAGCACGTCGTGCAGCGCGTCGCGAGGCGGGTGCGCGGCCACTGGTGGGATATGATGAACCAAATCGGCGACCGTGATTTGCCGTGACCACCTATGATGGAGTCCCATGTGAGTGACCGAGTCGAGATCAACCTTGCCGTGATGCTGGGGAAGCCTGTGATTCGCGGCACCCGCATCCCAGTTGAGATCATCCTGCGTAAGCTGAGTGAGGGGGCAACAGAGGGTGACCTTCTCGACGCCTACCCGCGCCTCGCTATGGATGACATTCGTGCCGCGCTCGCGTACGCGGCGGATTCGCTGGCGCATGAGACGGTTGTGATGACGGCCGCGGATGATGAGTCAACCTCTCGCCTTCTTGGCTGACGAAAGTTGTGATTTCTCTGTCGTTCGCGCGTTGCGAGCGGAACGGTATGACGTGTTCGCGGTCGGTGACGTGACCAGCCGCTCCAATGACGCGGAACTCATCGCCCAAGCAGCGCGCGAGCGACGCGTCCTCATCACCGAGGACAAGGATTTTGGCTGGCTGGTCTATGTCAGCCACGCCGATTCTGCCGGCGTCATCCTCATCCGGTTTCCTGGCAACGCCCGTCGCGCACTTGCTCCAGCCGTTATACAACTCGTGCAGGAACACGGTGAATCACTCATTCGCGCGTTCGTGGTGATGCAGCCAGGGGTTATTCGGATCAGTCGACGGCCAAGCGCCTGAACACGTTCGCGGCGCGCATGCCACCGGCAATGTTCTCGCCCTGTCGCCTAGGGGTCACCCCATCCCTCGCCGTAGCCGCGGGTCGAGCACGTCGCGCAGCGCGTCGCCGAGCAGGTTGAAGGCGAGAACTGTCAGCGAAATGGCGACGCCCGGGGCAATGGCGATCCACGGCGCGCGCATCATGTACACGCGGCCGGCGCCGCTCAGCATGCTGCCCCACGACGGCGCCGGTGGCCGCGTTGCCAGACCGAGATAGCTGAGACTGGCCTCCGCGATGATCGCGTTGCCGAGTTGGATCGTGATCAGCACGATGATCGGCGCGAGCACATTGGGCAAGATATGGCGCGCGATGATGCGGCGATCACCGCAGCCCATCGATCGTGCCGCCTCCACGTACTGCTCGGTTCGCACCGCGAGCGTGCTGCCGCGCACCACGCGCGCGGCACTGGGCATGATCACCACCCCGATCGCGATCATCGCGTTCGTGAGATTTGAACCGAGCACGGCCATCAGCGCGATCGCGAGAATCAGCGCGGGGAAGGCAAGAATGACGTCCATCGCCCGCTGCACGGCAAAATCAACCACCCCACCGAAGTAACCACTAATCAGCCCGAGCAGCGAGCCGGTGAGCGTACCGATCGCCACCGAGATGATGCCGACCTTCAGCGAAATCCGCGCCCCGTGGATTACACGCGAGAGAATGTCGCGGCCGACCTGGTCGGCGCCGAGTAGGTGCCCGGCCCCGGGTCCCTCCAAAGCGTTCGCGGCATCCTGCGCCAGCGGATCGGCCGGGGCAAGCAAGTCGGCGCCCACCGCCGCCACCACCAGCAGGGCGATGATCACCGCGCCGGCGAACCCGAGCGGCTGGCGGCGCGCGAACCGCTCGACGCCGCGACGTGTGTTCGCCAACCGGCCGCCCGTCAGCGGCCGGACGGTTTCGACGGCTATAGCCTGCTCACCTGTTGTCACGACAGTTCACCTTCTGGGGAATGGATGATCCGCAAAGACGCGGAGGGGACGAGAGAACAGGAGAAAGGGAACGACGATCGACTCCGGTTTTGTGAACCGGACCTCGATTCCTCCGCGCGTCCTCCGCGGCTTTGCGGTTCCCTCATCTACCCCTCATACCCCTCCGCGGTTCACCCTGCTCACCCGTAGTTGATGCGTGGGTCGAGCCACGCGTAGGTCATGTCCACGAGCAGATTGATCAGCACGAACACCGTGCCGATGAACAATACATTCGCCTGGAGCTGGGGGTAATCGCGCCGCTGGATTGCCTCAAAGGTGAGGCGGCCGACACCGGGCATGGTGAAGATCTGTTCGATGATCACGGTACCGCCGAGCAGCACCCCGGCCTGCACACCCATGATCGTGATCACCGGGATGAGTGCGTTCCGCAGCCCATGACGGCGGACGATCAGCCGGTCGCGCAGGCCCTTGGCACGGGCCGTACGGATGTAGTCCTGACTCATGACCTCCAACAGCGACGAGCGGGTCATGCGCATCACGGCCGCCGATAGCGCCGTTCCGATCGCCAGCGCCGCCGGCAGGAACTTCTGGAGGTTGGTGGAGGGGTCGTCGAACAGTGCGCGATAGGCAATCGGCGGCGTCCAGTTCCACCACACGGCCGGCAGCACGACGATCAGGGTGGCGAGCCAAAAACCAGGCACCGACAGTCCGAGGATCGCCGTAAACCTCGCCACGTAGTCCGAACCGGTGCCGGGCCGGGTGGCGGCGACCACCCCGGCGGGGATGCCGATCATCGCGGCGAATACGAACGCGAGGATACCAAGCTCGGCCGTCACCGGCAATCGCGCCCGCAACTCGCGCGTGACCGGCTTACCGGTCGTGAATGAGGTGCCAAGGTCGCCGCGCACCGCGTCACGCGCCCATTTGATGTACTGCGTGACGAACGGTTGGTCCACGCCGAGTTGACGGCGGATCGCCGCGCGTTGTTCGTCGGTGCCGCCCGCCTCACCGAGCACGACGCTGGCCGGATCGCCAGGGATGAACCGTGCCAGCGAGAACACGACGATCGACACCCCAACCAGAGTGAGCGCGGCGGCGAACAGGCGTTTGAGGAGGTATGTACGCATGGCAGTAAGAGTTCCTCGCTCGTGGGTGGTCCCGCGCCGTCCCGGTACATGCCACGGTTGGGACTGGGACGCGCCAGTCGATTCCGGCGTGGATGCGTGATTACTCTCCCAGCATCGACGGGCGCGGTAGTTGGAGTCGCTCGATCAACGGCATGGCATCACGCGGCTCGTGGAGCAAGTGACGGTAGCGTGCCTCCCGCGGACGCGTCATTTCGCCCAAGCGATGGTAACGCGCGAGACGTCGCAAGTCGCCAACCGCCATTTGATCCCAATGCAGTGACCACGAGGCGCGTTCCGAGTCCGACATATCAGGCCCCTCGTCCGCGATCTCGGGCAGGTCCGACGTCATCACCAGCGCCCACTTCAGCCCGACTTCGATCATCTCAAGGGTCGTGGCCCGCGCGGCCACTCCTGGCGGACGATGACATGCCATGTGTACGTCAGTTCGGCGGGCGGCAGCGTATCACGTCCTCGTACGGCCCGCCCTTCCCAGACCACGTATGTTAGACGCCCTCGCACTCGCTTATGTGCACGGGAGTCAAGCCCTGCCCGCGCGACAGGCTCCTCGACATACGGGAACCGTGTCTCACTCCATCGTCCCGCACCGAGTGCCGCCTCCGACACCAGCCGGTCAGGAGTGGAGTGACGCCAACTGCCCGATGCGTCGTTCATTGCCGCTCGTGGGCGCGTCCCCGCGTGGCTACGACTCGAGCCAGGTTTCGGACAGCTCCTCAAAACCGTATGGGCGCGTGGTGCGGTAGTTCTTGACGCGCGGGTCGGCGGCGTAGAATTGATTGGCGGCGGCGGCATGAACGTAGTAGCCCTGCTCGGCGTTCAGCTTTTGCGCCTCGTCCATCGACTTCTTGCGCTCCGCCCGGTCTAGCTCCTGCCGGCCTTTGGTCACCAGTTCAGTCCACTTCGGGTCATCGACATGGCTCTGATTGACCCGTCCCTTCGGATGGAACTTCTCGTAGGTATACTCATCGGGATCCACAAAGAAGGCACGTGTACTGAAACCAACACCCTCGTCGAACTTTCCGAGATAGCCGTTGGAGATGTAGATCGAGTACTCCTGAAGGTCAATCGTCAGATCGACGCCGATCTCCTTCATCTGCGACTTGACCATCTCCATCGCCGTGTTGTGCGCGTCGCCGTAGGTGTTGCTGGTGAACAGCTTCGTGCGGACGCTGGCGCCGGAGGCGGTGTACAGGTCTTTCGCGCGCTTCAGATCGCGGGTGTAGAACTTGCCGGCCTCGCCCATCTGCTCGGGTGTCAGCGCCCAATCCTTCACCGCCAGCGGGATTGTGCCCTCGATCACGCCCTTGCCGAGGCCGATCGCCTTGACCATCGCCGGCCGGTCCATCGCCAGCGAGAACGCCTGTCGCAGCCGCATATCGTTGAACGGCGGCTTGTCGGTGCGGAAGAAGAGGTAGCCGGCCAGCCCCGGCACCTCCTCCATCGCGATCTTGGGGTTGGAGGACTTGATCTGCTCGGCCTCGGCCGGGGTGAAGGGATAGACATTGACATGCGCCTGACCACTCTGCACCGCCGCCAGCCGGGCCGAGTTATCGATACTGATCAGGTACTCGATGCCGTCGAGATAGGGCTGACCCTTCTCGAAATAGTCAGGATTCCTGACGAAGTTGGCACTCGCGTTCTTCTGGTAGTTCTTGAGCACAAACGGACCAGTGCCGATCGCCGTATCCTTCATGTTGCTTTCGATCTCTTTGGGCGTGACCAAGCTGTACACGCTCGCCAGCCGGTTGAGGAACGGCGCGCTCGGCTCCGACAGGGTGATGCGGACGGTGGAATTGTCCGGCGCTTCGATTTTCGTCATCTGGGTGAAGCCGCTCTTGTTCACACCAGCCTGGGCTTTGGTGAAGGAGTAGACCACATCCTCCGCCACTAGCGGCCGGCCGGCGACGGCCCCGGCGTTTTGCCACTTGATGCCGGGTTTCAGCTTGAAGACATAGGTCGTCTTGTCCGGCTGTTCGGGAATATCAGCGAGGTCGGAGCGCACCGTCAACGCTCCCGGATCAACGTCGGCGCCGGTCTTGAACCGCAGCAACCGGTTGTATACCAGGCTGAGGAAGTCAAACATCGCGAACGACGTATTAGCGTAGACATCGAACGTGGGCGGATCGGTGGAATGGATCACTTTGAGCGTGCCGCCCATCCGGGGCTGGCCGGTGGGCCTGGCGGGCGCGCCCGCCTGCTGGCCGCTCGCGCCCGCTGCCGGCGCGGCGACGCCGCTCGACGGCTCATCCTTTGCCCCACCGCCGCACGCCGCGGTGAATGCCATCGCCGCGCCGCCCATGCCCGCGGCCGTCAGCGCCCGCCGGCGACTGACCCGAGTCCACGATAGCGCCATCTGATATCCCCTCCTCCATATACACGGGAACTGCTGGATACGAGAGTAAGTACGCGGGGGTAGCGCGTCAAGGCATCACCGTCAGCGGCGGTCGGTCATTCACACCTGTCGAATACTCGGCGGCCGGCGCTATCTGTCCCCACGCTGGGCCGAAGCGGCTACCCCGAGTGGCGCCGTGGGGTGGCCATCGGTTCGGAGGTGGGCGGCGGCCGCAGCGTTTCCGCCACGGCGAAGTAAATGGTCCCGGCCGCGAGTACGCCGATACCGGCGAGCGCGAGCGCGGCCGGGCCGAATCCGACGAGGTCGGCGGTGCTGCCGACGATCAAGGGGCCACCCATCTGGCCGGCATCGCCGACGAATCGCCACAAGCCGAGAAACTCGCCCGCGGCCTCGCGTGGCGCGAGGTCGGCGCCCAGCGTCATCATCGTGCCCGAGCCGAGACCGTTTCCCAGGCCGATCACGGCGGTCACCGCCAGCAGACCGGTGAAGCTGTCAGTCAGGGGCAGTAGCGCCATGCCGGCGGCCATCACCAGGAATGAGGGAATCGAGGCATACTTGCGCCCAAGCCGGTCCATCAACATGCCGGCCGGCACGAACAGCGACATGTCGATGATCGCCGAGATGCTGATGATCGTGCCGACGGCGGCGGCATCAAGGCCGATGACGTGCGCGCCGTACAGCGGGACGATAATCTGCCGCCCCGAGCGGATCATCTGCGCGAATATCTGGGCCGAACCGGCGCCGAGTACGTCCTTCCACTGCTTTCGCATCGCCACGCCGAGCGTGCGCCACCGCTGCCGCGCCGCGACAGTCGCGGGGGCGCGCGTCTCGGGCACGAACAGCGCCGAGATCGCGGTCGCGCTTACGGCCAGCGCGGCGGCGAGCACGAACGATGCCCGCAGGCCGAACTGGCTGGCGACCAGACCACCCGTGACCGGCCCGACGAATGTCCCGATTCGTTGGAGGCCGCCGAAGGTCGAGAGGCTGCGACCGCGCAGCGCGGGCGGCACCACATCGGTCATGAAGGCGAGTCGCGAGATACCCCAGCATGCCGCGCCGACCCCGCCGGCCAGCCGGTAGACGATCAACTCGGGGAATGTCTGCGCGACCGCGAGGCCGACCGATGACAGCGCTACCATGACCGTGCCGGCGAGCATCATCGGCCGCCGGCCCACACGGTCGAGCAACATCCCCGCCGGAATGTCCGCGAGCATCGTACCGAAGGCCAACGCCGCGACGGCAATGCCGACAAGACTGAGCGACGGCTCGAACTCCGTGGCGTACAGCGGCATGGTCGGCAGGATCACGCCCTGGCCAAAGGCGAGAAAAAACGTGGGCACGTAGACAGCGAGCGCCAATTGTCGACGCGTCACGCGTGGTTGCTCCGGCGGATGCAAGATGGTGAAGTTAGCGGGGAGGAGTGAACCGCAAAGACGCGGAGAACGCGGAGAACGCGTGGAGGAGTCAAGAATATGACCGAGCGCGGACCTCTCGCCCCATTCCTTCTCTCCTCGACTCCTCCGCGCTCTCCGCGTCCTCCGCGGTTCACTCGTTCCGTGGATGGTTATTTGCGGCTCGTGCGCGACGTTCCGGGTGCCCGCCGTGCTCCACCACGGTAGTCAATCGACCGCGCGAGCGCCATGCGCGATTCATGGCATGCCGCGCCGGCTCGCACACCGGGCGACGGGGGCCGGTCAGCGCTCGGCCGGCGGCGGGCCATCGCGGCGGGCCGCGCCGAGTGCACCGGAGGTGGAGACGATGAACGGCACGCAGTAGGTAAGGCCCATCCGCAGCAGGACGCCGAGATCGACGTCGCCGTCGATGAATCGCCCACCCTGGTTGATGGCGGTGAGGACCGTACCGACGATCAGCGCGGTGACCAACGAGCGCCGCACGAGTGGCGGGTGGCGCAAGGCACAGTGCAGGCAGCGCAGCGCCCCGCCACGTAGCCGGTAGCCCGGACGTAACTCCCCGCCGCACCGGCCACAGCGCGCGCCGCGGGCTTCGACCGGTATGTTGGCGGGTGTGCGCGCCCCGCGTGCCATCCGTGTCTCACTCTCGTCAACGGCCCAATTCCAGCGGGATTATACGCGCGCCGCGCGCCGGGAAGCGATGTGTGAGGTTCAGAGTTTGTGTCGAGTATTTTCCGCGCTCGCCATTGTGGTCGACCGGGGACAACCAAGCCCGACCGTCTCGGAGCGGTGGCCGCGCCGCGAGCGTGGTGCGGATGGCGACGGCCGCTCCGCTATCGCCGTTGTCCACGTCTGGCCGGGGGCATGGGCGAATGCGTGCGGTATATACTCGGCGCGAACGTGGACGGGTGAAACGCGCGGCCTGCTGCCGGCGGCCCGTCGCGGGACCGTGGCGCCGGGAGGACTCGCCGTGGTTGGTCAGCCGCAGATCCCCACGAATGTGTCGCCGCTCTACCCGGAGCGCCGCCCGCTCCACAACCTACCGGGGAAGCCTACCCCCTTCCATCGCTCCGCGCCGCCTCCGCGTCCTTCGCGTCTTTGCGGCTCGTTCACCGTACTATTGCTCGCCCTACTGTATGGGCCGTATCGCGGATGATTCCCGCGAGAGGAGGCCCGCCGCCGCTCAGTCGAAGAGGTCGCCTGCCGTCGAGGGGCTGCCAAGCGGCGCCGATGGCGCCAGACGGATGCCGGGGCTGAGTGAGCGGCGCAGGCTGGTGACGGCAAGCGTGACGACGAACAGCGTCGCGCCGAACAGCACGATCGCTGAGCCGGAGGCGACGTTGAGTTGGTAGCTCACCCACATGCCGCAGAAGCCGGTGAGGGCACCCACGCCGGTCGAGATCACCAGCACGCGGGCGAAGCTGTCCGTGAGCAGACGCGCGATCACCGGCGGTACGACGATTGCCGCCGCAATCAACGTGACGCCGACCACGTTCATCGACACGACGATGGTGGCCGCCAGCGCCAGCGAAAAGCCGGTATCGACCCAGCGAGTGGGCACGCCGTACACCGGAGCAACCTCGGGGTCGAAGGTCGTGAACAAGAGTTGCTTGTAGGCGAACAGCACCGCGACCATCACCGTCGCCGTCACCACCGCGATCAGGGTGATATCCCCAAGCGTCACGCCGAGGATATTACCGAACAGCGCCGCCTCGAAGTTGCGGGTGAAGCTGCGGCCACGCGAGATCAGCGCGATACCGAACGCGAAGCTGGCGGTGGTGATGACCCCGATCGCGGCATCCGCCCCGATTCGCCGCCGTCGCGCCGTCGCGTCGATAAGCATGGCCGAGATGAACCCCCACAGACCGGCGCCGAGGTAGAAGTTGACGTTGAGGTAGTACGCGACTACCGCGCCGCCGAACACCGAGTGCGAAAGTCCGTGGCCGATATAACTCATGCCACGCAGGATGATGTACACCCCCATCAACCCGCACAGCGCCCCAACCAGCGTCGCCGCGATCAACCCATGCCAGAAGAACTCATACTGAAACGCGTCAAACATGGGCATACCCCGCGCGCCGGCAGCCAGCAACCGTCCACGATCGTCGGAGACCCACGAGCGGGCAGTCTCTCGGAGTGCTCACACCTGCCTCCCGGTTCCCTGTTCCCTGCTCCCGATCCCGGCCAGCGGATGACGATGCAAGGGATCGTCGGCGCCGTGACGGTGCAGCAGGTCGCGCAACCCATGAGGCGCGGCGTCGGCGACGAGTAGGAAGCCGTCTTGGCGCACGACTTGCATCTCGGCGCCGTAGGTACGAAGCAGTACATCCGGCGTGAACACCTCATCCGGCGGCCCGCATGCAATGATCGCACGGTTGACGCAGATCACCTCGGGCAGGTGCGCGGCCACCGCGTTCAACTCATGGGTGGTGAGCACGATCGTCACACCGTCGGCGTTCAGCTCGCTTAGCAGATGCAGCACCTCGTCACGAGTCTTGATGTCGATACCGCTGGTCGGCTCATCCAGCAGGAGGATGCGCGGGCCGGCCACCAGGGCACGGGCAAGGAACACCCGCTGCTGCTGTCCACCCGACAGCTCGCGGATGTGCCGCCGCCCGAGGCTGCCGATGCCGAGCCGGTCGAGCACCCGCGACACCTCACGCCGGTCGGTGCGTCGCGGCCACGGCCACGGTCCTGAATGCATCGCACGGCCGAGCAACACGACCTCATCGACCGTCACCGGGAAATTCCAGTCCACGGTCTGGAGTTGGGGGACATAGCCAATGCCGGGACCCGGCCGGCCGGGACGCACCTCTTGGCCGAGCACACACACGCGGCCTTGAACACGCGGCACACCGCCGAGCATCGCGCGAAGCAGCGTGGTCTTGCCCGCGCCGCTCGGCCCGACGATGCCGGCAAACGCGCCCTGGCGAAGGGTGAGTGAGGCATTCTCGACCGCCGCGATGCGATCGTACCCGAGTGTGACCCCGTGGAATTCGACCGCCAGCGGCGGTGGTGACACCGGATGGGGCGAAACAGTCGAGCCGTCCCTCGCGCCCACTCGACCTCCTGGATAGTCAACCACGCCGGCCTCCCGATCCCGCTCATCGATCATCGCTTGTACACCAGACTCGGGTCGATGTCCTTCAGCGCGTTGGCATTGCCGCCCAGGGCGGTCAGCATGATCTCCATGTCGTACACCATCATGCCGACAAAGGTGTGATTCCGGTCCCCGGGCGCTCCGGGAGGGGCGTCGTCGCTGAGCTTGTCGATGAACTTCGCGTTGCTCTCACGGGCGATCTGTTGCAACACCTTGCTCGGGAAAACCTCGCTGCCGAAGACGGCCGGAACCTGCTCTTGCTTCAACTGGTCGATCACCGCCGCCACCTCCCGCGGTCGCGGCTCCTTGAAGTCGGACGGTTGCACGGCGCCGATCACGGTCCAGCCGTACTCGCGCGCCCAGTATGCCCAGGAGTCATGGTAGGTGACCAACCGGCGGTTCTTCTCCGGCACGGTTTGCACGGCCTCGCGGATCGCACGGTCCAGCCGGTCCAGCACCATTTTGTACTTCTCGAAGTTGGAGCGGTAGTAGTCCGCGTTCTTCGTATCTCTCGCCGCCATCCAGTCGCGCGAGAGTTCGGCGTACTTGAGGGCATATTTCGGGTTCATCCACAAATGCGGGTTCGGCTTGCCGTCCTCTTTGGGAAAGGAGAAGTCGAATAGCCAATCACCCTCCGCGACGGTGTTGTCGCCGAGCTTTTTGATCTCGGCGCCGGAGCGGAGGTTGGCCTCGGCCAGCTTCAGGGTCGGTTCCTCAAGTTGGAGACCGTTGACGATCACGAGATCGGCCGCGGCGAGGCGCTTGGCGTCGGACGGCTTTGGCTCGAACGTGTGCGAGTTGGTTCCATCGGGAATGATGCCAAACAGGTTGATGCGGTCGCCGCCGATGTTGCGAACGATGTCGGTCAGCGGCGCGACGGTGGTCACGATATTGAGGCGGCCGTCCTTGCCCAGCTCGTCGCGGGCGATGAAAGTCTCCTTCTCCCCATCACCGCTACAGGCGGCAGTCACGACCACGAGGAAACCGATCGCGGCGACGATGAACCTTCGCGACGACATGTGATGCACGACCCTTTCGCTTGCGCGTTCCCGGCGCGGGATCCGCGGGATGGCGTCCGCGAATCTGACCCCTGCGCGTTCAGCCAGTGGTCCACGGCGATTAGCCCGCCGGTAAACCATCAGGATACCGAGCCAGCAGCGCCCCCGTCGCGGCGCTGTGCGTGGGCGAGCGGTCGCTGACGGCTGACTGCCTACCCTGGCCTGACGCGGACACTTTGCTCGGTCACGGACGCGGTTTCGCTTGCTCCTCGTTGAGCGTACATGTAGGTGCAACCGGTGGCAACAACGACCGGAGGCGGCGAACCCCATCCGGGCGACCGGTACGGCGAGATTAATCGGCCGGCGTCGGGTGGCCCAGGTCCGGCGACGCGCCACACCACGCGGAGCCGAACCGGGTGCGCGTGCGAACGACCGTCCACCGCGAACAGGGAGCCTTGGGCGCCGGCGTGTTAGGATGGGTCCGACGCACACCGTCCCAGGGGTCATCCCGTGCTGCTCACCGCAAACCGAGTTCGCCGGCGCGTGCGCCGGGTTTATTACGGCTGGCTGATCGTCGCGGCCGGCATGGGTATTCAGGCGCTCCAGGGCGCGCTGTTGTCGAGTTCCTACGGCGCCTATGTCGTCTTGCTGCAAGCCGATTTTGGCTGGAGCAAGACGATCTTTTCTGGGGCGTTTTCGCTCCAACAGATGGAAAGCGGTCTGCTCGGGCCGCTGCAAGGCTGGCTTCTCGATCGGTTCGGCCCGCGGGCCGTGATGCGCATCGGGATCGCGCTGTTTGGCGCTGGATTCATGCTGTTTAGCCGGCTCGACTCGATCATGACGTTCTATCTGGCCTTCCTCTGCATCGCGGTCGGGACGAGCTTGGGCGGGTTTCTGCCTATCACCGTCACGCTGGTGAACTGGTTCGAGCGGCGACGGGCGACGGCCATGGGCATCATGTCAACCGGCATGGGCATCGGCGGGCTGCTTGCGCCGCTGGTTGCCTGGTCGATGAACGCCTATGGCTGGCGGCCGACGGCGTTCGCCTCCGGTTTGCTGATCATCGCGGTCGGACTACCGCTCACGACCGTCATGCGTCATACACCCGAGCAGTACGGCCTCCTACCCGACGGCGACCAACCCGATCGCGCGCCGGCCGGGAGTGGTCCGGCCCGATCTGGCGACCTGGAGCAGCCGGCGAACCGGCCAAGCGCCGCGACCCGGTCGCGTCGCGACTTCACCACGCGGGAAGCGCTGCGGACGCGCGCCTTTTGGTTCATCTCGTTTGGTCACGCCTCGGCGCTGCTGGTGGTGTCGGCCGTGATGGTCCACCTGATCGTGCATCTCAAGGAGAGCATGGGCTACTCAGTGACCCGTGGCGCGGCAATCGTCGCCGTGGTGACCGCATCGAGTATGGTCGGCCAGGTCAGCGGCGGCATCCTCGGCGACCGGTTCAGCAAGCGGCTGATCGTGATCGTGTGCATGGCCGGTCATGCGACCGCGCTCCTACTGCTCGCCTACGCCACGTCGTTGTGGATGGTGCTGGTGTTCGCGGTGATGCACGGGTTGGCATGGGGGATGCGCGGACCGCTGATGCAGGCGATTCGCGCTGACTACTTCGGCAGAAGCTCGTTCGGGACGATCATGGGATTTTCATCGATGATTATGACGGTGGGGATGGTCGCCGGGCCGCTGGTTGCCGGAATTCTCGCCGACCGGCTCGGCAATTACCGCGCCGGCTTCACCGTGCTGGCGGTGTTGGCAGGACTCGGCTCAATCTTCTGGCTGTTTGCCGCCCGTCCGAGTCTGCCGCGCGATGCCAGCCTACCGGTCGGGGCGGCGGCAGACTAGGCGAGCAACGCATCCAGGTCGATTCGCACGCCCGCCAGCGCGACCGGCTCCATGGCGCCGCCGGTGTGGACCGATTCGGTGTAGCTGCCGTCCGGCTGCCGTCGCCATGCCGTCAGCGTGCGGTCTCGGGGATGAATGAACCAAGTCTCCGCGTCGCCGCGGCGTCGGTACTCTTCCAGTTTGGTGGTCACGTCGTAGCCGCCGGTCGACGCGGACCAAACCTCCACGATCAGTGGCAAGGGATCGACATACACTTCCAGCCGGTTTGGATGGTCCTGCTCCATCCTCTCCACGGCCGGCGTCGGAATGACCATCACGTCGGGAACAGAGAAACTCACGCCGGGGCGACGGGCACGGCCCGCGTCGACGCGCACCTCAAATTGCTCAAGATCGAGCTGCTGTTGGAGCCAGAAGCCCAACCGCCACCCGATTCGGTTATGTCGCGTCGTCATTCCGGGCTTGCTCCGCAATTGTCCGCAATAGTACTCCCACTTGCCCTCGGGGTCTTCGAGCGCTACCCGCTCGTAGGTCTGTTCGCTGATCGGCATCGCGCTATCCTCACGACAGGTTGAAAAGCTCATCAAGGTTCACGGACACGTTCGGCAGCCCGGTGAGCCGGATGATACCGCCGCGATACAACGTCTCGGTGTACCGGCCGTCCGGTTCGCGCCGCCACACGTTGACGGTGCGATCATACGGGTGGATGCGCCAAATCTCGAGGTCGCCGCGCTGCTGGTACTCCGGCAGCTTGTCATCCACGTCGTACTCGCCCGTCGACGGCGACCACACCTCGACGATCAGCGGCAACGGCTCGTCGTACACCTCCAGTCGCCGCGGTCGCTCGCGCAGCATCCGTCGGATCAGGTCGGTCGGCACAACCATGACATCGGGTATGTAGAATCGACCTCCTGGTCGCCGCGTCCGCCCCGCATCGACCCGCACCTCGTACTGACCGAGATCGAGCTGTTGCTGGACTGAGAATCCAAGATTCCACGCGATCCGGCCATGTTCAAACGTCACGATCGGCTTGCTCCGCAACTGTCCGCAATAGAGTTCCCACTTGCCCTCGGGGTCTTCCAGCGCCACCCGCTCGTAGGTCTGTTCGCTGATCGCCATGGTTGGGCATCCTCTCCGGCATGAGTCCGCGCTCGCTGTCAGTATACGACCGGCACGGGGGTTGAGCCGTGACTGTCCGTGCGTTTGTTGGCCGGCGCTCGCCGGGCGCGCCCTGGCGGGGTAGCATGGACGCGGGCGCGTGGATGGCGCCGCCGCTGATCGAGAGGAGCACGTCATGGACCAGCGCCCAATCATCGCGATCACCATCGGGGATCCGGCCGGCGTGGGGCCGGAGATCGTTGTTGCGGCCGTGGCCGGGGGCGATATCTATGCCGTTTGCCGGCCGCTCGTTATCGGCGACCGAGGCGCGATCGAGCGCGCGGCGCGATCAATGGGCGTGTCTGCCGCGATCAACGTTGTTGAACGCCCGGCGGATGGAGTGTACGAGCAGGGAACCATCGACCTGATCGACCTGGGCAATGTGCCGGCCGGCCTCGAAACCGGCAAGGTGCAGGGGGCGGCCGGGCGCGCCGCGTTCGGATACATCGAACGCGCGACACAACTCGCGCTGGCGGGCGAAATCGAAGCGATCGCGACCGCGCCGATCAACAAGGAGGCGCTCCGCGCGGGCGGCGTGCCGCATCTCGATCACACCGGCGCGTTCGCCTCGCTCACCGGCAGCCCCGAGGCAACAACGATGTTCGTGCTCGGACCGCTGCGCATCTTCTTCGCCACGCGCCATATGTCGTTGCGGAAGGCGATCGACGACCTCACCCGCCCACGGGTGGTGGACATGCTCGTCCACGCGCACCAGCAGATGGAGCGATTCGGCTTCGCCCAACCGCACATCGCCCTCGCGGCGCTCAATCCGCACGGGGGCGAGTCGGGCATGTTCGGCGACGAGGAAACGGAGGTGCTTGCGCCGGCGGTCGCGGAGGCGCGGTCGAAGGGCCTGAACGTCACGGGTCCGCATCCGGCCGATTCCGTGTTCCATGCCGCCCGCGAGGGCGTCTACGACTGTGTGATGTCGCTGTATCACGACCAGGGCCACGTCGCGTCCAAAACGGTCGATTTCTACCGGACGGTCGCGATCACGACCGGTCTGCCGTTTATTCGTTCGTCGGTGGACCACGGCACGGCGTTCGACATCGCCGGCACGGGGAAGGCGAACTGGGTGAGCATGGCCGAGGCGATCCGCGCCGGCGCCGACTTCGCCCGCCGCCTGCGCGAGCACGACCAGGGTCGCGCCCTCTCCCCGACGAGCGCGTCGTGATCGGGCGATGGGGAGTGGGGACTGTGAAGGCGAACCAACCGACAACGGCGGCCACCACCGCAATGCTCGAACGCGTGGTGCGACAGATCGTCGCGGAGTGCACTCCACGAAAGATCGTCCTCTTCGGATCCCAGGCGTACGGGACGCCGAGCAGTGACAGCGACATTGACCTGTTTGTTATTGTCGAGACGGCGGAACGCCCTGTTGAGGTCGCGGCCCGCCTCGCGGCCACCGTCGATCACCCGATGGCGCTGGACATCCTGGTGCGGACGCCGGATGAGGTCGCACGACGGTTGGCAGCCCACGACTCATTTGTCACGGATGTGATGTCGCGAGGTATCGTCCTGTATGAAGCAGGAGACTGATGAGTGGGTTG
>JBBQJF010000009.1:0-34449 GCA_038325665.1 Dehalococcoidia bacterium | reverse complement strand
GTCTTCAGAATGTGAGTGGACCGCAACGTAAAGCCGCCCACCTGAAGACGGCGGGCGGACAATCGTCGAAGATTGGTTCCGGGGCAGGTTCCGTGCAAGTACTGGTGGACTTTGAAGGCCGGCACATCCGTCTCACCGATGAGCGTCTCGCCCACATCAGAGAACATCCTGAAATGGTGGAGCGGGAGGGCGATATCATGGAAACGCTTGCCGGACCGCGGTCAGTGCGGCAATCTGTCAGCGATCCGGACATCCGGCTGTACTATCGCTTCTATGAGCAGACCACAGTAGGCGGAAAATGGCTGTGTGTGGTTGCGAAAGTCGCCGAAGCAGATGCATTCGTTGTGACGGCGTATCTCACGGACCAGATCAAAGGAGGAGCGACGATATGGCCGCCGGAACCGCCAAGTCGGTGAGAGTGTGGCTCGACCCCGAAGCCGATTACTTGGAGGTTATCTTCGACCCACTCACCCCCGGCTACTTCCGCCAAACCGCCGACGATCGCGTCATGGAAAAAGTCGATGAGCAAGGCAATGTAATCGGGTTCTCGATCATGCCCGTCAGTTCGGTCAGGTCGCCCATGACACTGAACACGGCGCGCGGTCCTGGCGACGGCTAGCGCGATGTTGTACCGGCTGCCCAAGCGATGATGGCAGTATCGACCCCAATGACACACGCATGGCCCTCGGACGCAATATCGCCACCGCTCGCGATCCGCCCATCCCCGAGACGGCGCTCGGCATCGATACAATGGTTCGCGGTATCGCGGAGTCATCGTACAGCGCCCTCGGAATGGAGCACTGGCCCGGACCCGCGACTCACGTCCGCGCGTCCTGGCGTGATCATCTATTACGGCTCCCCGTACCCCGCGGCGCGCACCGCTGACACACCGGTGTCAGCCGTATCCCCGTACTCTTGTCACGCGCCGGCGGTTCCAACCTGGCGCCGTGAGGGAATGTGATGGCCGTACCGTGGCGGGACTTCGAGGACGCTGCCCCTGATCTCGCGCGGTCAGGGCGCGACTTGTTGTATCAGTTCGGTCCTGGCCTCGCCTTTCTCGCCACCGTCCGCGCTGACGGCGGGCCGCGGCTCCATCCGGTCTGTCCGGTCATCGTCGAGGGTGTGCTGTATGTCTACGTCATCCCCTCTCCCAAGTGTGGGGATCTCCTCCGAGACGGCCGGTACGCACTCCATGCCTTCCCGCCCGAAAACGTGGACGATGAGTTCTATATCACGGGCCGTGCGTATCGGGTCGACGACACCGACCGCCGCACGGCCGTCAGCCGCGCAATCGCCGCCCAAGGAACCACACACGGGAATGACGATATCCTCTTCGATTTGTCAATCGAGCGGGTGCTGCACGCCGCCTACACCCATCGTGGTCCGGATTCGTGGCCGCCGGCCTACCGCCGCTGGCATCCGGGCGAGGGTGGGATTGACACTGAAATGCCGCCCCGGCAATAGCGCGGGGTGCAGGCCCGTGACCAGATTGGCCATATCCCGCCACTTCGAGTCGGGGACGCGTCGCGGAAGCCGCGGCAGTTAGGCCGCGTTCCGCGCGGCGACGATTGCCTCGCATCACGCGTATGAACCGTCAGCCGGCTGTTCGAGCGGTGATACTACCATTGAGTGACTCCTGTGCACCCTTATGTCTATACCATGATTCGTTGACACCCCTACCACCCAGACCTATGATGAGGCTGGTAGTCCGCCCCAACGGACCTGCACATTGACATTAAAGTGAGAGAAAACGCCATGATGCTCCTCATTACTGTGGGGGTGCTAATCATCGGCGCTGTGGTTGGGGTCATCGCTACCGTCGTCTACCTGAAGAGCCGGCCGTCGGCGCGGGGGAACGCCGAAGCGGCGCGGGTCGATGCAGCCCGCATCGTGGCCGAAGCGGAAACCCGCCAGAAAGAACTCCTGCTCGAGGCGAAGGAAGAAGCGATCCGTCTCCGAGCGATGGCGGACACCGAACTGACCGAGCGGCGGGCAGAGGTGACACGCCAGGAACGGCGCACTGCTCAGCGGGAAGAATCCCTTGATCGCAAGTCGGACGCCTTCGAACGGCGCGAACGCGGCCTGACCGAACGTGAGGCCGAATTGGAGCGTGTGCGCGCGCAGGTCGAAGATCTGCGTCAGGCGCGCGTTCGCGAGGTCGAGCGGGTCGCGGAGTTGAGCCGGGCACAGGCGCGCGACGTCCTTATGGCCGAGATCGAGCGTGAGGTGCGCGAGGACGCGAACCGCCGCTTGCGCGCGATCGAGGCCGAGACTAAGGAAATCGCGGACCGACGGGCGCGCGAAATTCTTGCCACGGCTATCCAGCGCGTGACAACCGATGTCACGGCCGAGACGACGGTAACGGTTGTTCCCATTCCCAGCGACGACATGAAGGGCCGGATCATCGGCCGTGAAGGGCGCAATATCCGCGCTCTCGAACACGCGACCGGATGCGACCTGATCATTGACGACACGCCGGACGCGGTCACGCTCTCCGGCTTTGACCCCGTGCGCCGCGAGGTGGCGCGCATTGCGCTCACCCGCCTGCTTCAAGACGGTCGCATCCATCCCACCCGCATTGAGGAGGTGGTGGAAAAGGCCCGCCGCGAGGTCGAACAGACGTTGCGCGAATCGGGCGAAGCGGCCGCGATCGAGGCGGGCTGCCCCGGCCTACCCGTCGAAGTGCTTAAGATCTTCGGCCGGCTCAAGTACCGCACCAGCTACGGGCAGAATCAGCTTAAACACGCGGTCGAAACCTCGCAGTTGGGCGCGATCATCGCCCACGAGATTGGCGCTAATGTCGAGGTTGCCCGCCGTGGTTGCCTCCTGCACGATCTCGGCAAGGCGGTGGACCACGAGGTCGAGGGCACCCATGCCCTGATCGGGGCCGACATCGCCCGCCGGAACGGCATCCCCGAGCCGGTCGTCCATTGCATTGAGGCGCATCACGAGGAGGTCGAGCCGACCACCATCGAGGCGCTGATCACGATGATGGCCGACTCGATCAGCGGGGGCAGGCCCGGCGCCCGGCGCGAGTCGCTTGAGCGCTACATCCAGCGGCTCGAATCTCTGGAGCGCGTCGCGAACGGCTTCGTCGGCGTCGAGAAGAGCTTCGCCATCCAGGCCGGTCGCGAGATCCGCATCATCGTGAAGCCCACCGAAATCGATGACCTCGGCGCGATGCGCCTTGCCCGCGATGTCAGTAAGAAGATCGAGGAAAGCCTCGAATACCCCGGCCAGATCAAAGTCACCGTCGTGCGCGAAACCCGCGCCGTCGATTACGCCAAATAGGTCATAGGTCATAGGGTGACGGGCTTCTCCCTGTGACCTGTGGTCTGTGACCTCTCAGGAGTGGGCATGCGGGCAAAGGGCGATTTTCATCTTCACAGCACGCACTCGGACGGGCGCAAGACGCCGGCGGAGCTGGCCGAGATCGCACACCGGAATGGGCTGCGGGTGATAGCGCTGACCGATCACGACTCGCTCGAGGGCATACCCGGTATGCGCGCGGCGCTCGCGAACTACCCCGAGATTACACTGGTGCCCGGTGTCGAGTTGAGCACGGATATTCCCGGCAACGAGATTCACGTTCTCGGCTACTGGGTCGATGAACATGACGCGCATTTCCAATCCGAGCTGGCGCGCTTCCGCGAGGGACGTATCGGGCGAGGACAGGAAATGGTTGAGAAGCTGACCGCGCTCGGCCGGCCGGTGTCGTGGGAGCGGGTTCGGGAGATAGCGGGCGACGCGTCTATCGGCCGGCCGCACGTCGCGCAGGCGTTGGTCGAAGCCGGTCATGTCGCCAGCACCGACGAAGCGTTCGATCGGTACATCGGCCGCAATGGGCCGGCCTACGCCGAGCGCGAGAAGATGACACCGACGCAAGCGATAGAGTTGATCAGGTCGGCCGGCGGCCTTGCCTTTGTCGCCCATCCAACGTACATCGGCGAGGTCGAGCGTGAGGTCGCGGCGCTCATACCCGCGGGTCTCACCGGCATGGAAGTCTACTACCGCCGGTACAGCGCTGATCAGGTGGAGGAGCTGCGCTCCATGGCAGCGCGCCTCGGTATCTTCGCGCTCGGCGGCAGCGACTACCACGCCATGGACCGCGAGCAAGAGTGCGAGCCGGGCGACATCCCCCTGCCCGATCATGTGGTGGACGCCTTCATGGAAATGGGCCGGGGCCGTCCCGGGTGGGAGGCGCCGCGTGAGTGACGATCCGGTCAGTCGCCGGCCGGGACAGCGCGGGCCTATAGCACGACCGGAGCAACCGCCATGTGGGACCCGCAACGGATCCTCGCGACCTTGCCGCACCGGTATCCGTTCCTGCTGGTTGATCGCGTCCTCGACGTGACGGAAACCGGCGCGGTCGGCCTCAAGCAGGTGTCGTTCAACGACTGGTTCTTCCAGGGCCATTTTCCCGGCCAACCCGTGATGCCTGGCGTCCTGATCGTCGAGGCGATGGCACAGGTCGGGGCGGTCGCCCTGCTCAGCCGCCCCGAGCACGCCGGCTCAATCCCATTCTTCGCCGGTATCGATGGCGTACGGTTTCGCCGGCAGGTCGTGCCCGGTGACAGCCTGCGGCTTGAGGTCGAGTTAACGCGGGTGCGGAGCAACGCCGGCAAGGGTCGGGGGCGGGCCTTGGTGGACGGCCACGTTGCCGCGGAGGCGGAGCTGATGTTCGTACTTGCTCCGGCCGGAGATAAGCACTAACCCCGGCGTGTGACCCTAGAGTCCCACTGCATCAGTACCGCTGGCCGGGAGCGGCGAGAAGTCATCAGCCATGACAGGCGACACGGGCCAAACCCGCATCCCGTGCATTGTGCATCCGGCGCCTTCCGTTCCGAACCCACCCGATCGCCCGACTGTGCCCGCTCTGATCGACCGGCCACCGCCGTCACCTAGCGCAGCACCAGCCACAGGACCACCAGCAGCACCATGATTAGCAACGTGAGCGCGGCAATGCGGCGCAACTCGCCGACGACGTAGCCGTAGTCGGTCATGGTGATCTTGGTGCTCACCGGCGCGGCAGGGCTAGGACTGACAGGAATCGCGGGCAGCGTCGCCTCGGTGGGAGCCGAGATGATGGTCGAGCCTTCCGGCGCCGTGATACCGGCATCGCGGCGGCCGTGCGCGGGCGCGCGCTGGCGGGCGGAGCGAGAGCGTTTTGCCACAAGAGTCTCCATGCTGGGGCACGCCTCGCGAGTGAGGCCGACTTCAAGTATAGCGACGGCGCGGGGGGCCGTCCAGACAGATTGCCCGACCAGCGCACGCCGTCAGCGGGCGTCGCGCGGCCCGCGTGCACTCGTCCAAGAGTCAGCCATCCAATCACGCACGATCGTGGGCACCGGCGACGGGTGTTTAGGCCAGCCGTCCGGTACACGGCTGCCGCTGGATTCCCGAGCCGCACTCGCCGGCTATCCCGCGAGCGGCCGTCCCAATGGGTTTGAGACGCCAGCGCCCACGCACCGGCGACACGGGACGCGGATCACGGATGTGACCCGGTCGCATGTCATGCGCCTCAGAGGGCGGCTGCTCAGTACCAGTCGCGCTCCACGATACCGCCAGCATGACGCGCGAGCACGAGCAACATTGACTCATCGTCGTCGGTGAACGGTTCACCCCCGTCACGGTCAGTCACATAGAGGCTGCCGCGCACTGCACCGCGCACCCAGATCGGCACACCCAGCAACGTGGTCATCGTCGGATGCTTGGGGGGAAACCCGAAGGCATTCTTGGCGGCGTCGAGGTTGCTGTAGCGCACCGGCCGGCCGTCGGTGCGGAGGCTACCCAGTGGACCGTGCCCCTGGGGCGGAACCTTCAGTCCGCGAAGTTGGGCCTTTGTCAGGCCGCTGGTGACGAACCCCTCGGTCCGGTCATCCTCGTCGGAGACGGCAAGCGCCGCGTACCGCGCCGACGTCATCTCACGCGCCAGATCGACGACGTATTGAAGCGCGTCGAGCGGCGTACGCGGCTTTGGCCTGCCCTCGACCACCTCTGCCAGGGCGCGCAGCGTGCGGAATTCCGGATCCGTGTGCGCGGGCGGGAGGGGTTGCTCGACCGGCGGCTGACCGATGATGTGCGCCGACTTGACGCTCGCCTGGCGTGTCGTTTTCACCACTCAAGAGTACCGCGCCGAGTCTGTGAACGCCAGCACGAACCTCGCGCGGAAAGCGCGAATCAGCAGCGTGCCCCTACGACGCGGGTACGACCAACACGGGTACGCCAGCGTCTCGCAGAATATCGTCAATCCCGCTGCCACCAAACAAGCGTCCCAAGCCCGAACGCGCGTGACCAGCAATGACGACCAAATCGATGTTCTCGGCGCGCACGGCCTCGATCACGCCCGCGCTTTCGCTGCCGGTCCCCACCGAGTACAGCACGTCAAGCCCTCGCGCGGCCAGCTCCTCCGCGAGGGCCGCCACGTACCCCTCGGCGGCCCTGGTACGCGCCACAACCTCGGCGCCATAAGAGGACGGATCCGTGAGCGCTCCGCTGGCAACATCGGCCGCGAGTCCCAACCGCGAGCCGGCCGTCGGCACCATCTCGAGCAGCAGAAGGGACGCGCCCAAGCGTTCGGCGAGAGCCGCCGCGACCGGAACCGCCGGGGAAGGTTCGCCAGCGCCATCGAGCGGCACAAGAATCCGCTGAAACATCCGTGGACCTCCAGGTTGCGCGGGCGACACGAGCGGTCGATCCCACCCGACCTGTAGCGTACCACGTCTGAGGGCCGCCATCGTCCTTGATGGTCACGGCGATGCGATGTCACCGCCCGTGAGTCCGCTTGGGGCGCAGATGCTCGCGTCAGTCATGGGTATGACCAGAACCCGTGGGTTGTCGTCTTCCCACGAGGTGAAAGAGAGTTGATTGCCGTCCCGCGACCATGCCGGGAATCTCGCGTTCGGACCCTCGTACACCGTGCAGGCCGCCGCACCGCTTCGCCCAGCGACCGCGATTCTCCACCGGTCCCCGAGGAACATGGCGAAGGCGATACGGTCACCAGCCAGGGACCACGCGGGATCGGTGCGCCAGCCGGCGTCGGACATGAGCTGCCAGGGTTCGCCGCCGGTCACATCGACGACGAATAGGTCCGCCACACCGGCCCGCGCACGCACGAACGCCAGTTGCGCGCCATCCGGCGACCACGCCGGCTGACGGCCCCCGCCCGGGCCGCGCGTGATCTGCCGCGGTTCACCCCCGTCTGCCGGTGCAACGAAAATCTGACTCCGATTGGCGTCACGCTCAGAGTGAAAGGCGATCCATGCCCCGTCCGGCGACCAGGCGGGTGCGTGGACGTGGAAATCCCCGCGCGTGATCTGGCGCACATCGTCGCCATCAGCATTCATCACGTAGAGATGGAACCAGCCATCCCGGTTTGAAACGAAAGCGATCCGGTGCCCATCAGGCGACCACATTGGGTCAGCTTCCACGCGTTCGTGCGCCGGACCGACGGGGCGGCCGGCATCCATGGCAGCCGTCTCCTGTAGCCATCCATCCACCACGACCGCGCGATAGACAACCGGCATCGGAGTGGGAGACAAGGTTTCAGGCCGGACACGGGACTCGGAGGCCGTACCGACGGGGAATCCGCCGGCAACATTGAGAGGAGCGAGTAAACCGGTCGTGGTTGCCGCACGATTCGCAAAACCGTGGCCCAAAACCGCGCCACAAAGAACGACGACAACCGCCGCGATGGTCCCCGCCGGCGCCCTTTTCCATCCATGCAGTCGCCGTGGTGCTCGGGGCGATGTCTCCTGATAAATATACGGCTGCCGGCGGGGAGAGACTCTCACGGATACCTCTGCTCACCGAAACAGGCTTCGTCCGGCGACCGCCCGACCATGGCGCCCACCGGTGGGGTTTCGCGGGGACACCCGCCATCAGTCCAGACCGGCCGCTTCATGTGGCTCGGTCTTACGCCCAAGTGGCAGGCAGGCTGGCGAGCGCGGAACTAACGTCCCGGCGGAGATCCTTGGGCATCGGCAAGGCGGTATCTGTTTCACGGGCGAAGCAGCGCAGACACACGCACCGGCCGTTCGACGCCGGTGCGATCACATCATCCAGCTCGGACTCGAAGTGGCAAATCACGCACTTGTACATTCTAGCATCTCCATAATGACCAATCGCCCCCAACGAGAGCCGAGCGATGATCACGGTATTTCGAACCGTCGCCCTACGCCGCCACGCTGGCGCCGACGGCGCGGCGCGTCATCTGAATTCTCGCCACCAAGCGGACCCGCTCATCCGGCTTCAACTCGTACCCGCACTGGATGCAGGTGAACTCGTTATCCAGCCCCGAGTTGAGGTCTCCTCGGCAACGGGTGCAAGCCTTCAAGATAAACATCGCGCGCTCCTTTGCCCGCAACAGACGGGCGTCCATGTTTGGGTTTAGCAGCGGCAGGGCGGGTGAGCTGCCCGGCGCCTGTTGAGACTCTTGCCGTGATATGACTGTATGCACATCTTGCGCGCGACAGTATGACCAATGGGATAAAGCTTTTCCGGCCCGCTCTACCACGCCGCCTACTTTTGCAGCGGATGGTTCTAATCCGGTCGGCGCGGCGTGGCGCGGCGGCGCGTGCTGGCATAAGCTGATGCCCGACATAGCGCGCGATACGGAGGAACGCAGACGTGGGTGAAATGGTGAAATACAGCGCGAATGGCGGGCAATCCGAGGGCTACCTCGCTGTCCCGGACACCCTCGATCGCTCGCCGTGCATAATCGTGATTCAGGAGTGGTGGGGACTGGTACCGCACATCAAGGATGTCGCTGACCGATTCGCGCGGGAAGGCTATCTCGCGCTCGCGCCCGACCTCTACCACGGCCGCTCCACCACCGAGCCGGACGAGGCCAACAAGCTGATGCTGGACATGAAGCGTGACGAGGCGACGCGCGACCTTGACGGTGCGGTTGACTACCTCCGGCTGAATGCCATGTCCAGCGGGAAGATCGGCGTGGTCGGGTTCTGTCTGGGCGGCGGACTGGCGCTACTTGCCGCCTGCCGCAACACGCACATCGCCGCCTGCATCGACTTTTATGGCGTCCTCCCCGGTGGTCAACCGGAATGCAGCAAGCTTGAAGCGCCCGTGCTGGGTCTGTTCGGCGAGCGTGACGCGTGGATGCCGCCCGACGCCGTGCAACAGCTCGAACGCGAGTTGCGGGAGATGGGCAAAACGGTTGAGACGGTCGTCTACCGCGACGCCGGCCACGCCTTCTTCAACGACACCGGCGACTCGTTCGATAATGACGCGGCAGAGGACGCCTGGCGGCGGTCTCTCGAGTGGTTCGGTCGATATCTGCGCTGAACACGCCGCCCAACCCCCACCCGGTCGCGCCTCTCCGCGACGTGTTACCCGCGACCGCGCGGATTCTGAATCCGCCAACCCAGATTCAAGGCGTTCCCCCGGGGCGGCGCGACGTGACGCGCGACTCGCGGATCGGGGGTACGCGGACGGTCACGCGGCGACCACCGCATGGGAACCCAAACGCCACACCGCGCGGCCGCCGGTTGTGGGCGCCGGACCCTCGGGCGCCGCGGGCGGGCGCGGCGTTCGGATGTTCGCGTGCCCGTGCTCACGGGAGGATCACGAGTGGCTGTTCCACTGGCGGCGGGTTGGCCCGGAGACGGCGGTCTATCGACCGGGCGACCGCGGCCATGGCCGCGGGCACGTCCGACCCCGGCGCCGCCGCATACGACACCGTGACCACGACACGGCCACCGCGCCATACCAGGACGGTCGCGCCGTCGTTTAACCAGATCCCTCGGTACGCCTCACTGACGTCACCGAGCCGCGGCGGAGCCAGGAAGGATCGTCGGAGCGTGGGGGATTCGACCGTCGCCATCGCGGCGGCGGCGCCGGCCTCGGAGGCGTAGGAATCGATGGTGGTGGCGAGTACCGGCGCGGTGGGTCCGGGGGGCGGCCCAAAGTACCGGGTGACGCCGCCTTGCCATCCGTGCTCCCGCGCCGCCGCGATCCGTGCGCCGGCATCCTCCACGGGTCCAAGACGTGCGGCCCAGGTCAAAGGATCGTGAGCGACCATCTCACCGAGCAATATAGACTGGAATCCCAGCGCTGTCACCTCATCCGCCGGCGGCAAGTGCAGCGCCAGCGCCAGCGCCGGCGGCGCCCTGACGGCAGTGATAGCGCCAGCCGCTGGCGGCATTACCAGCGCCATCGCGCGCACCGCAACCACAGCAGCCGCTAACGCGGGATCCCGGCCAGACGCATCACCAGCCAGAGTGCGCGGATCGGCCGCGTCGATATCGGGCACGACGCGCCCGATCACCGCGCCGTCGGGAGCGCGCATCTCGGCCACCGCGACCAAGAGCACGGCGCCGCCGTCCAGCGCGAACGCCCGCGGCACGGTGCCGACGCCGGCCGAGGGGCTGCCAACAACGGTCGCGCGGCCCTGGCGCTGCAAAACGGCGGCAAGGGTCTCGGCGGCGGCGGCGGTGCCCTCATTGATTAGCACGACCGACGGAATACGCGCCGCCGGGGCCGCTATCGGCGCAACGACCTCACCCCGGTTTCCGCGTGCATCCGTGAGGACGTGGGTCGCCTTCCCCGGCAAGAAACGCCCGATCACGGCGTTGAGGGTACGAAAGTCGCCGCCGGGATTGTCGCGCAGGTCGAGGATCCAGCGTGTGACACCCTGACGCTCAAACGCCGCGAGCGAGCCATCCAGCGCATCGATCATGGTCGGACGCCGGTCCTCTCGCGCCAGATACGTGGGGAACGACCGCAACCGGACGTAACCCGAGCCGTCCGCCAGCACCCGAGACTGGAGGTACGGAAACTGAAACGGACCACGGGTCACATCGGTCACAAGGCGGCCGGCGCCGGGTCGTTCGAACGTGATTCGCGCGGGCGTGCCGTCCGCTCCGCCAATCGCGCGATCGAACTGGTCCCGCCCCCCGCGTGTGACATCGACCTGATCGATCGCCACGATCTCGTCACCACCGAGCAGCCCCGCCCGCTCTGCCGGCCCGCCGGGAGCGACCTCGGTCACAACCCACGGTGGCAACGAAGCGATCATCGCACCGACGCCCCGCCCTGTCGGATCGTCACTAAGCAATGCCATCAGGGCATCACGCGTCGCTGGCAGCAAGAGCGCCGTGTTCGGTTCGGACAGGCTGACCGCCATCGCATCGATCGCGGCGATCGCGAGCGTCGCCCCATCGAGATCAGGCGGCGCCACCGCGACCAGCGACGGGTACGCTGTCGCGAACGCGATCCAGCCGCCCACGCGGTCGTCAGGTATCGCCGGCGCCGGTGGCGGGTCCTGCTGATATCCCGCCCGCACCAACGCCATCACCGCCCCCTCCCACGCCGCGTGGAGCAGCGCGCCCGGATCGGGCGGCTGATAAAACTGATCGAGCAGAATCGTATAGGCGGCGAATATCGGGGACCCTCGCGCGGCGTCCGCGCTCTCGTCGACCTCGGCGCGCACTCGCGGGGACGCCACGCCCGAAGATCCGGCCCCGGCGAACGCCGCGAGTGACACACACAGCGCGAGCAGGACGAGCGCGGCGGCGCGCCGCGGCGGACGTGCGGTCATGGCGTTTTCCTTAAGGTGATTGGCATGTACGACTGTACGCGCGCAACGGACCGGCGAGCAACACGCACCCGTACGGGTGGGCCGTGCGACTAATCGGACGGGACGCGACCGCCGGCCCGTGAGCGTTTAACCGTGGCGCACATCCACGCTCGTGCAACGCTAGCGGCCTGGCTCGGTTTGCCGCCGGCACGTCCGCGCGGACGTGGACGGGATCGCGGGCGACCCGGCGGGTCGTTCCCACGAGAGGCCGGCCGCCACACGGGATAGGGGCGAGCCGGTGGGTCACCCCCGAACGCGGGTGACCCGAATCGCTTCTCAGACCCTGTGCCAGGGGCGGCCCGCCGGATGGCGGCCGGACGACGGCTTCGGAAGACGGGTAGTCCGCGCGGCCCTGCACGGCCGCCACTTGACCGGCGGGCATGCATGCGTCCACGCTACTAGTATGACACGCTCGCGTTGGGCTGGGTTAATCGCGCTGATCGCCGGCATCATCATCGTGCTCTACAAGCTGAGCGTGGACGGCACGGGCCTGAGCTTCGTCCTGCTGCTGGGAGTGCTGTGCATCGCCGACGGCATTCTCCGCCTCACCGTCGAGTGATACGACGGTTCGCGGCGGAGTCTGTCACAATGAGAGGGGAAGTGCGCCGCCTTCGATGCCCTCGCGCCGGCACTGTCCATCTGTAAGCGTCCAGCCGTACGCGTTCAGCCATCAGCCCGCCGCGTCGCTGTCGGGACTACTCGCCATCAGTGCCTGCCCCCGCGTCGTAGTCACCGACCGTGACCGCGCGGCCGTCGAACGCTGACGACCGACGGCTGAACGCTCACGCCCAACTTGTGGCATGTCGCCGGCGTTATGTCAGTGGCGGCATGTTGCGACTTGTTCAGTGAGGTGATATGCAACCTTGGCGACGACACGCGACGCCCCACCCCGCGATTGACAGAGGCTTCGCACTCCGCGACCGCGCACGCGGATAGCAGCAAGGAGTTCCCCGTGACCACCAACGGCGACAAGGGCTATAACGGCAAGATGCTCAATGTGAACCTCTCCACCGGGGAGATCAAAGTCGAGCACTTCGATGACAAGTTCTATCGCACCTACCTCGGCGGATACGGGGTCGGGGCGCGCATGGCGCTCGACCGGATCCCACAAGGTGCCGATCCGCTCGGCCCGGATAACATGTTGGGCATCTTCCCGGGTGCGCTCACTGGCACACCGCTTTTCGGCCAGCGGTTCCAGGTCGTGTGCAAGTCGCCGCTCACCGGCGGCTGGGGCGACGCCAACTGCGGCGGCGACTTCGGCCCAGTGCTGAAGCACTCCGGCTGGGACGGCATCATGGTGTTCGGCGCGGCCGACTCGCCCAAGATGATCATGATCGACGAGGATCAGGTCGAGATCGTCGATGCCGGCGAATATTGGGGCATGGACGCGATCGATTGCGAGGACGAGCTTCAGGCCAAGCACGGCAAGAAGGCGACAGGCAAGCAGTGCTCGGTCGCGCTGATCGGTCCGGCCGGCGAGACGCTATCGCTGATTTCCGGCGTGTGCAACGAACGCGGACGGCTCGCGGCCCGCTCCGGTGTGGGCGCGGTGATGGGTTCGAAGAAGCTCAAGGCAATCGTCGTCAACACCAAGCGGAACATCATCCACCAGGACAAGGAAACCCTCCAGCTTCTGCGCGCCGACCTGAACGACTTTGTCAAGCCGACGGCCGACTTCTTCCGCACGTTCGGCACCACCGGCATCACGGCGATGTCGGCGCAGAACGGCGACTCCCCGGTGAAGAACTGGGGTGGCGTCGGCCAGGTGGACTTCATCGACGTGGCGGGCCTCAAGGGTGAGGTCGTGAACGAGAAGATGGAGAAGCACTACGCCTGCTGGCATTGCCCGCTGGCGTGCGGCGCCGAGTCGAAGGAGGCGGACGAGGGGGCCAAGGCCAAGGGCTTCGACTACCCGCGTCACACCCACCGCCCCGAGTACGAGACGATGGGCGCCTTCGGCACGATGAACTTGATCAACGATCTCGACTCGTTGATCTACGCGAACCACTTGTGCAACCAGTACGGCTTCGATGTGATCTCGGCCGGAGCGACGATCTCGTTCGCGATCGAGTGCTACGAAAACGGCATCCTCACCAAGGAGGACACCGACGGTCTCGAACTGCATTGGGGCGACGCCACGGCGATGATCAAGCTGCTGGAGATGATGGGGCGACGCCAGGGTATCGGCGACCTGCTCGCCGATGGTGTGAAGGTCGCCGCGGAGAAGATCGGCCGCGGATCGGAGAAGTACGCGATTCATATCGGCGGTCAGGAACTGCCGATGCACGATCCGAAGCTGCAGCCGGAGTACCACACCACCTACCGGCTCGACCCGACACCGGCGCGTCACACGCAGTACGAGGGCAACCGCCGCTTCGGCCTTATCCCACCGGCGGTGCGTGACCGCTCCCAGGCGGAGGGCCGCGGCGCCCACCACAAGGGCGCCTCGGAGTACATGCATGTGGTCAACTCGGTCGGGGCGTGCCAGTTCATCATGATGGCGGCGAACACCGCCCACATCCCCGAGTGGCTCAATCACCTCAACGGCTGGGATATGACCAAAGAGGAGTTGCTAGAGGCGGGCGAGCGCATCGGCAACATGCGCATGGCCTTTGAGGTGCGCGAGGGCGGCAATCCCCGCCAGCGCCCGGTCCCGGCGCGCATCACCGGCGCCGACGGCGAGGCGCTGACCGAGGGTCCGCACAAGGATTTCAGCCTCGACACCGAGACGCTGGAGACCGAGTTCCTCACCGAGGCCGGCTGGGACACGGAAACCTGCAAGCCCTCCCGCGCCAAGCTCGAATCGCTCGGCCTGGCTGACGTGGCCCAGATGATCCACGCCACGGCGTAACTGCTGCCGCGATGCTTTTGATAGCGGAGGCGGCCCGTCTTCTATGAGTCGGGCCGCCTCCGCTATCACGAGTTGTAATCACGGGCGCCTCCCACCGACACGCCCGAGACGGAGGCCCGAGGTTCAAAGCCATGCCATTGTGGAGGTGTTCGCCGCCGGCGGACATTACGGTTCGTCCCGAGACGCCGGCACCGGCGCGAGTCGCTGCAAGAGTGCCGCGCCCTCCCAAAGCACCTCGGAGCGACCGCGCTGTTCTCGAACGATCATGAGCCGACGCACGGAATCCATTCCGTATCTCGCGAAATTGAGGCGGACCAGATCTAATGCCTCATGTTCGGTCGGAAAGGCGGAGAGTACGCTGCCCGACTCAATGCTCCAGACTTCATAGACTTCTCTCGTCATCTTTGTCTCCACTAAGTTCATGGGGCAGCCGCTATACCTCTATTAGCCGCACCACCAGGGACAGCATCACATCAGGATCGCCCCAAAGCGTGTGATGACCAGGACCGCCGCGAGTTCGCTCGATCACCAACTCGAAGTCATCCCCAATGCGAATCTCCGCAAGCCAGCGCCCCAAAATCGGCAATTGGCGAGCCTTTCGTCGGGCTTGTGCCTCCGTCGCATAAACTGATAGGCCCTCTGCCTGTCTCATGATGTCTTGATGCATGGCATAGAACGGGATGCCGAGTTCGATGTGAGACATGAAGTCGCGCCGGGTGGGTGGAGCCGTTCGTACAATGCGCCAGAACGTGCGCTCGGCCATGGTACGATTGTAGCAGCGCGCGGCCTCGACGGTCGCGACCATTCGTCGCGGTCAACTCGGTCGGGGCGCGCTGGCTCATCATGACGGCGGTGAACGTCGTCCCCCGCTGTCGAGTGGACCAACCATATGGAGCGCGACTGGGACCAGCCCGGCGGTTCAATCCGCGGCCACGGTCGCCGGCGTCCGAGCGACGATCAGGATGTCGCCGAACGGCTCGGGCTGCTCGGCCGCGGCGCGCCCGCGCTTGATCAGTTCGAGCACGGCCATGAACCCCACGACGATCTCCTGGCGGGTACGCGAGGCGGCGATGAAGTCGCGGAAGCTGGTTTGGCCGGCGGCGGCGAGCAAACCCTGCAGCTCGACGATTCGGTCGCGCACGGTTATGGTTTCGCGCGGTGCGGCGTCGGGCAGCTCGGCCGGGAGCCGCCGTAGCGCCTCCTGCACGATTGTCAGCAGCCGGTCGAGCGTGACATTGCCCAGTCCCGGCGACGGCGGCGGCGCGAGCGGTGGGGCGAGCCGGGGAAACGAACGCAGTCCCCGCCCTTCGCGCTCCCTGAATCCGTCTACCGCCGCCTTAAACTGGCGGTACGCGTCCAGAAGCGCTTCCAGGTCCTCGGGTGATGGCTCATCGTCCGGGTGCTGGGCAACCACCGGCGGAGGCGGGAGCAACGCACACGACTTGAGATAGATCAGGTGCGCCGTGGTCCGAATGAACCCGGCCACCGCGTCCGGCTCCTCGGGCGCCGCCGCGTGCATCCCGGCGAGATAGCGGCGCGCCATCTCGCCCAGCGCGATCGTGACGATATCGAGGTCGCCCCGCTCCACGGCCACGAGCAACATATCCAGCGGGCCGGAAAATCCCGTGACGGTGACATCAAACATGCCCCGAGGATATCGGGAATGGCGGCCGCGGCGGAAGCGCCAGGCGTGTCCATTGACCCTGCATCCCACGCCGCCTAGCATAGCCAGGCGCGAGGAGTGGCGAGTGACGGGCATGCAACAGAGTCGGGCGCCGGCCGCGAGCGGTCTGGTCGATAGGATCGCGGCGGTCCCGGCGGTCGCGCGTGCATTGTCCTGGGCGGAGCATCAAGAGCACGCCTTCGCCGATGAGACGGCTCACATCGCGGCGATCCCCGCGCCCAACTTCGGCGAGCAGGAACGGGCGGCCTACACCGCCGCGCGCTTTCGTGACCTGGGCCTATCAGCCGTCGAAATCGACCAGGCCGGGAACGTGTACGGCCTCATCCCTGGCGCCGGCCGCGCGGCCGTGGCGTTCCTCGCGCACATGGACACGGTGTTCGCCGCCGACGTGTCACACCACGTCACGCGCAAACAGGGTCGTATGTTTGGACCCGGCGTCGGAGACAACGCCGCGGGGCTGGCGGGGATGATCGGTGCGGTCGCCGCGCTGAACGCGGGCGGCGCGGCGCCGTCACGGCCTGTCTGGTTCGTCGCCACGGTCGGTGAGGAAGGCCTGGGCAACCTGCGCGGCGCGTCCGCTGCCGCTGACCGGCTTGGCGGCGACGTGGACGCCATGATCGCGGTCGAGGGAAGCTTCTTCGGTCGTCTCAGCCACACCGGGGTCGGCAGCCGCCGACTCGAAGTCACCTGCCGAGCCCCCGGCGGCCACTCGTGGCACGACTTCGGCAAGCCCAGCGCGGTGCATGTCATCGCACGCATCGCCTCGGCAATCACAGACCTCAGCGTCCCGACCGAACCGCGCACGACATACAACATCGGCCGCATTGATGGCGGCATCGGCGTCAACGTGATTGCCGAGGAAGCGCGGCTGCTGCTCGACATGCGCTCGATCAGTGCACCCGCGCTCGACGATCTGACCGCCCGCGCCCGCGCGGCGATCAGCGACGCGGCCGGTCACGGGGCAGCCTGCGAGGTGCGCGAGGTCGGCTTTCGCCCGGCGGGCGCGCTCGATCCCGAGCACAACCTTGCAATGGTGTGCGCGGCCGTGCTGCGACGGCTGCATGTGATGCCGCAGTATGCCCCGGCGAGCACCGACGCGAACGTCCCCCTGAGCCGCGGCATTCCGGCGGTGACGCTGGGCGTCACCCGCGGCGGTGGGGCGCACACACGCGCCGAATGGATCGAGACGGCGCCGCTGGTGCGCGGGGTCCAGCAGCTCGTACTGGTCACGATGGCGCTCGCGCATGGATGAGTCCCGTGATCGGTGGGCGGTGACGCATGAATATCTTCTTCGACGTCGATGATACCCTCATCACCTGGAACTACCGGCTGCGACCGCACGTCCGTCAGGTGTTCGAGCGGCTGCGCGCCGACGGGCACGCGATCTACGTGTGGTCCGGCAGGGGACGGCGGTGGGAAGTGATCCGCGAGTTCGCCCTCCATGACCTCGTGGCTGACTGCTTCGATAAGCCGCTCTATCAGCATGTCGCGCGACTCGCGGAGCTTGGCGTCGGCGTCTTCCCGGACTACGTGATCGACGACCACGAGGAGCCGGTACGCGTGTTCGGCGGGTATCACATCCCTGAACCGATTACCCCGCTTGATGAGGACGATCATATGCTGCGGGTCTATGAGGCAATCCAGGCCCACGTCATCCGTGTGGCATCCCCGTCCACAGCACCCGCGCCAACCGACGGCGAAGACATGGCGGCGGCTGCCGAGTGAGTATGTCGGTGGGCAACCCTGGCACAAGCGAACAGGGACGAGCGCGTATGGTCCCCGAACAGATCACCTTCGCCACCTGTACCACTCCCCACGGCGAGATGATCGCGGCGGCGACCGAGCGCGGCGTATGCCGGCTGCTCCCGCCCGGCATCGGCGTGGAGGAGCTGTATACCTGGGCCGGTCAGCATCTTCCAGCAGCCCGGCTCATACCCGCTGAACAGACAGATCGGGGCGTGCAACAGCGGTTGGAGCGATACTTTGCCGGCGACCTCCGCGACTTCGACCAACCGCTCGACCTGTACGGCACTCCCTTCCAGCTCGCCGTGTGGCAGGAGGTGTGCCGGATTCCCTACGGTGAGACGCGCTCCTATGCCGAGGTCGCGCGGGCAATCGGCCGTCCAGCAGCGTGGCGCGCGGTGGGCGCTGCCAATGCTATCAACCCGGTGTGCCTGATAATCCCCTGCCATCGTGTGATCGGCGCCGACGGACAGCTCAAGGGCTACGCCGGCGATGTCCTGAGCCGGAAAGTGCTGCTGGCGCTTGAGCAGGGCGGTCTGCCGTCGGTCGGAACCGGCCCACGCTCACGCCGCGCGCCGCGCGCATGACACCTGGCCGACGGTGAGGTGTCATGCGCGCGGCGGTGCGCGAATCCGTGATTGCAGGTCACTCTCCCCGACTCGCGCGTGACGGCGTTTCCATCGCGCCCACGGATGTAGGGCCACGACCCCGACACGCTCACGGGAAAGTTTTCCGTCCAATTGTGATGATCGTCACGTATACTTGATCTACCGGCCACGCGTTCTTCGCCGCGCCAGCGCGTCCTCACGAGGATCAGCGAGCACATCCGCCCACGGCAGAGCATTGGTCACGGCGAGCGGACGTGCAAGTCCTTCGACGGCGGTATAGGAAGGGCGTGGCGCGACATGGACGTGTCGGGGGTCGCTCATGCCGGCGGAGGCACATCCGAGGATGCGACGTGCGCCCGTCCTCTCATCCTCCGACACCCAACACCCGCTTTCAGGGAGTGACATATGAGGGAGTGACATATGATGGTGCGGTTTCGACCGTTGCGGCTCGGCATCTTCTCGGTAGCCGTGGCGCGTATCTATCTCAACTACAAGGTTCCGCAGGTGCTACGCCGGGTCGGGGTCTACCACGACACGTCCGCGAAGATCAGCGCCCGCCATCGCCGAAACGCCGAACTGCTCTACCATCTCGCCGTGGGACTCCAGGGTCTGATGATCAAGCCCTGCCAGTACCTCAGCAGCCGCGCGGACCTCGTCCCCGACGAGTACATCGCCGTACTGTCACACCTTCAGGACAAGGTACCGCCGCGTCCGTACCGGGTCATTCTCGCCCAAATCAAACGCGAGTTGGGTGCCGCGCCGCGGGACTTGTACGCGTGGTTTGACCATAGGCCGCTCGCGTCGGCATCCTTGGCGCAGGTGCATCGCGCCCGCATGAGCGACGGCCGCGAGGTCGCGGTCAAAGTGCAGTACCCCGGCATCGACGGTGTCGCGCTCGCCGATCTGCAAAACATGGCGCTGCTCACGCGGCTGCTCGCCCGGATCGAGCCGCGTTGGGACTTCACCGCCATCGTGCGTGAACTGGCGAAGATGATGCCGCTCGAACTCGACTTCATCAACGAGGGTCACAACGCCGAACGGGTGGCGGACGACCTGCGCGTCCGGCCCGAGTATGTCGTTCCCGAGATCGTGTGGGAGCGCACCAGCCGCCGCGTCCTGACGATGGAATACATCGACGGCATCAAGATCACCGACGTGACGGCGATCCGTGAGGCGGGGATCGACCCCCGCCGCGTCGCGCAACTGCTGGCCGAGGCGTACTGCGAGATGCTGCTGGTCAACGGCTTCTTCCACGCCGACCCACATCCTGGCAACCTGATCGTTCTGCCGGGGCCGAAGCTCGCCTTCATTGATTTCGGGCTGTCGAAGGGCTTCACGCCGGCGTTTCTCCGTAGTTTCGTTAAGCTGACGTACGCTATCCTCAACAGCGACGAGGCCGTCACCGCCGAGGCGTTCCGCGAACTCGGGTTCCGCACCAAGACCGATGACAACCGGACCTTCGTCGCGTTAGGCGACGCATTCCTCGGTCGGGCGGTGCGCGAGAATAAGACGTACGCCGACCCCGACATGGCGGGCGAGATCAACGCCATGCTCACGCGCGTGCTCAAGGAGAACCCGGTCGTCGAGGTTCCCGGCGATATTATCCTTGTCGGCCGTGTGACTGGTCTCGTCGCCGGACTCAACAAAACGCTGGGTTCGGAGATCGACCTGCTCGACACGATGATGCCGTACGTCGCGAAGCGCGCCATGACCCCTGACGGCCAAGAGCGCATGCGCCACGCTTACACCGACGAACCGGCACCGCTGCCGGTCTCGGCGGACTAGCGCTCACGCCAGCGCCGCGGGCAACGCCATGGCTTGTCGGGAACCCATGCGAAGGACGGGACAGCTACCCCGGGATGGCGGAAACGAGCACCTCGAGATCAGGGAGCGCCCGCGGCGCGATGACCTCACCGCGTTCGCGCACCGAGGCATCCCGATAACGCCCGCCGCTCGGATCGCGGAAGACGTGGAGGCGCATGTTCGGCAAATCCACGACCCAAAGCTCCAGGATGCCGGCCGCGGCGTACATCGGCGCCTTGACGCGGAGGTCATATATCAGAGTCGTGTCCGAAACCTCGACCAGTAGGAGCACATCATCGGGGCCGGGGTGGCCGGTGGCGTAAAAGTCCGGACGCGGGCGAACCAGCGCCAGGTCTGGTTCAGGCTCCGACCGCAGAGACAGACGAATCGGATTCTGGACACGCACAATCGCGCGCTCACCGACGGCCCGGCTGAACACACGGTTCCCACGATCGACTCCGGCCGCATGGGGGCTGCCGATCGGCGCCATTTCGATGATCTCTCCCTCGATAAGCTCGACCCTCTCGTCCGGCCGCAGTATGCCCACGGCGGCCATCTGGTAGTAGTCGTCTACCGAGAATAGCCGCCGGCTCACTCCGCCTCGCGCGACACTGACCATGATCATGTCCTCATGTGTCCAGACTGAACGCCGGTCTCGTTGCCGAGTATCACACGCTCTGGGCGGCTTCCACAATCAGCAGTTCCCGCGCCCGTGCTATCATGACCGCGCATGGCACACCACACGACATCTCCGACTGCCGCCGTCAGGGCGGAGAATCAGATGCTGCTCGCGGATGCGGTGACTGCCGCGCGCAAGGCGGGCGCCATACTGCGGGCGATGTTTCGCGCCGGCCTCGGTAGCCGGGTCAAAACCAGCCCGCGCGATCTCGTCACTGACGCGGACCTCGCCGCCGAGCGCGCGGTCCTGGAGCACATCGAGGCACGCTACCCCGACCATGGCTGGCGCTCGGAGGAAGCGGGCCTTAACGAACGGCCATCGCCCTACCAGTGGGTGATCGATCCACTCGACGGCACCTCGAACTTCGCCCACGGGTTCCCGCACTTCTGCGTCTCGGTCGCGCTGCTCCACGAGGGCCGCGCTCGGGTCGGTGTGGTGCTCGACCCGATGCGCGGCGAAACCTTCACCGCGGTCGCGGGCGGCGGAGCGCGCCGCAACGGGCGACGGCTCGCGGTTTCCACGATCACGACGCTTGATCGAGCGATGGTCACGACCGGCTTCCCATACGAACCGCCCGCGCAGCGCACCGCCGCCGCCGACTTGACCGCCCGCGTGATCGAGCGGGTACAGATGATGCGGCGCAGCGGCTCGGCCGCGCTCGATCTGGCCTACGTTGCCGCCGGGCGATTGGAGGCACACTGGGAATTCGGATTGAGCCTGCACGATGTGGCGGCCGGTGTATTACTGGTGGCCGAAGCCGGCGGGCGAGCGGAGGAGATGCATCTCTCGGGCTGGCGGGGTGGGTATCTCGCCACCAACGGCACGCCGCTCCACGACACCATCGTGGACCTGCACCGGCAGTTCCTCGGCCCGGTCGAGATGCGCGCGTCACCGCTTCTGGCGGGGGCCGACTCGTGACCCACACCACATGGATCGAACTTGACCGCGCGGCGCTGCTACACAACGTCCGTGCCCTGCGTCAGCGGGTGGCGCCCGCGGCGTTCATGGCGGTGGTGAAGGGCAACGCCTATGGCCACGACATGGCGGGTGTGGCGCGCACGCTGCACAACGAGGTGGACTGGTTCGGTGTCAACTCGCTTGACGAGGCGAACGGGCTGCACGCGGCCGGTGCCACCCGCCCGGTGCTGATCCTGGGCGCCACGGCCCCCGAGCGGCTGGGCGAGGTCGTGCGCGCGGGCTTTCGTCAGGTGTTGTTCGAACACGACACCGGCGTGCGGCTAGCGAACGAGGCAGAGCGGGTGGGGATGCGCGCCCGTGTGCACCTGAAGGTCGAAACCGGAACCAATCGCCTTGGCCTGCGCGGAGGCGCGATCGCGGCACTGGCGGCGGACACGCGGGCGCGACCCTCGCTTGAGATTGAAGGTATCTACACGCACTACGCCAACGTCGAGGACACCCTCGACGACTCCTATGCTGATCATCAGTTGCGCCGATTTAACGAATCCGTGGCCGAGGTAGAACTCGGCGGCCCCGTGCCGATCAAGCACTCCGCCGCCACCGCCGCCTCGATTCTCTATCCGCAGACGTACTTCAACCTGGTGCGCGTGGGTATTGGACTCTACGGCCTGTGGCCCTCATCGGAGACCGAGGAGGCAGCGCGGCGAACCGGTGTCGATCTCGACCTACGCCCGGTGCTGACGTGGAAGGCGCGCGTGGCCCACCTGAATGACGTGCCCTTCGGCGAGCCGGTCGGCTATGGCTGCACCTACGTCGCCACCCGGCCACGTCGCATTGCCGTCCTGCCGGTCGGCTACTATGAGGGCTTCTCTCGCGGACTCTCGAACCGGGGCCGAGTACTGATCGGCGGCCGGGTGGCGCCGGTGGTCGGCCGGGTCGCGATGAACATGTGCATGGTCGATGTGACCGACATCCCGGGCACGGCCGTGGGCGACGAGGCCGTGATCATCGGCCGCCAGGGCGAGCGCGCGATCACCGCCGAGGACGTTGCCGATCTACTCGACACCATCAACTACGAGGTCGTCACGCGCATCAGTCCATCGGTTCCACGGATCTGGAAGGATTGAACGCCTCAGCGACACGCGAGAGCGACGAGCTGCTACTCGCTTATCCCGCATCCTGTGCGTGTGCCGGCGCGGCACGGGCTTCCCGCTCCGCTCGTAACTTCTCCAGTACGAGCCGGTCGGTGGGGAAGGCGAGATCGGCGGGCAGCCCGTCCAGCGGGAAGAATGCGACCTCATCAAGGTCGTCGGAGGCGGCGGGAACGCCGGCTTCCACCTCACCGATAAACCAGATACCAACCGTGTGCTGCTTGGCGTTGTGAAAGTTCGAGTGCACGGCGTACACGGCGCCGAGACGCACGCGCAGGCCGGTTTCCTCCGCGAACTCGCGGCGGGCCGCCTCGCGTACGTCCTCATCCCATTCGACGTAGCCGCAGGGGATACACCACTGCCCGCCGTACGACCCCGACCGCCGGCCCAGCAACACGCCGTCGTCCTGCCGCACGATCACCGCGACACCGACTGCCGGGTTGCGGTACTGGACAAAGCCGCATGACGGGCAGACACCGCGCTCACGATCGCCCATGGGCCGGCGCTCCAGACGCGCGCCGCAGCGCGGACAGAACGTGAATTCCATGACCTCTCTCCCGTGACGTCCCGAGCCAACCGCCGGTTACTCCGCTGTCACGCGTGCAGTGTCCCGCGAACACGGACATTGGTCCAGCCGGGCGGTTCAGTGGAGAGCGCGACGCGCACCAACCCGTACGCGGTCAGGTAGTTCGCCGGTGAGGGGCAAGACATGACGCCTGCACTCGCCCACAATTGACACTACCGCCGGGGCGCGATATGAATCGGCTACCCACCGCATACAGATTTCTCCTGACAGCGTTGAGCGCGATGCAGCATCAGCGGCTCAGTACCGTCGTGTCGGGGCATGAGGGATGAGCCGTGGGGCGTCTGTGGGAGGAACTCACCCGCGATCTGGCATGGACGGCGGCGAACCGATGGGAGCCGTTGGGGGGGCAGCCAGTTTGGCGGCAGGCATGGATCTGCGCCGGTCTGCTCGTGCAATCGCGTATCATCGGAGTGGCGCTGTTCCGGCTGAAGGGTTGGCTGCGCCGCCGTCATGTGCCGATCATGCCCGCGGTGTGTGACCGGCTGGCGATTCTGTTCTGGGACGTGAACATTGGCAACCACACCGAGATCGGTCCGGGGCTGTATCTGCCGCACGGGTACGTCGTGATCGACGGAATCGTGCGCATCGGCCGGCAGTGCGTGATCGCGCCGTGGGTGACGATCGGGGTGAATGGTTCGGTGGCCGGCCCAACGATCGGCGACAATGTCTTCATCGGCACCGGGGCGAAGATTCTCGGCGGCGTCCGCATCGGCGACAATGTCCGCATCGGCGCCAACGCGGTCGTGCTCGACGATGTGCCCGACGATGCCACCGTCGCGGGAGTTCCCGCGCGCATCGTCGCGCGCCGGACAAGCCGGCCGCCGGCAATCTGACAGAATGGGCAGGAGCGGACACGAGACGGCCTGGGCAAAGCGCACGGCAGGCGGTGCGCTACACGCCACGCTGGCGGGTCGCGGCTGCCCGCTCCTGACTTTCTCGCGCGGAGGGCGACCGTGGGCGGAGCGTTAGAGGGTGTCAAGGTCATCGAGTTCTCGCAGATCATCGCCGCGCCATTCTGCGGCATGTTGCTGACCGACATGGGCGCGGACGTGATTAAGATCGAGCCGCCCGACGGTGAGCCGTGGCGGGTGTTCGCGCAGTTCATTCCGCTGGAGAGCAAAACGTTCATCTCGCTCAACCGGGGCAAGCGCAGCCTGCCGCTCGATATCAGCCGGCCGGAGGGGCAGAAAATCGCCCACGAGCTGATCGCCGGAGCGGATGTGGTCATCCTCAATTACCGACCGGATGTGCCGGCAAAGTTCAAGCTCGACTACGAAACGCTCGCGGCGCTGAACCCGCGGCTGATCTATTGCGAGAACACCGCCTTTGGCCGGATGGGTCCGGACAGTTACCGTCCCGGTTATGACATCATCATCCAAGCGATGACAGGCTTGATGGCGGCGAACAACAAGACGCTGAACGGCGTTCCCCAGGTGCCCGCGCTGGCGGCGGCCGACTTCTCCACCGGCATCACGATGGCCTGGTCGATCACGGCGGCGCTGTACGCCCGCGAAAAGACCGGCCGCGGACAAAAGGTCGAGGCGTCGATGCTCGCCACCGCGCTGGCGATTCAGACGGGCCGGTTCACGCGCATCGACGCCTACGACACCAGTTGGTTGCCGGCCTTCCTCGAAGAACTCGACGCGGCACGCTCGCGCGGGGCGAGCTGGGAAGAACTCGCGGAGTTGCAGACGAACGCCCGGCCGATGCAGACCGTGGGAAACATCTACTACCGGACCTACAAGACATCGGACGGCTACATCGCCGTCGGCTGCCTCTCGAACAGCCTGCGCAAGAAGATGGCGGCGGCGCTCGACCTCGACGATCCGCGCTTCAGCGATCCGGACTGGGATGCAACCAGCGAGGCCGCACGGGTCGCCGGGGAGAAGCTGATCGCCGAGGCGGAGGCATTGCTCGCGACGAAGCCTACGGCCGCGTGGTTGCGCATCCTCGACGCGGCGGGCGTACCCTCTGGCCCGGTGCGATTCGTCGAGGAGTTATTCGACGACCCCCAGGTGCTGGCGAACGACCTTGTCGTGCGGTTGGAGCATCCACTGGCCGGGTCGCTGGAGATGGTCGGGCCGCTAGTGAAGATGAGCGACACCCCCACGGCCGTCCGTTCGGCCTCTCCCGCGCTGGGGCAACACACGCACGAGATCCTCTCGGCACTCGGCTACGCCGATGACGACATCCGCTCACTCGCCTCGCGGGGAGTGACGCGCGACGGTAGTTGCGGATGAGTCCCCCATCATCCGGTGGACCGTTCATCACGGATGCGGGGTATAAACCCGCGCCGCCCATGCAGAAAGGCGTACCAATGGCAGCCGGCGCCGCCGCACTCGATTCACTGTTCCACCCGCGCAGTGTCGCCATCGCCGGCGTATCCTCGGCATCGTCCGCCGGCGCGGGACCGGGAATGGGCGGCGGCGGCTTTCTGGAATCGATCCGCGGCATGGGATTCACGGGGCCGGTCTATCCCGTGAACCCGAAGATCACCGAGTACCAGGGCCTGCGGTGTTACGCCTCGCTGCGCGACATCAATGGCCCGATTGACTATGTCATCTCTAGTGTGCCGGCCCCCGCCGTGCCCGCGCTGGTCGATGACGCGATTGCCATGGGCGTGCGCGCGATTCACTTCTTTACCGCCGGATTCAGCGAGACGGGCGACCCCGAGCGCACCGAACTAGAAAACCAGACCATGGAGCGGTTGCGCGCTGCCGGCATCCATGTGATCGGTCCAAACTGCATGGGGCTGTACGTACCCGAGGCGGGGCTGTCCTTCATGCCGGGATTCCCCACCGAACCGGGCGACATCGCTTTTATCTCGCAGAGCGGCGCCAACGCCGGCGATTTCGTCCGTCAGGCGGCGACGCGTGGGATACGCTTCTCGAAGGTGGTCTCGTACGGCAACGCCGCCGGGCTAAACGAGTGCGACTTCTTTGACTACGCCGCCGATGATCCAGGCACGCGAGCGATCTTCGCCTATATCGAGGGCGTCCGCGATGGACGGCGATTCGTCCAAACTCTGCGCCGCGCCGCGCGGCGCAAGCCGGTGGTGATCCTCAAAGGAGGCCGCACCGCCGCCGGCGCACGGGCCGCCGCCTCGCACACGGGCAGTCTTGCCGGTTCGCTGGACATCTTTGACGCGCTCTGCCGCCAGGCCGGCGCGGTGCGGGTGACGTCGCTCGAAGACCTGGTCGATCTCGCGGTCGCCTTCACGTTGATCACGCCTCCGGCTGGCGCCGGGATGGCCGTGGTCGGCGCGGGTGGCGGGACGAGTGTGCTCGCCGCCGATGCGATTGACGCGGCCGGCCTCACTGTGCCGCCACTGCCCGAGGATGTCCAGGACGAACTGCGCCGGTTCACGCCGATCGCGGGCACCAGCATCCGCAATCCGCTCGATCTTATGTCGCTTTTCTCCGGCGACCAGTTCGTGACGACCATGCGGCTGGCGGCGCGGGCGGACTGCATCGATATGGTGCTATTCCACACCAGCTTCGATTGGGGCGGGCGCGGCGACGGCATAACGCGGGTGCGCGAGACGGTGGCGAACCTCGTGCAGACACGGGCCGCGATCACCAAGCCGATCGCTGTCTCGTTCAAGCCCTCGTTCAACGCCGAGGGCGCGGCATTGACGGCCGCCCTGGTCGAACTATGCGCCGGCGAGCGGTTGGCGATCTTCCCCGGTATGGAGCGGGCCGCGCGGGCCGTTGCCGACCTGCTGCGCTGGAACCAGACGCGGGATCGCACTCCGTGGGGATGACCCGGTGGGTCGCCATCGCCTCGACCACCGGTCCGGCCGCGAGCAGCGGATAGGCGCCCTGAACGCCTCCGCATCGCCCCCGCGCGGTCGGTTCCCCTCCGCGCTCCCGACGGGCGCCATGGTGGCATCCCTGAGGCGCCGAGAGCAGGGCCATGGCACGCGCTCAGGGCGCCGTGGCGCGGCCACGTCGTCGCACCACGTTTCATCTACCCGTGGGCGACGCCGCCCAGGTGTGCCGAAGCCGTGACACCTTTCCCCCCCGATGCTACACTCGGAGCACCAAGTCCGCGTGAAGCCGGTGCGCCGGTGAAATGGAGCGCTATACAATGACGGTCCCCGACACTGAGCATCCCGGCTTGTACGACCCGCCCGGCGGCACCGCTCCGCGTACCGGGATGGAAAATGTCGTTCGCTGGTCACTCATCGGTCTCATGCTGCTGATGGTCGTCGGACTGTCATTCGGCCTCGGCTTCGGCACGCGCCTGCTGCTCAACGACTCGACCGACACGCCCACGGGGACGCGGGCGACAACCCGCGCCGACGGCGCTCCCGACTTCCGCGTATTGGACGACATCTATAAGACCCTCAAAGACCATTATGTCGACCCCGATCGCATCGAGCCTGACTTAATGCGCACCGGTGCGATCAACGGGTTGATCAATGCCGTTGGTGACACTCACCAGGTCTATATCACCAAGGAAAACTCCGAGTTTGAGGACGATAACCTCAACGGTCAGTTCGAGGGTATTGGCGCGTACGTCGACCAAAAGGGCGGCGAGATCGTCATCACCCAGCCGTTCGCCGACTCCCCGGCCAAGGCCGCCGGCATCCGCCCGGGCGACGTGATTCTCATGATCAACGGGGAGAGCACCAAGGGATTCTCCGTGCGTGACGCGCAGCGGCGCATCCGCGGTCAGGCCGGCAGCACGGTCAAAATCCAGGTCCGTCACGGCGATGGCAAGGTCGAGGAATTGTCGGTCACACGCGACAAGATCCAAGTCGCGAGCGTCCGCCCGGATAAGGCCCAGGATGCCCAGGGCAACGTGGTCGAGGATATTGCCTACGTTCGCATCGAGCAGTTCACCCAGCGCACACCGGCCGAGCTGTCGCAGTATCTTCAGTCGATTCAGGGTAAGGGCTACAAGGGCCTGATTCTAGACATGCGCAATAATCCCGGCGGGCTTGTCAGCAGTGTCCAGCGGGTCGGCGAGCAGTTCATGAAGAACCAAACCGTCCTTATCGAGCAGCACCGCGGCGGACGCGAGGAGCGGATCGTCACCGGCGACCGTGGTATCGCCACGGATATGAAGCTGGCGGTGCTGGTCAACCGTAACAGCGCCAGCGGCTCGGAAGTGCTGGCCGGCGCGTTGCGCGACAACAAGGGCGCCACGGTGTTGGGCGAAACGACGTTCGGCAAGGGGACGGTCAACACGTTCTACGACCTGCCGTCCGATGGCGGCAAGCTGTATGTCACCATCGCCCGCTGGTTGACGCCGAAGCGCGACCTGATAGAGGGCAAGGGCGTCAAGCCGGATATCGAGATTAAGATCGGCGACGAGGAGAGTCCGGACGTGCGCGAGTACTTCAACTCGGTCATGTTCCGCGCGGTGGACCTGCTTCGCGGTCAGACGTCCGAGAAGCGCTAAGAACCTCCCCTACCCCCTCCCCCGTCGGGAGGGGGTTCTCTCGGAGTGACGGCGCGCCACCAACCATACCGTCAGGAGACGCTCCCGGGCGGAAACGTGGACCGTCCCGCTGGGTAAGCGTCCCGGTCCTGCATTTAAGGGTTGGCATGAGGAACGAGCATGGCACAGGCGCCGCGGTCCGCGAACGAAAAGTCGATCACACTGAACCGCAAGGCAAGCTTCGACTACGAACTGCTGGACCGGTTCGAGGCGGGCATCGCGCTCACCGGCACCGAGATCAAGTCGATCCGTGAGGGGCGCGTCAACGTGCGGGAGGCCTACGTCCGGATCGAGCGGGGTGAGGCGTTCCTGTTCAACTGTCACATCGCTCAATATCAGGCGGGCAGCTACCAGAATCACGAGCCGACGCGCCAGCGTAAGCTGCTCCTGCACAAGAGCGAGATCGAGCGTCTGGCGCAATCGACCGACCAAAAGGGACTGACGATCGTCCCCACGCGCATGTACTTCCACCGCGGCCGGGTCAAGGTCGAGGTCGCTGTCGCCCGCGGCAAGAAATTCTACGACAAGCGCCACGCCATGGCCGACCGCGACGCGCAGCGCGACATTGCCCGCGCCATCCGCCGCACGGCGTGAGTCAGCGCTCGCCCCTGCACATGCCGCGCGTGCGTCAGCCCCCGGCCGGGATCATGCCATACAGGCCGCGTTGCCACTCCACCTGCTGCTGAACCCCCTCGTCCAAGCTGACGCGCGGAACGTAGCCGAGCCGTTGCCGCGCGGCCGACGTGTCGGCGCCGGTGTGCCGGACATCGCCCGGTTGCGGCGGTCCAAAGCGCAGATCGGCGGGCCGTCCCACCAGGCGCGCGATCAGCGCCAGTAGCTCGATCAGTTCGACACGGGAACCGCCGCCGATGTTGAACACCCCATCAGCGCCCCGGTCCATCGCCGCCAGATTCGCCGCCGCGATGTCGGCCACATGGGTGAAATCGCGTGTCTGGCGGCCGTCACCGTACACGTCAATCGGCTCGCCATGAAACATCGCGCGAATAAAACGGTGAAAGCCCATGTCGGGCCGCTGGCGTGCGCCATAGACGGTGAAATAGCGCAGGATGGCCACGGAGAATCCGTGGGTCGCCCCGTAGGCGCGGCTCAGGTGTTCGCCGGCGAGCTTCGTGACACCGTACGGTGAGATTGGTCGCGGCAGCGCGTCCTCCCGTGTCGGAAACTGCTCGGCGTCGCCGTAGATCGAGGAGGATGACGCGTAGACTAGCCCGCGCACACCCCGCGCCGCGACGATCGCCTCCAACAGACGTTGGGTGGCGAGCACATTGTTGGTCAGATAGGCGGCGAATTCATCGCCCCAATTGGCGCGCACGCCCGGCTGACCCGCCTGGTGGAACACCCATTCCACGTCACCGAGCGCCGGACCGAGATCGTCACGCGTCAAGTCGAGTTGATGAAACACGAAGTCCGGCGCGGCGCGTAGTGGGGAGAGGTTGGCGTCCTTCGATGCGCGCCCATAGTAGTCAGTAAAGCAATCCAGCCCGGCTACCTGATGGCCCCGCTCCAAGAGCGCCCCGGCCACATGCGAGCCGATGAATCCGGCGACGCCGGTGACCAAACAGCGCATGACGGCCTCGGCATATACGCATGGTGACACGGTCGGTCGTCGCCGGGAACTCGCGCCCGCGCGGCCAACGATCCAGCGACACGGCTAACCGCCGCGTCGCCCCCGCCAGAGTGCGCGTCATCGGGTGCTGTCGGAGCTGGGTCGCCCCGACAGCGAGAGAATAGACCAAGTTCGACCGGAACCGCACACGGGAACAGGCCGCGGTGACGACGTGACGGCGTCGGTCGTACGACTTGACCGGCGCCGACAGCATGACGCGGAACACGGGGCTATTCCTCGGCCGCCGCCTCCTCCTGGGCAGTTGCCGCTGCTGCCGATTCTGCCGCCGCCGTGGCCGCCGCCTCGGCCGCCTCGGCCTCGGCCGCGGTCTCGGGACCACCGTGGGTCACGCCAGCGACCGCGGTCTCGGGATCATTGAGGATCGTGGTATTGGGCGGCACGCGCAGGTCGCGCACATGGATGACCGACGAGGTCTCGACCATTGCTGACAGGTCGGCCTCAACGCGGTCAGGGATATCTCCCGGCAGACACTCGACATCGACCGTGTTGAGATTCTGGAAGATGACCCCATCGGTGATGTCCAAAACAGGGGCCTCGCCGACCAAAACCACGGGCACGCTGACCGTCAGCTTCTCACGCATCGAAACCTGGAGGAAATCGACGTGTAGCAGCCGGCCGGTCGTCGCCTTGCGGGACACGGCGCGCACCAGAACGTTGCGTGGATCGGGCTCGCCGTCGAGCGCCAGCGCGATCAAATTGGTGCGGCCGGCGCGCCGCAGGAGCAGGTCGAGTTCGCTCGTGTCCGCTTCGATCGCGGTCGATTCGACATTATGTCCGTAGATGTTAGCTGGCGTGATACCCACGCGACGCATCTTGGCGACCTTCTTGCCGAGCACGGTGCGCTGCCGTACGTTGAGGGTCGGATTGGCCATCGGGTGATTCTCCTCTTGGATAGCCCGGGGTGACTGATTTACCCGAGTCCCAACAACTTCAGCAGCCGGCGGGTCAGCACCACGCCCACGCCCACGGCGACCGCGCTCTTCCAGTCAAACACCGTCCGCACCTCGCCACGAACCCGCGGCGCCAGCAACAAGACAGTGTTGACCTTCTTCATGTGAATGTCGCGGCCCACGACCACAAAGCTGGAGCCGCCCTCCAACTCGATCCGTGCCCCGGTCACCAGCGCGACCGAGGATTGTTCGATCTCGATATCATCGCCCGTGACGCGTTGCACGGCGGACTGCTTGATATCAACCTCGCCGGCTGAAATCGAGCGCACCGCGGTGGCGCGTACGGACACCTCACCGGCCACGATCGAGTCGGCCCCGCGAACGACATTCGTCACGGTACATTTGTCCTTATAGAGAACGCGGGCGACGCACACGGCGCGACGCGAACACGCGCCGCCAATTCTTGACCACCGTAGCAATGGCCCCGTGGGGCGTCAAGTTATGGGTGGAGGCTGATCCGGTTCTTTTGCTCGCTAGCGTGATCGTGCATATGCTCTATGGATGCATACGGACGACTTCGATTACGAGCTGCCGCCGGAGTTGATAGCGCAGACGCCCGCCGAGCCGCGCGATACGTCCCGGCTGCTCATTCTGGACCGGGGTCGCGGACGCGTGGAGCACCGCACGTTTGCCGATATCGGCGCGTATCTGCGGCCCGGCGACCTGTTGGTCGTGAATGATACGCGGGTACTGCGCGCCCGGTTGCGCGGCACGCTGGCCGTGTCGGGCGGAAATGTCGAGGCGCTGCTGTTGCGCGATCTGGGCGTTGGACGGTGGGAAGCGCTGGTTCGCCCGGGCCGGCGGCTGCTTCCCGGCCGGCGGATCATTTTCAGCCGCGAAAGCCGGTCGGTCGAGGCGGAGGTCGAGGGGGTACTCGACGGCGGTGAACGGATCCTGCGATTTGAGCCGGATAGTGATCCGGAGGCGCTGGGCGACACACCGCTGCCGCCCTACATCCGCGCGCCCCTGGCCGACGCCGAGCGCTACCAGACGGTGTACGCGCGGGAGCGCGGCAGCGCCGCCGCGCCGACCGCCGGACTGCACTTCACCCCGGCGCTGCTCGAACGCCTCCGTGGTGACGGCGTCGGCGTCGCATCTGTCACGCTGCACATCGGACCCGGCACCTTCCGCCCGGTCAAGTCCGGCGACCCGCGCGACCATCCGATGCACGCCGAGTTCTACCACCTTGGAGCGGAGGCAGCCGCGACACTCGCGGCAACCCGCGAACGTGGCGGCCGGATCATCTGCGTCGGCACCACGGTCGTGCGTGTGCTGGAGCACATCGCCGGCCTCACGAATGGAGCGGCGCCGGCGCCCGGGGACGGCTGGACGCGGCTGCTGATCCTGCCGGGGCACTCGTTCCGGCTCGTCGATGGTCTGATCACCAACTTTCATCTGCCCCGCTCGACGCTGCTGATGCTGGTCAGCGCGCTGGCCGGCCGCGACGCCGTACTCGCGGCGTATCGCGAGGCCGTGGCCATGCACTACCGGTTTTTCTCCTTTGGCGATGCGATGCTCGTGTTGTAACCCCCGTGCATCCGATCGGGTGGCACGGGGTATTACTCCAGGGATGTACCCCTCGCCGATTGACCGCCACGCGTGGGCCAGGGACAGGCGACGAGCGAATGGTACGCGCGGCTACCCTCGTGCGACAGAATTAGTTCCGTCCGTGGTAGTGAAAGTTACCCCCGCGGCTGGATGCAGGGTATGGCCGCTACTGGCACCATAGATACTAGTATAGAAGAGTCACCGAGACGCTTAACTCGTATGAGCAGAGGGGACACCCATGTCAGTGAGAATGAAGGGCTACGCCTTTGACGGTTTTGACTCGTCCTATTCGTTGGGGGAAGCGGCAGCGATCGATGTCGAGACCGAGTGCAACGCGAATATGACCGATCGGGATGATGGCGAGCTAGAAGTATCGGGTGGTATGGGTTTGGCGCCCGATGCCGATGCGGCGATCGCCTGGATCGTGGACTATCGGGTTCGGCAATCGACACCGAGACGCTAGTCGCGGTTCACGCATTGTGGTTCGCTCAACGCCGGTTCAGCCGCCAGCAATGGCCCTGGACCGGCGTCTCGACGCTCTGCCCGTTGATAGGTTGTCGGTGGGTCAAGGTGATCGACGGCCATCCGCACACGCCCCCGCGGGGTCGCGCCGCGAAGCGCTCCCAAGCGTGTACCCGCTGCCCACCAGACTATTTAAGACGCGACCAAGAGCCGCCCTTCGATGAAGCCGCGGCCCCCGCAACGGATGCACTCTAATCGACCATTCGCGACGCGAAGGATCGGAGCGCCGGGTCGCTTCACCAGCATTAGGCCCGCTTCGCGCTGGGCGATCTCGCCCAACAGCCGCCCGCAATTCATACAGATGATGTCCGCTGTCTCATTGGTCGCCATGGTCCACGCTCCCGCCCCGACACATACAGCCCCGCGTGTGGCAGGGCCGGCTCCATAAGTATCGGAAGGTGCGCGCCCAGCTTTACCCCACGGGCGGCGGGTCATGGCAATCTCACACCACTCACGCGCACGGCAATCGTCGAGCAGCGGCCCCGCCCCTCACCAGTGGACACCATCCCCGCGTCACCGGCGCCGGCGGGGGCGGCGTATGGCCAGGGCACGGCCCTCCTTCTGGTAGCGCGCGAGCGTCAGGTCCACGAAGTTCTTGACCGCCGGCAGCGGCGCACCGCCGAGTCTCTGAACCAGACAGGTGGTGCGATTGATGTCCGGAAGGGCGGCAACCTGCACGCGCACGAGCGTACCGACAGCGATCTCCTCCTGTAC
>JBBQJF010000008.1:0-34487 GCA_038325665.1 Dehalococcoidia bacterium | reverse complement strand
CCACGATTCAGAACATCCTTAACAACAACGAGATTGTCAAGAACGTTCTGAACAACAATAACATCGCGATCGACCGGGTCATCGCCGTGGATGTTCTCAGCGCGCCGATCACCCTGATCGTCTTCAATCCCCGGTAAGGCGAAAAGTCCACTGTTGGGTCCGCAATAACGGCAGTGCTGGTCGATGATGGAATCAACCAGCACTGCCGTTATTGCGTCGACGTTCAGCGCTCAGCCGTCAACAGCCAAGCCGCAAACTGCGCTACCACGGCCCGGTCGCGGTTTCCGGCGGCCGGTTTCCCCCTTGGTGAACGCGCGGGCTGCCGCTGAGCACCGAAACCGTCGGCTGAACCCGTACGGTTAATGCACGACCAGCGGGGCGTTCTTGTGTCCGTTGACTCGCCCCTCGATAGTGGGCGCCAGTTCGAGGGCGGCGTGCAGCACCAGATCACCGGCCGAGGTGTGGAGCGGCACGACGAACCGACGGATGTTAATCGTCGAGATGATGATTCCTGGTCCGCCGGCGATCAGCGCCGGCGGTGAAATCGTGACACCGTAGCCGGCCGACTCAAGTCCTTGCGTGGCGAAGCCGGTGATCACGTTGCCCATCTCCGCGATGCCGCTCTGTGCCATCTCGTCGAACAACGGGCAGTCCTCGCCCATCATCTGCGAGACAATTGCCTTGGCAGTCTTCTCGGACATCCCCAGCACTACCATGCCGCGGACATCGCCGCCGACGCCGATCATGACCGAGACCTCTTCGCTCGTCTGCGCTGACGAGAGGATCTTGACCGACCCGGCGCTGGCACTCGCGCCAAGCTCGTGCTGCAGCACGTTAACGGCCGCCTTCATGAAGATGTTGATAATCTCTACCTGCATGTCAAACCTCCAAATTTAACGGCGGCCATTCCCCCGACAAACGGCGTGGCGCCGGTGCGGTCATTCGTGACCCTATGCGACCTTTTTGAGCGCTGCCGCCGGCTTGCGATAGAACGATGTCATATATGCATCCAGCCCCAATTCGCGCGCACCGGCAACGACTTCGGTGCCCCCCACGAACAGGATGCCGCCCGGCCGCAGCGACCGGACCATCCGTTCATACATCGCGCGCTTGGCATCCTCTTTGAAGTAGATCACCACGTTGCGGCAGACGATCAAGTCCAGTCCCTGCGCCGGAACCTCGGTGAGCAGATCCTGCCGGCGAAAGCGAACGTGCATCTTCAGCGCATCCTTGATGGAGTACGTACCGTCGGCCTCTTTGGTGAAGTATCGGCCGCGGCGGGCTGCATCAACACCGCGAAGATCAGCCAGGGTATAACCGGCGCCACGTCGGGCGCGCTCCAAAATCGTCTCGTCGATATCCGTGCCCGTGATCACATGCGCGCGACCGGGCGCAGTCTCATCGAGCACCATCGCAAGCGAGTATGTTTCGGCGCCATAAGAGCAACCCGCACTCCAGATCTTGAGCGGCTGCCGGCCACCCTCCTGGTGGAGTGCCGGTATCACACGCTGCGCCAGATCATTCCAGCGCGACGCATCGCGCAGAAACTCCGAGACATTGATCGTGAAGAAGTTCTTGAACGCGGTCGCCGCCCGCTCGTCACGCTCCATCACCTCGGCGAATTGGGTGAGCGTGATGGCGCCGTGACGGGCCGCCAACGCCACCAGACGGCGGCGCATCTGGTCCGGCTTGTAGCCGTCGAGGTCTGCCCCGGCGAAGCGCCGCGCCTTGCGGACAAAGGCGGCATAGTCTTGGTCAATCACGCTCTGGTCCGACATGGCGCGCTTCCCCCATCTGTTCTGGTGTGGAGCATCTCCACCCGTGTGTCTCCCCACCTGGTGGGGAACGTGTTGTCGACTTCGGCCGATGCCTTGACCGCTTTGGCGCTACCCAGTCTAGACGGCGACTCGTCCGGCCCGCCCGACCGGCTTGCCGTTCAATACCAAGTCAGTGATCGCGGCGGCAATCTTGGGCAACGGCACTTGAAGGTCCGCCACACCACGTTCGGCGACGGCCCGCGGCATGCCATACACCACTGTTGTCGACGCGTCTTCCACCAGGATGGGCGCGCCGGCCTTGTGCAGGGCCTCGGCGCCGTCCGCCCCGTCGCTGCCCATGCCTGTTAGCACGACCCCGACGCACTTGCGTCCATAGAGCGCCGGCAGCGAGTCGAAAAGGACATCCACCGACGGGCGCACGCCATGCACCGGAGGGTTATCGTTCAGCAGTACGCGCCCGTCCGCGCCCAGCGTCATGTGCCAGCCGCCCGGTGCGATAAGCACCAGCCCCGCGACAGGGACATCGCCGGCCTGAGCTTCCTTGACCGTGAGTGCCGAGGCGCGGTCGAGGCGTTCCGCCAGCGACCGGGTGAAGCCCGCTGGCATGTGCTGCACGACGAGAACTCCCGCCGGGAGATTACCCGGAAGATGGGGGATCACGTCGATGAGTGCCTTCGGCCCGCCCGTGGAGCAGCCAATCGCAACCAGCCGGTCGGCGCGACGGGTGGTCGCCGCGGTGGGCGCGAGTCGTATCCGAGGCGTGTCGAGGGCGGGCGCGGCCGGGCTAGCCCGCCGTACGCGGGCGCGGGCGGCCTGGCGCACCGTCTCAAGCAAGTGCGGCTCAACCGATGCCAGGCTGACGGCGGGCGGTGAGGGCTTGGTCACAAAATCAATCGCACCCAGCTCGAGCGCCCGGATCGTCGCGGGAGCGCCCGCCTCGGTGAGAGTACTCAGCATGACCACTGGTAACGGCGTGTCGCGCATGAGAATCGCGAGCGTTTGCAGGCCGTCCATGCGCGGCATCTCGACATCGAGCGTCACCACGTCCGGCCGCAAGCGCCGGACTTGCTCGAGCGCTTCGATGCCATCGGACGCGACTCCCACGACCTCGAGATCGGGCTGAGCTTCCAGCACCCGGCGAATGGCGTGTCGCATGAACGCCGAGTCGTCCACGACTAGAACGCGCGTCATGACGTGTCCCTTCTATAACGAGGCTATTGCGGGCGGCGCGCTCTCGCCGTCGCATATTCGTGGGTCGCCTCGCGCGGCAGGAGCCTCGCGGTGATCGTCCACGGTTCGGTGTGTCGTTCCCCGCCCGAGGTCCGGGCGGGTCGGAGGTCGATTTCCCTAGGCGACCAACTTGTCGATGGCCGAGAGCACCCGCTCGCGCTCGAATGGCTTCACCACGAAGTCGCGCGCACCACTCTTGATCGCATCAATGACGATAGACTGCTGGCCCATGGCGGTCAGCATTGCCACCCGAGCATCGGGGTCCAGCGCCTTGATGGCACGCAGCGCCTCGAGGCCATCCATCTCCGGCATGGTGATATCCATGAGCACCGCGTCCGGGTGGTGTGCCTGATACATTTCGACGGCCTCACGGCCGTTGGCCGCCTCGATGACTTCATGACCTTGCTCTTGGAGCAGGCGCGCACAACGCATGCGCATGAACGCGGCGTCGTCCACAAGTAGTACTTTCGCCATGGTTGATCCTCCAATGTGAATTTTGGCGGCGGTACATGCCCGCCGTGTTGGTGCCTCTGGCGAACCGGACGCTGCCTAATCGCGCTGATCGCGTGCGGGCGAGCGCGTGAGTCCACGCGGTTAAAGTTCTTGCCAGTCCTTGCCCAGCCGCTTAACGGTCATCACACCGTCGCTCACGACCAGGCGAAAGCTGCGACCCGTCGAGCCGCCGCAGTCGGACGCCCTCGGGCGAATGCCGGCTTTGCGTAAGGCAGCGACGACTGCCTCAAGGTTGCGCTCGCCGATACGAAAATTGTCGTGCATCGGACCGGTGGCGAGCACCCGCGCGCCGCCGGTAATCTTGCAGACCAGGCGCCGGGGATCGGCGCCGTGTGCGACCATCTGGTCGACTAGCACCGGCACCGCGATCTCGGCAAACTTCGCCGACGGCGCCGGGTGCGCTTCTGGCGCCCGCGGCAGAACCACATGCGCCAAGCCGCCGATTCGCATCTGGGGGTCATACATCGCGACCGCGATACAGGACCCTAGTCCCAGCGCCATCAGGACTGCCTCCGGGGCGGTCGCCGACTTCACCTCTCCCAGCCCGACGGTCACGAGCCGCTCGGTCAGCGTGGTCATGCGCCGCCCCCCGTGCCGAGCATCGCCGGCAACATCGTCGGGTCAGGGAACGCCAGGAACCAGGCGGGAAGCCGGCGCCCGCGGTGCTCGAAATTGGCGTCGATCACCAGCGCCTCGTCGGCGTACATCGCGACATCGGTCAGCGCGGCGCTGATCAGCGCGCCGGCCATGTCGCACGCCACCACCGGCGGGCTGACTTGGAGCCGGAGGCCGCTACTGTCGGCCATTGAATTCAGGAAGAACGAGCCGACGATGTTGCCGACCTCTCCCAGCGCCGATATCTCCATTTCGCCTAACTCTTGGGTGGCGCCCGGCGGCGACTCCAGCAGGATGTCGCATAACTCCATTGCCGAGGGGATACGCATCAACAGTAGGAGATGCCCGGAAACGTCGCCCTCGGCCATCAGATAAATTCCGGCGACCTCCATCTCGGGGTCGCCCACCATGGTGATGACCTCGTGCAGCGGCACCGTTTCGATTCGGAGCGCGGTGACGACCACGTCGGCGCTGAACATCTGGGTCAGCCCACGCGACACGTTCATCACGGCCGCCGCCGTCAATTCGTGGAGCCGCGCCTGTTGCACGCCCGTTAGGGCGACGGTTGGTGTCATGATCTACTCTCCAGTTTCCACTGCCACCCGCGTTACGCGGACGCATGCATCGCCAGTCGGTCCACGACCTTCGGCACATCGACGATCATCGAAACGCGACCGTCCCCCAGGATGGTTGCGCCGGCGATGCCCTCGACATCGCCGATGGCGCCGCCGATGGACTTGATCACCACTTCTTGTTCGCCGATGAGCGCGTCTACCACCAAACCGAGGTCAGATCGACCGGTGCGTACCGCGACGACATAGCACCACTCCGAGGCCAGACGCTCCACGCGCTGGCCACCACGCGCGAACACCTCCGAGAGGCGGACGAGCGGCAGGGCATGGCCGCGCACTAGCACGACTTCGCGTTGCTGCACCGTGTGCAGAGAATCGGTGCGGATACGCATCGTCTCGTGTACCGACGCCAGCGGGATAGTGAACACCGCCTCACCGACGCGAACCAGCAGCGCATTAATGATCGCCAGGGTCAGTGGCAGGCGAATGCTGAAGGTCGTGCCCTCACCCACACGGGTATGCACGTTCACCGAGCCGTTGATCTTCTCGATGTTCGTGCGCACGATGTCCATGCCAACGCCCCGACCGGACACGTCTGTAACTGTTTCGGCGCTGGAGAAGCCCGGCGCGAAGATAAGGTTGATCGCCTCGTCGTCGCTCAGCCGGCCGGCGTTCTCGGCACTCATCAGGCCTTTGCGCACGGCCGCATCGCGCAGCTTTTGCGGGTCGATACCACGGCCGTCATCGCGCACATCGATCACAATCTGGCTTTCTTCGTGACGCGCGGACAGCACCAGCGTCGCCTCGTCGCCCTTACCGGCGGTGCGGCGCTCTTCGGGTGTCTCTACTCCATGATCGACCGCATTGCGCAGCAAGTGCAGCAGGGGATCCCCGATTTCGTCGATCACCGAGCGGTCAAGCCCGGTCTCCTGGCCTTCCATCACGAAGCACACCTCTTTACCGCTCTTGCGGGCGAGGTCGCGCACCATTCGCGGGAAGCGGTTGAAGACGCTCTCCACCGGCAACAACCGGGAGAGCATGACGGACGCCTGGAGGTCATCACTCACTCGCGAGAGATGCTGGGTAATGTCGGAGAGGTGCTCAAGCCCCGGGTCGTTGCCAAAGCGTTCACCCAGCTCTCGCTGCACCTGTAGCATCCGGCCGCGGTCGATGACCAGCTCGCCGACGAGGTTCATCATCTCGTCGAGGCGGGCGATGTCGACCTTAACCATGCGTGCGGCGGTTGCGAGCCGCTGACCCGCCACGGCAACTTGCTCGTCGGCCGGCGCGCCGCGCATCTCAGGACCGAGATCTGCCCGCCGTCGATCGTTATCGGTGGCGGCCGGTAGCGATCCCTCATCATCCACCCGTTCCTCGGGGGCGGGCGCGTCGACTGGCTCGCCGTTCACCAGGCGCACGTTCACTGAGGCGATGTCGGTGACGCTCGCGACGGCGCGCTCCAATACGTCAGGTTCACGGCTCGTCTCCAGCACGACCAGGAGCGTGTGGCCGCTCTCGCCGGCTTGCAGTTCGTCTTCGGTGGGCGTTGAGCGCATGACCGTGCCCAGCGGCGCCAGCTCCATCAAGGCTTGATACGCGCGGACGGCCGGCCACTCGGATGCCGGTACGACAGTGACCTCAACTTCAAACGTCTGGGTTCCGTCCTGCGCTGCCGGCTGGGCTGTGTCAGTCTGCTCGACAGCGGTGGTAGCGCGAGGCGCGACCGTCTCCATTACGGGCTTCGCGGTCGCGGCAACATGGAGCCGTGCGACCAGGCCGGCGATGTCGATACTGCTCTCCACCTTTGTCTGCACTTCTTCGTTGAGGACGTTGAGCGTGTCGATGCAGGCGAGCAGTGTGTCAATCACACCCTCGGTGTTGGGGCTGAGCGACCCCTTCCGAATGTTGTCGAGCACGCTCTCCATCGCGTGGGTGAGCGCGGCCATACGCTGATGACCGATGGTCGCCGATGAGCCCTTCAACGTGTGGGCGGCGCGGAACACGGCCTGGATGAGCTGGGCGTCACCGGCGTCGCGTTCCATCCGCAGGAGTCCATCACTGAGCGTTTCAAGCTGCTCCACTGCCTCTTCGAGAAACAGCACCAGATCAGACTCGGTCGCATCAAACTGGAGGGTCATAGTCGCTCCCTTCGGTCATGGGCATGGTGGTCGGGCTGTGGCCGTGACGACGCGGCCCGCGTTCGGACCGATTCGTCATACCGGCGACGACACGCCTGTTCAGGCAGCGTCGACAGCAAGTTTCGCGTCTTCGAAGAGGTGGTTGAGGTCCAACAGGATAATCAGCCGGTCGTCCACCTTGGCAATGCCGCGCAGATATGAATCCTCGGCGCCCCCGAGCGTCGCGGCCGGCGGCTCAATTGCTGATCGGGGAATGCGTAGGACTTCGGAGACGGCATCGACGGCCGCCCCCACGGTTTGCCCGTCCAGCTCCAGAACAACAATGCGGTCGGTTCGGCCGCGTTCCGTCTCCGGTAGACGAAAGCGAAAACGCAGGTTTATCACTGGGATGACGCGCCCACGCAGATTGACCACACCTTCCACGTACTCGGGCGCCCGCGGCACGGCCGTGATCGCCGGCGGCCGGATGATCTCCTGAACACGGCTGATGTCCACGCCGTAGCATTCACCGGCAAGTTCGAACACCACGACCTGTTCTTCAGTGTCGGTCTGCTGTATCTCGGCCATGATTAGTCCCTTCCCCTAGTTCTGGCAGCGGGCTGCTCCTACCCACTCCGATCTCATATCAGCGAGTGGCTCACCGCGCCGGCGGGTTTCAGCCGGACCACGAGCCAGCTTGGTCCGCACCGCATCTATTTGAGTATCGAACCGGCGGAGCGCCACTGAAGTGATTCGGCCCGCTGCTTTCCTGCTAGATTTCCGTATGTTGTGAAACCGGTCACACGAATCGGGACCCCTACTGCCGGCAGTCAGGGAGTTCCCCGATGGGTGACGGCGCGCATCACTCGTAGTCTAGGTTCTGACCGTTATGGTCGGCAGAGGCGAGCATGGATATCAAAGGCGCGCGGTCCGTCCCTAATACGCCGGCATTCCTTCCGATACGCCAGAGCAGACGCGGGTCGGGGTTCTCGGAGTCGTTGCGCGCTCAGATTCGCACCGCGGGCACGCGATCGATGGCGGGCAAGACGGCCGACGTCACACCGCCGCCGCCAGCAGCGTCCGGACGTGTCGCCGCGCTGCAGCAGTCGCTGCTGATCTCCCCACCGCGCACAGCAGCCGCATCAGACTGGGCGGGGCGGGCGCAGAGCATCGGCCAGGAACACCTGCCGCCGGAGGCGGCCGACGTGTTCGTCCGCCAGATGTCACTCGAATCACTCGGCTTCGATCCCGATGTCATCACCGGGCGGCGCGTCAGCGCTGCCGGCGCCGAGGGCATTGCCCAGCTCATGCCGTCGTCATACCCACACGTCAACCGGCTCGACCCGGTCGCCAGCCTCAACGCGGCAGCGGCCACGATGCGCGCCAACCTCCAGACCTTCGGCGGTGATCTGCGGAAGGCGCTCGCCGCCTATAACGCCGGTGGCGGCCGCGTGGCTCAGGCGGTCGCGCGCTCCGGCGCGGCATGGGAGACGGATCTCCCGGCCGAAACTAAGTTGTATCTGCGTGAGCTGCTCGGGGGCGTGAATGGTTAAGTCACTGAACAGCAATTCACGCGGCCGGCGTGGCGGCCCGCTCGGACTGGTACTTGGCGCCGCGCTCACCACGGCGATGGTGGCGGCGACGGCGGCGGGCGCGCTCGCGGCACACGGCACGATCGCGACCGCCACGGCATCAGAGGCGGATCAAACCGCGGCCCGAGGTGGTGACTCGCGGCTTGTATTGAATCGGCGGGTCGCCACCGCGCCGGCGCGAGCGTCTTCTTCGTCACCTGACACGACCGCGTCGGTCGCGCCCGCGCCGGCGTCGTCTGACGAGCCGGTCCCCACTCCAACGCCGAGCGCGCTGGTCGTGCCATCGCCCGAGGCGGCGGAGGCCCGTGCCGCGACTCCCACGGCGGCGGCGTCGCCCGCGGCAACCCCCGCGCCGGCGGCTGTCTCCGATAATGGCGGCGTGCGCGGCGGCGGCGCACTGTCCGCGGGTGTCCCCGCGCTGGAGCGCGAACACAAGGTCGCCGCCGGTGAGACGCTCTCGCTGATTGCCCAGCGCTATAGCCTGGCGACCGACACATTGGTGATAAACAACGTGAGCGCCGCCGGCGGCGACCTTCTCAAGGTTGGGCAGTCGCTGCGTATCCCGCCGCGTGATGGGCTGTTGTATGAGATCCGGATGGGTGAGTCGATCGCCACGATCGCGAAGCGGTATGGCATTGACCCCAAGGCAGTGGTCTCCGAGCCGGCGAACCGGCTCAACTCGGTCGACATGATCCGTGAGGGTCAGGTGCTGTTGCTGCCCGGCGCCAAGCCCGCCGCCGCCCCCACGCCGGCGCCGGCGCCGGCGCCGATCAGTACGTTCGCGCCGCCATTGGCATCGCGCACGGCCACATCCGCGTCCGTGGTTGCCGCCGCGCCCGTACGCTCGGCGGTTGCATTTCCCGCCCCGACCGCCGCCACGCGGCCTGTTCTACCAGCGGCGATCGCAACCGCGACGGTACGGCCGGCCGCGGCGGCCACGTCTGTCGCGTCGTTCGCCAATGCCGGCGGCTGGGTGTGGCCGATCACTGGCGCGCTCTCCAGCTATTTCAACCCCGGTCATCCGCTTGGCATCGACGTGGACCTATATGGGCGAGACGGTGCGCCGATTGTCGCGGCGCGCGGTGGGACGGTGACGTTTGCCGGCGGCAACCCCTGTTGCTCCTACGGCTACTACGTTGAGCTTGACCACGGCGATGGGTTCCACACCACCTATGCGCACTTCAACGCGCCGCCGCCGGTCCGCATCGGCCAGCAGGTCGCGCAGGGACAGGTCGTTGGCTACGGCGGCAGCACCGGATACTCAACTGGCACTCACCTCCACTTCGAGATCCGCAAAGGCGGCGTGCCGGTTAATCCGTTGGCGTATCTGCCGTAGGGGGTCATGGGTCACAGGTCATGGGCCGGGGGCGTGGTGAGGCGACCTGGTTGCGAGCGGCGAGGGACGTGCGGACGAGGGAGCGGACGGAAACCGCGCTGTTTCAGTCAACATCGGGTCTAACACGAACAACCCCTATCAATCGAACGAGGGCACGGGCGGCACAGGGACCCAGCCGGGTTCCTCCGTGCCGCCCGTGCCCCGGGCCTCGTGCGTTTTCGTCGGACCCCATTTACCGCTCGAACCGCGACGGTGTCACGGCGGCGGCAGGCTCGCCCTCGACCGTGCTGCCGAGGTTCGACAGGCTCTCGCGGAATTCGGACACCTCGACGACCTCGGTCACGATGATAGTCATCGTTGCGAAGGAATCACGGCCCATCCCGTCGGTCACGTCGAGCGTGACGGTGTAGGTCCCAGGAGCCGAATACGCGTGGGTGATGACCCCACCGTTCAGGGCAAAGGTTCCGTCGCCCATATTCCAGCCAAAGCGCAGCCCGACGCCCGTGCTGGCGGTGGCGTCGAGGGTGATCGACTGGCGGGCGGCAATAGTAGTCGGGCCGCTCAGTCGCGCTGACAGGTCGTTTCCGTCAGCGGTAACAGAATTGGGTTGGGCGCCGGCCATCGCGAGCGCTGCCAACAACAGTCCCGCCAACAGACTCATCTTCACGGTCGTCACGTCGTTTTCCCTCCATGGAGCTTTCCACGTCCTCCGCGCTCGGTACTCTCGGCGCTCGGAGGACCGCGCGAGTGGCGCTGACCCGTGGGTCAGCCGTGGGGCACGATCGTGCCCGGTGCGATGTGTCACTGTCTCTCTCCACCTCACTTTCTATGGGCCGCGCCGTCGCGCGCGATCGATGCGCTCCGGGCAGTCCAGACCGGCTGTCGCCGTGGGCCGCCCGATGGCCGTGCCGCTCGCGACCCGTGGTGTGCCCCCGCACTTACGAGTCTGGACCGAGCGGCCGCCGCGGACATCGGTGCGACCACGGACATTTGTGAACCGTGGCCACCACACTCCGCGGCGCTGAATAGGTACTACTACCCAGCCATACACATCGATCAGGGCTACCCACGATGGCCGTGTATGCAGTGGTCATAGTGACACCTGGCGGCGCGGAACCGGAATATCTGCCACTGCACTATGATCAACGACGGCGCCTCAAGATTTGGTTGAGCCGGTATGGAGGACCGGCGCCGTGCCGCTGGCTCGCGCGCGTCGCGTATCCATGCGTGCCAACCATCGCGGGGTGAGGTAGGATACCCCGGCAGAGGTGGCAGCGGACGCGCCGCCGCATGCGCTCATGTCGCGGGCACGAAATTGCCCCGGCGCGAGAGTCGCCCGAGGGCCGATTTACCGAGGTGATCGATGGGAATCCGGACGGGCGGGGAGTATCTCGCCGGGTTGCGGGACGGCCGCGAGGTCTGGCTGGCGGGAGAGCGGGTCACTGACGTCACCGCGCATCCAGGATTGCGCCGAACCGCCCGAACTATTGCCGGAATATACGACCTTCAGCGCCAGCCTGACTTGCAGGAGCGCATGACGTTCTGCTCCCCATCAAGCGCTCAGCCGGTACCGCTGTCGGCGATTATTCCGCGAACGCCGGACGACCTCTCGAGGCGACGCGCGGCGCTCGAGGTGGTCGCGGAGTACTCGGGCGGGATGCTCGGTCGCTCACCCGACTACGTGCAGATTCAAGTCGCGGCATCGGCCGCGTGTCACGCCGTCTATGGGGCAAAGGACAAGCGCTGGGGCGATAACCTCCGCGCGTATCACGAATACATCCGGGAGCACGATCTCGCTCTCACCCACACCTTCGGCCACCCACAAGTCAACCGCGGCGCCGCGGTGAGCGACCAGCCCGACCCCTACATCCCGGTGGGAGTGGTCGATACGACTTCGGACGGCGTAATCGTGCGCGGGGCGAAGCTGCTGGCGACGCTGGCGCCGTTTGCCGACGAGCTGTTCGTACCGCCGTACCGTCCGCTGGGCGCCGATGAGACGATGTACGCACTGGGCTTCGCCATTCCCTGCGATACGCGCGGGCTGTCATTCATCTGCCGCGAGAGCTTCGATACCGGACGCAACCTCTACGACCAGCCGCTCTCCGGCGTGTATGAGGAGATGGATGCGCTCGCGGTGTTTGACGATGTGCTGGTGCCGTGGGAGCGGGTGTTCGCCTTCAACGATGTCGAGACGCACAACCGCTGCATCACCCATGCGCCGATGTGGCCGCAGTACATGCAGCATGTCGCGGTCAAGGATATCGCCAAGCTGGAGTTCATCCTCGGCGTGACGCGCAAGGTGGTGGACGCGATCAATATCGGCGTGCACGCCCATGTGCAGGAAAAGGTGTGCGAGATTGTCGACACGCTGGAGATGGTGCGCGCCCTGTTGCGTGCCGCCGAGGCCGATGCCGGCCCCGGCCACGGTGAGGGAATCTGGCCTGCCGAGCAGCCGTGGATCGTACTGCGCCACTGGTTTCCCGATGCCTACGTCCGCGTGATCTGGATCGTGGAACAGCTCTGCGCCTCGGGGCTGATGCTGACTCCCACCGAGGCAGACGTGCGTGGTCCAATTGCTGCCACGATCGCCAAGTTCTATCAGGGCGCACGGCTGCCGGCCGACGAGCGCGTCCGGCTGTTCCGCCTCGCCTGGGACCTCACCGGCACGCAGTTCGGCTCCCGACAGGCGCTGTACGAGCGCTTCTTCAACGGCGATGTCGTGCGATTGCGCCAGGGCCGCTACGCGACGTATGACTATTCGCGCGCCGTCGGCGCCGTCGATCGATTCCTGGAGCGGACGGTGGATGGCGCGGGCGACAGCGACGTCGCGGAATGAGGCGGGGACGCGTCCGGGGCGGCGTGCGTGGTTGTATAGCACTCGCCGGACTCTCCGCCGGAGGCGCGTCCATCTGCCGCCTCGGCAGGCCGACCGCACGACAATCCCGTGCCGGCGAGACCCATTGGGCTGAACCGGTCACGGGACCGTTGACATCATTGCGCCAGGGTCAGACCGGCGCGGCCGCCTGCTCGGCGTTCACGGTGCGCACCTGTTCGATGATGCGGCCGAGCGTCGCCAGCCGCTCCGCGAGGTTCTGCCCCTCGGGCTGCACCCGCAGCGTTGTCACGCCGGCGTCGCGGTAGGCGCGGATGCGGTCGCGCACCATCGCCTCGGTGCCCAAGAGGTTTGTCTGAAGCACCATATCGTCCGGCACGCGGGCGGCGGCCTCCTGGCGGTGGCCGTCGAGCCACAAGCTTTGGATCTCACGGGCAACATCGGCGTAACCGGCGCGCTGGTATGCAGCGTTGTAAAAGTTGTGCTCGCGCGAACCCATCGCCCCTAGTGAGAATGCGATACCGGAGCGGCGCGGCCCGATCAGCCGGTCGAGATCATCGCCGAACTGCACGGCGCCACCTGCCTGCAGGTCGAGATCGGCCAGCGAGCGTCCGGCACGCGCCGCGCCCGCCGCGATGTGCTCGAAGAAGACGCCGGCATGTTCGGGCATGAACGAGGTGCCCAGCCAGCCGTCCGCCACTTCGCCGGTCATCGCCAGACTGCGCGGTCCCAGCGTCGCCAGATAGATCGGAATCTGGCGGGGACTGGCCGAGGTCCGGAGCGCCTTGCCCTCACCGCCGGGAAGCGGCAGCTCGTAGACGGAGCCGTGATACGCGACGCGCTCGCCCCGCATCGCCATCCGCACGACATCAATGGTTTCGCGCATCCTTGCAACCGGGCGGTCAAACGTGATTCCGTGCCAGCCCTCGATGACCTGCGGCCCGCTCGTGCCTAATCCGAGTATGAATCGGTCGCCCGACATTGAGGCGAGGCTGAGCGCCGTCATGGCCACTAGCGCCGGTGTGCGCGTGCCTGCCTGCACGATGCCGGAGCCGAGGCGTATGCGGCTCGTCTTGGCCGCCAAATACGCCAGAGGCGTCACGGCGTCATGGCCCCATGCCTCCGCCGACCACACGAAATCGACGCCGAGCCGTTCCGCCTCCATGACGTAGCCGGCGGTTTCCTCCCAATTCTCCGTGACCAAGCCGATACCGATTGCAACGCGCATGCGTCCTCCCTTGCCGGTGTGAGCGCCGGCCCTGCCGTTGTCGTCCGCGGGATAGTAGTGTCGCATGTCTGCTGGGTCAAGCGTGGGAGCCGCGGAGTCGCGCGCGAGGGCGTATCCGGGAGGCAGCCGCGCCGTACGGCGGGTGAATCGGCGGGGAGCAAGTGCGCCGCCCGTGACCCGCGAGCAGCCCTGTCCGGAGAGGGACCGCCGGGGTAGCCCCCGCTCTTCTCTGACGCGACTGCCACAACGTGGCGATGTCCAGACGAGTTCGCTATACTAGGAGCCTGAGATAGTCTCCTATTGATACTGAACGGCGGTGGGCGTCGGTGACCACCACACGCAAGACGTACCAGCATGTTTGTCCGGCGGCGCGGGCGCTCGAGGCGGTGGGCGATAAATGGTCCCTGCTGATTGTGCGTGACCTCCTGCCCGGTGAACAGCGGTTCACCGACCTCCTCAACTCGCTCGCCGGCATCACGCCGAAGTGGCTGACCCTGCGGCTGCGCGAGTTGGAGGGCACGGGCATCGTCGCGCGTGACCAGCAGGCCGGCCGCCGCGAGGTGTGGTACCGGCTCACCGCCAAAGGACGCGACCTGGCGGGTGTGCTAGATGCGCTGTCGATGTGGGGGCTGGAACACGCGATGCGCGCGCCGCTCCCCGACGAGCCGGTTCATCCCGCGCAGACTACCACCGCCGTCGCGGCCTTCTTCAACAAGCGCGGCATCCGGTTGCCGGCGCCGGTGGCCTGGATGGTGCGATTCGGGGCGGGCCGGTCGTGGACGGTGCGCTTCGATGGCGACCGCTGGGCGGTCGAGCGCGGCGAGAGCGAGGCGGACGTGACCGTGGACACGACGCCGGATATCTGGGTCGCGTTCTTGATGGCGGCGCCGAGCGATCGCCGCCTACATGCGAGCCGGATGCAATTCCAGGGCGAACCCGCCAAAGTGGACGAGCTGATCGCGACCTTTGGCTGGAAGCAGTTTGACTTGCGGACGCTCGGCCCACCGTCCCCCGCCCCGTCGCGGCGTAAGCCAGCGCCCGTGTGACGTGTTGACGCCGTCTCCCTGACAGCCGTGTCGCGGGCTGGTGCCGCCCGCGCCGCTGGTCTCCCGCATGTCGCTCGTAAGAGGGCAGGCGGTCAGATTCCCCCCTTGCCTTCGCGGCCTGTCCTGGCCCACCGGAGGGAAGGCTGCCGGAGGGTAGGTGCTCTCACGAGGGTAGCATGGACGTCTTTCGCCGCCGTAGGCGCCTGATTCGCAACGACCGACCCGCGTCGCCGCGCCGCCGTGCCCGGTATACTGATCAGAGACGTATCGACGGTGAGGCACGCATGGACGGCGACGAGCGGCAGGCCGGCCGTGAGGGTGGACAGCGGCAACCCGGCGGCAACTGGAGTCCGGACGAGCCGCGGGTCGCGACCTGGCTCACGCGCGCCGAGGTCGAACGGGTGGAGCTTGTGCCCAGCGGCTCGAACTACGTGTTCGCCGCGTTTTTGCGTGACGACGAGGGCGGTCAAGGCATCGGCATCTACAAGCCGCTCCGTGGCGAGGCCCCGCTGTACGACTTCCCTGACGGCTCACTCTACCGGCGTGAACGCGCGTCCTATCTGCTTGCCCGCGCGCTTGGCTGGGGCATGATTCCACCCACCGTCGTGCGAGATGGCCCCCACGGCATCGGCTCGATGCAGCTGTATGTTGAGCATCGACCGCGGGCGAGCTACTTCACGATGAAGTCGAGTCACGAGGCCGATCTGCGCCGGTTCGCCGTGTTCGACACGATCGCCAATAATGCGGATCGCAAGGGCGGGCACTGTCTCGAGGGTATGGACGGGCGCGTGTGGGGCATCGACCACGGACTGACCTTCCACCATCAGCCCAAGCTCCGCACCGTGATCTGGGACTATGCCGGTGAGCCGGTCGGCGATGATTTGCTCACGGGCGTGACGGCTGTACTGCCGCGGCTGCACGGTGGCGACGGTGATCTGGCCGAGCTGCGCGAGTTGCTGCATCCGCGTGAGCTGCGCGCGTTGTGCCAGCGGACCGAGTCACTGTTAGAGCAGCGCAGTTATCCCCTGCCGCCGCCGTGGCGCCCGGTGCCGTGGCCGCCGTTGTGATGGCGCCACGCGAAACGCCGCGGGCACGCGGCTCGCGGCGTTGACCATGTATGGGGCGAGCGGAGGGATTCGAACCCTCGATCTCCAGGGCCACAACCTGGCGTCTTGGACCACTAGACGACGCCCGCCGCGCTAAGAAAGGGCAACCGCTCGGGTGGCCCCTGTGATGACAATATCACCAGGCGGCATTTCCGGCAAGGCGCGGCCGGCATTACGCGATCCGCCGCGGGGCTATCGGCGGCGACGTGGCGTGAGTCACGAGGGGTAACTGCTGTTGCACGGCCCCGTGGACGGCCGAACGGTCGCTCGCGATTTGCACACGAACGACCGTCCCACCTCCGACCAAACCGAGTAACCCGACGCCGCCGCTCAGCCGCCCGCGGCGCGCACGGCACGCTCCAGCGCCCGTCGCGTATGCACCTTCACCAGTTCCTTCCGATACGCGCCGGAGGCGTGGATGTCTTCCAGGGGGTCATCGATTGCCGACGCGGCTTGGTCGGCGGCGGCGCGGATCGTCTCGGGTGTGGCGCGCTGGCCTTTGAGCGCATTCTCGGCGGCGGTGGCGCGGACAGCCTGCGCGCCAGCGCCGGTGATGCCGATACGCACGTCCTGGACATTGCCGCCGTCGCCGATCGAGACGGCCGCCGCGACGCCCACGATGGCGTAGCCGGATGCTTGGTTCGCCGCCTTCTGATAGGCATAGCCCGCCTTACCGCTGAGCTTGGGCAGCCGGATCTCGGTCAGCACTTCGTTTGGTGCGATCGATGTCGTGAGCATTCCGACGAAGAACTCGCCGGCGCTGATCGTGCGCTCGCCGCCCGGTCCCCGGACCACGAACTCGGCCTCCAGCGCCACGACCACGGCCGGTAGGTCGCCGCCCGGGTCGGCGTGGACTAGGCTGCCGCCGATCGTGCCCCGGTTGCGGACTTGAATATCGCCGACGCTCGCCGCCGCCTCGGAGAGCAACGGCAGATCGGACTTGAGCACGGCCGACGTTTCGAGCGTGTGGTAGGTCGTGAGCGCGCCGACAGCCACACTGCCGTTTGCCGTGCGCACGTACGACAGATCCGCGAGTTGCCCGATGTCGATCAGCACACGCGGCTCGGCCAGCCGCAGCTTCATCAGCGGGATGAGGCTATGCCCGCCCGCCAGGATTTTCGCCTCGTCACCGTGCTGCTGGAGCAGTTGAATCGCCTCATCGAGACTGCCGGGAGCGAAATAGTCGAACGTGGCAGGGATCATTGTCTCCCCCTTCGATGCTCAAGAATCACCGCCGCGCGCTTCTCCCCGGCGTCCGAGCAGGCACGACGCGCGTCTTTCTGCCGGTCCAACCCGGCGCCTAGTAGGAAGTGCCGGACGGAGCGGCGCTCGGTCGCTACTGGTTCATCAGCTTCCACAGCTTCTCGGGTCGCAACGGCATATCGACATGCCGGACGCCGAAGGGCGCCAGCGCGTCGCACACGGCGCTGACGATCGTCGGAGAGGAGGCGATCGTGCCGGCCTCACCGATACCTTTGGCGCCGAGCGGATTCACCGGCGTGGTCGTGACGGTGTTGGCAGTCTCGAAGCGGGGGAAGATCTCGGCGGTCGGCACCGCGTAGTCCATCAACGTCCCGCTGAGGAGCTGGCCATTCTCGTCGTAGACCACCTCCTCGGTCAGCGCCTGCGCGATGCCCTGCACGAGGCCGCCGTGGATCTGGCCCTCGACCAGCAGCGGGTTGATGATCGTGCCGCAGTCATCGACCGCGACGTAGCGCAGCAACTTGACCTCGCCGGTTTCCTTCTCGACCTCGACCACCGCCGCGTGGGCGCCGAACGGATAGGTGAAGTTCGATGGCTCGAAGTAGGAGGTGGCTTCGAGTCCGGGGTCAGTGTCAGCGGGCAGCGACATCGGCGCGTAGGCCGCCCCGGCTACCTCGGCGAAGGTCTTGAACCGGTCGGGCGAGCCTTTGACCTGGGCGCGTCCGCCCACCAACTCGAGGTCGTCCTCGCTGGCGTCCATGAGGTGGGCGGCGAACTTCTTCGCCTTCTCCCGCACCTGGATCGCCGCCCGCAGCACCGCCGTGCCGCCGACCGCGATCGCGCGGCTGCCGTAGGTGCCTAGTCCGTGATGCACCATCGCGGTATCGCCGTGGAGCACGCTGATGTCCTCGATCGGCACTCCGAGTTCGTCGCCCACGATCTGGGCGAAGCTGGTCTCCTGGCCTTGGCCGTGCGGCGAGGTGCCGGTGGCGACCGTGACTTTACCGGTGCGCTCCACCCGCACTGACGCGTACTCCCAGCCACCGAGGCCGGCGAAGGCGGCCGAGGGACCCATGCCGCAAATCTCGGCCCAGGTAGAGATACCGATGCCCAGGTAGCGGCCTTGCTCCCGCGCCCGCGCCTGCTCTTGTCGGAGCGCCGGGTAATCGACAATTTCCAACAGCTTGTTCAGCGTCTTGTCATAGTCGCCGCTGTCGTACACCAGGCCAGTGGCGGTGGTGTACGGGAACTGGTCACTGGGGATGAAGTTTCGCCGCCGGAGCTCGATCGGGTCGATATCCATCTCGCGGGCGAGGATATCCATCATCCGCTCGATGTAATACGTCGCCTCCGGCCGGCCCGCGCCGCGATACGCGCCGGTGGGCGCCTTGTTTGTGAACGCGCCGCTGATCTCGACATCGACATTGTGTATGTCGTAGACACCGGGGAGCATCAGGCCGGAGAACGTCGGCACCCCGGCCGTGAACGCCTGAAGGTACGCGCCCATGTCGGCCCGGATGCGGGCGCGGATCGCCTGCACCTTGCCGTTCGCATCGGCCGCGACCTCGTACTCCGCGACCTGACCACGCCCCTGAACCGTGACCTGGAAGTTTTCCGAGCGTGACTCGATCCATTTCACCGGACGCCCGATCATCCGCGACACGACGATGCTCAGGATCTCCTCGGCGTAGAAGTCGATCTTGACACCGAATCCGCCTCCGACCTCGGGCGCGATCACCCGTACGCGGTCCTCGGAAATTCCGGTGAGTTGAGCGAGAAAGGCTTTGTGCAAGTGTGGCGTCTGTGTCGAGGTCCAGAGCGTCACCGTGTCGGCGCCCTTCCGGTAGTCGGCCAGCACGGCGCGCGTCTCCATCGGCACGCCCATCAGCCGCTGACTGATCATCCGTTGCTTGACCGTCACGGCGGCGTTCGCGAACGCCTGCTCGCTGTCGCCGGTGGGCAACGCCCACAGATAGGCGAGATTGTTCGCGGCCTCGGGGTGGATTTGTGTCACGCCGGGGTCCGACGCCCGCTCCGGATCGACGACCGCCGGTAGCGGTTCGTAGTCGATCTCGATCAAGTCGGCGGCATCGCGGGCGACATAACGGTCATCGGCCACCACCAACGCGATCGGGTCACCCACATGTTTGGCCGTGTCGGTGGCGAGAAGCAGATGCGGGGGAATGATCGTGTCGGGGGTCGCGCCCTGGCCCGGAACGGGGATGGGCGGCACGTCGGCAGCGGTGAGCACCAGCAGCACGCCGGGGAGGGCCTTCGCCTTGGCGGTGTCGATGTTCCGGATGCGCGCGTGGGCGTGCTCGCTGCGGGCGAACGCCATGTACGTCATCCGCACGAGTTGAATGTCGTCAACGTATTCCGCGCGGCCGGTGATCAGCCGCGGATCTTCGCGTCGCTTGATGCGGGCGCCGACCATCTTGGGAACATCGGTGGTGGTCATGGCTCGCTCCTTATGGGTTGAGTGTGCCGGCGCACGCCGCGTCAGTCAGACCGTCACGGAAGCCGCGAGCGTATCCGTGTGTCGAGCGGCGGCGTATGTCCGGGATGGGCGGCGGGACGCCGGTTGCGCGGCGCCGCGGCTACGCCGGCGGCACGCGCAGCGGCCGGTCCTCCGTGTTGAACTCCCCGACGGGCGTGCCTTCCCCGGCCGCTTGGCCGGTGGTCAGGGGCTGGTCACCCGCTCCAGGCGTTCCTTCGCCACCGCTGGATCCCTTGCGCGCGGCGTACTGAATCGCGTTGACGATGTGCTGATAGCCGGTGCAACGACACAGGTTGCCGTGGAGGGCGTGCCGGATCTCGTCTTCCGAGGGGTTGGGGTTGTTGGAGAGTAGATCGTAGGCGGTCATCATCATGCCGGGGGTGCAGTAGCCGCACTGGAGGCCGTGCTCCTCCCAGAAGCCTTCCTGAATCGGGTGGAGCTGATCGCCGTCAGCCAATCCCTCGACCGTCATCAGTTCGTGCCCGTTCGCCTGGACGGTGAAGATCGTGCACGATTTGACCGCCGCGCCGTCCATGACCACCGTGCAGGCACCGCACTGACTGGTGTCGCACCCGATATGTGTGCCGGTCAAACCGAGCACATCGCGGAGATAGTGAACCAGCAACAACCGCGGTTCGACATCGTTGGTATAGGTCGCCCCATTAATGGTCAGCTTGACTGATTGTCTGTTCGCGGTAGTCACTGCAACCTCCTCCGGGAGCGATGGCGCTTCTTACGGAAAGCGTGGCGCGTGGCTTGCACGTTGTTGTGTTACACGTCGTGTTCTATTCGGAACGCGGCACCTTGTCTTCCATGCACTTGAAGAACTGGTTGATCATCACCTTTGCCGTCATGCCCATCAGCCGCTGACCCACGCTCGCGACCCTGCCCGTCACCTGCACATCGCCGTCATAGGCAACCACCGTCTTCCCTGCCTGCTCGCTCAGTGTGAGCACGCCGCTGCCGGTGGCGTTGCCGATTCCGCCTTTGCCCTCGACGATCATGCGATACCGTCGCGGTGGCTCTTGCTCGGCAAGCCGGACGCGCCCGACCGCGCTGCCGTTGATCGGGCCGACCTTGATACGCATCGCCGCCTCGAAGTAGTCAGGCCCGATCTGTTCGAACTTTTCCTTGCCAGGCATACACGCGGCAATTATGTCGGGATCGAGGAGCGTATCCCATACGGATTGAATCGGTGCGTCGAAGGTGTGGTCGCCGGTGAGGTGCATGCACGCTTCCTGTGCGCGTCGGCATAGATAGACAAGCGAATCGCGGTCGTCAGCTTTGGGCGCGCGGCAGCGCTCATAGTAGCACGCGCAACATCACTGTCAACCGCGCTTGACCGCACCTGTTACGCGGCGTACCGTGGCCGCATCGCGGTTATCCAGGACGCTAGCAGGGAGCGCGCGGCGCCGTCCTGTCCTGGCGTCATTTGCCTTGATTCCCGACCGGAGCAGATACTGATGCGAATCGTGGTGATCGGCCAGGCGGCCTTCGGCGCCGACGTGTTCAAGGCTTTGCGCGAGCGCGGTGAGGAAATCGCCGGCGTGTGCGCGCCCGCGACGCCGGAGGGTGGCCGGTCCGACCCGCTCCGAGCCGCGGCCGAACAGGCGGGCCTACCCGTGCTGCCCACACGCCGTCTGCGTCGCGATGAAGCCGTGGTGCAACAGTACCTTGACCTCAAGCCAGACCTGAACGTTATGGCGTTCGTCACCGACATTATTCCGGAGAGTGTGCTGTTCGCGCCGCCGCTGCAGACGATCCAGTACCATCCGTCGCTCCTGCCCCGCCACCGGGGGGCGAGCGCGATCAACTGGGCGATCATCCAGGGCGACACGACCACGGGCCTCACGATCTTTTGGCCGGACAAGGGACTCGACACTGGCCCGATTCTCATGCAGAAGACGGTCGATATCGGCCCGGACGACACGGTCACGTCACTCTACTTCACGCACTTGTTCCCGCTCGGTGTTCAGGCGATGGTCGAGTCGGTTGAACTGGTGAAGAATGGCGCCGCGCCCCGAATCGACCAAGACCACGAGCAGGCGACATACGAACCTATCTGCAAAGATGAGCACGCCTGGATAGACTGGCAGGCCGATCCGCGGGTGGTTTACAATCTCGTGCGTGGAGCTAACCCGACACCGGGGGCCAACGCGACCTTCCGTGGCGAGCAGATCAAGCTGTTCGATAGCGCTCTTGATCGCGCGGCTGCCGGCGGCACGCCCGGTGAGGTGGCCGAGATTGCTGATCAACAGTTCACGATCCAGCTCGCGGGCGGGGCGCTGGTCGTAAAACGTGTGCAGGCGCCGGGCGGCCCGAAGACGAACGCCGGCGAATGGGCGCGCTCGGTTGGTCTGCGTGCGGGCGAGCAGTTCACCGGTCGCGCCGGCGCGTGAGCGAGGTCGGTTGCGAACCTCGCGGTGCACGTCCGCGTCCGGCGGCGCGACCCCGCGGGCCGGGATGGCAATTTCGTTGTCCACGCTTCATCGCCTGCCGGCGCCGGGGGTTGCATGTCGACACACAGGACCGAACGGCCGGGCGAGAGGGTGCTGGTGGTGTCCGTGCCGTCGCCGCGGTCGGATGCAATGTTCGCGTCCCTGCGCCAGCACGGGCTGATCGCGACCGCCGCGCCGTTGGGTCCTGACATCGGGTGGCCCGATGCCGAGTTTGACGCGGCGCTTGTGGCGGTGGACCAATGGACCGCGACGCTGCAATCGGTTCCGCTCGTGCTAAAGCGCGCACGGCCCGACGTGCCGGTCGTATTGTCGGCGCCCCTCCTCCCGTCATCCATCGAGGAAGTGCTCGACGCGGGCATCGATGCCTGGCTGGATGTGGCAACTCCGCTCACGGGTGTCGCGGCCCAGATTCGCGCCCTTCACCGGCTGCGTAGCCCGAACCGTGGGAAGTTTGAGCCGGAGTCGGCCACCGTCCGGGGACTGACCGTGCACTACGCCCGCCGCGAGGCGTTGGTCAACGGCCACCCGATCCCACTCACTCCCACCGAGTTTCGCATCGTCGCGCACCTCGCGCGTCAGCCGGGTCGGGTGGTTTCACACGGCGAACTGTTTCACGAGGTCCACGGCTACGACACCGCCGAGCAGGAAGCAAAGGACATCCTCAAGGTGCACCTCTCGCGGCTGCGCGGCAAACTGGCACACGCCGGTCTGGGCGAGGAAATGATCGTCACGGTTCGCGGCTTTGGCTATCTGTTGGAACGGCGCGGTCCACTCGGGCGTGATGATGAGCCTGTCTCCGAGTCCACCGATGACAGCCCGTCATACGCCCGCTGAATGCCTCCCCGACCGCGTCCCGCGCGGTACGTCCGCTCACGCGGCTCAGTGCGGCCCCGGATTCCTGCGCGGACCGGTGGCCGGCGCCGGCGCGTTGCCGAGTCGGGGGCGCTCAGCCCGTGCTGCTACGTCCAGTCTCGCTCGGTTGCGGAGGTGGATTATCCGCGCGCCAGCCATGGTACGCGCTGGGCGGCAGCTCGTCCGCCAGCTTTAACGCCCGGACTCGCACGAACTCCTGGCGAACCAACGCTTCCAGTTCAGCGACGGGAACGTCGTTGTGGATGATGACGTCCGAGGCGGGCGCGCGCAGCCGCCAGTCACGCTGGCTGGTGAGTCGCTGGTCGGCCTCATCGCGTGAAAAGCCGTTGCGCGCCATCAGCCGCCCTCGCGCGGTGTCGGACTCGGCCACGACCAGCCACGTCTGATCACACCACGCGGAGTAGCCCGGCTCGATCAGGTTCACTGCCTCCATCACCGCGGAGGCGTCGCCGGCGAGCGTCGCGCGCCACTCCTCGATCGTGCGCTGAATTAATCCACTGATGTCGCCCATGGCGCGGGTGAGGCGGCGCATCGCATCGGGATCGCCGAACACCTTACCCCCCAGTGCCTTGCGATCGACGCGGCCCTCGCCGTCTAGCACGTCCGGCCCAAACTCCGCCAGCACACGGTCGAACCCCGGCGTACCGGGATCGTACAGCCGGTGAACCAGCGTATCGGCGTTGCAGTGGGTTGCCCCCAGATCTTCGAGAATGCGGCACACCGTACTCTTGCCGGCCGCGATCGACCCGGTCACGCCAATGACAAGTGGCACGGATGTGCTCCTTTGAAAATACCTAATCGAACACGCCCCCTAACCTCCCGGCCTGCTTCCCCACGACGGAAGGGGGAGAACGAACCACACGCACGGTGCATGCTTGCTTCGGCACGGCACGGGGACGAGGTGGGTCGCTGTTGTACCGGGGGCCGCCGCGCTACACGAACGAGCGCGCTGCTTGGTCGAGAATCATGGCGCCGAACAGAAGGGCGAGGTAGGTGATCGAGTACGTGAACAGCTTCATCACCGGGAAGGCGTCCTTGGAGCGGAATAGTTGCACTGCCATGCGGATCAGTCCCGCGCCCAGCAACGCGGCTACCACGAGGTACACGATGCCCGCCCCGCCGGTGGGATACAACAGCAACGTGACGCCCACCAGAACGATGCTATACAGCAAGATTTGCCGTCGCGTCTCCTCTTCACCGCGAGCCACCGGCAGCATCGGCACCTTCGCCGCAGCGTAGTCCGACCGATAGCGCAACGCCAGCGCCCAGAAGTGCGGTGGTGTCCAGAAGAAGACGATCGCGAATAGCACCAGCGAGGGCAGATCGACGCGGCCGGTGACGGCCGCCCATCCCACCATCGGTGGGATGGCCCCGGCCGCGCCACCAATCACGATGTTTTGCACCGTCGTACGCTTCAGCCACATCGTGTAGATGAAGACATAGAACAAGATGGCGCTGACCGCGAGGACCGCGCTCAGGACGTTGATCAGCACCGCCAGTTCGAGGAAGCCGAGAACGCCGATCGCGATGCCGAACACCAAAGCGCGCTCCGGCGTGACGCGATGCGACGGCAATGACCGATGACGCGTGCGCGTCATTAGTTGGTCGATGTCGCGGTCGATGTAGCAGTTGATGGCGTTCGCTCCGCCGGCCGTCAGCGTGCCGCCGATCAGTGTGCCCAGGATCAGCAGCGGGTGAGGTAGTCCGTTGTCGGCCAGAACCATCGCGGGCACGGTGGTGACGAGGAGCAGTTCGATGATGCGCGGCTTGGTCAGCCCGATGTAGGCGGAGACTGATTCCCGCACAGAATGCGGGCGCGTGGACGCCTCATTGATGTCCCGGTCCAGTCCGTCATCGCCGGTGCGACGAACGGCAATGAAGGCAAGCGCGGTCGTCACGACCAGTGCGCTCCACACCAACGCGCCGACGCCGAGGTGAGCCGCGCGAATCCACTCATCCAGCTCCAACCACACGTTGCCGGCGCCGACGAGCACCTGCACGACAAACAGACCGCCGGCGCTGGCCGCCGCGGTCAGCACCGGCCGGTTGCGGCGGTGGCGTGTGAACGCCTGCCATACCAGCGCCGCGACGAGGATACCGGCGGCAGCGGCGGCCAGCCGGTGTAATGCGTGGATGTCGGCCAGCCGGTCGCCGCCGCCCAGGAACGACTTGCCGTTGCACAAGGGCCAGTCGCGGCAGGCGTAGCCCGCCCCCTGGCCGGTGACGTACGAGCCGGTGAGCATCAACGCGAATAGCGCCAGCGTGGTCGCGCCGGCCAGTAATGCGAAGCCTTCCGTCATGGGCGCGATCCGTACGCGATGACGCGGATCCGCGGTGAAGGCGGCCACGGCCACGAGCAGGAGGCTGGCGAGCAGGATCATGGATACGGCGAGATGGGCGGTGACGCTACTGGGGTGGTTGGTGGTCATGACAGTGATCGCGCCCAGCGCCACCTGCGTGAGCAGGGCGACACCGGCCACGATCGCGGGCACGACCACCGCGCGATTGCGCCGGTAGCCGCGCCAGGCGGTCACGACAACCGCCAGGACCAACAGGCTCACGACGGTGGCGAGGTAGCGGTGCGCCACCTCGATCAGCGCGTGCTTATCGGCGCGAGGCACGACTCTGCCGTCACACAGCGGCCAGTCTGGGCAGCCCATGCCCGAGCCGGTGACGCGCACGGTCACGCCGAGAACGATCAAGAGCCATGTGACAAAGACCGTGGCAAGTGCAAGCCGTTGCATTCGCGTCATCGCGGCGTCCCTCAAGACTCGGCCGGCGCCCGGTGTGCAGGATCACACACGGTAAGCACCGGCCGGTGGATGCGTGGGGCGGCCTGGGAGCGCGGCGACCCAGAAGGCGGGGGAGCGCGAGGGAGCGCGTATGTGCACGCCCCTTCGCGTCTATGAGTCTAGCCCTGGCCCGAGCGAGGCGCAATACGGGCGCGAGCCGCGCGAGCCTCTCGTGGCCGCGGGACCGACGCGGCTCCGCACCGGCGCGCCGCCCCTCAATTCAGGGCGTCAGGGGGTGGACCGTAGCGCGCCGCCGTGCATACTAAGGGTAGCTCGTGGGCGGGCGGCCGCGGCAGCGGTCGAGCACGATGTCTGCCTTGACACAGCACCCGCGCGGTTTCTACGATTTGGCTGCTCGTTGTAATCGGTATCGACGAGGTCTGGCGAGCTCCCCCCTCTTTTGTGCGTCGTCCTCGTCCGGGCGTCCTGCATTCGCGGCAACGCGCGCTCGGCAATGATCGGGCGTCCGTGCCGCTCACGCGACGGAGGATCCATGGGAGCTCGTCCGCGCTTCGGTCTGTCCGTGCCCTCTTTTGTGCAAGTGGTGCTCCTCCTGACGCCGGTGGTGCTGCTTCTGACCGGTTGCACCACGGACAACCCTCAGAACACGCTCACCGACCGCGGTGATGTTTCAGCACGGGCGACGTTCTTGTACCGCCTGCCCTTCTGGATCGCGGTGGCAGTGTTCATCTTCGTGGAAGGACTCTTGCTTTACACGGCGTTCCGCTTCCGCGAGCGCTCCGACCGAACCGAACTGCCGGTCCAGACGCACGGCAATACTCGCCTAGAGATCGGCTGGACGATTGTCCCGGCGGTCATTCTCGGTGCGCTCGTCATTCCCACGATCTCTGGAATTGTGTGGCTGTCGGACCGGCCGGAGAACGCTCAGCCGGTGCGGATTATCGGCCACCAGTTTTGGTGGGAGTTTCGCTATCCGGGACCCAACAATCAAGAGATCGTGGTGGCCAACGAGCTGCATATTCCCGTCGGCCGGCGGGTGTTGGGGACGATCGAATCGGTTGATGTGATCCACAGCTTCTGGGTGCCGAGCCTCGCCGGTAAGCAGGACGCCGTGCCCGGTCACCGGAATGACATCTGGTTCAATGCGCGTGAGGCGGGTGTGTACTCCGGCCAGTGCGCCGAGTTTTGTGGCGAGTCCCACGCGCTGATGCGGTTCGTGGTCATCGCCGAGCCGGAGGAACAGTTCAACGCGTGGCTGGCAAATCAGGCGCGGGCGGCAGTGGGTACGCAACCGGCCTCGACGCCGGGCGCCACCGCGCCCGCCGGGTCAGTGGGTCCGTCTCCCGGAGTCCTCTCGCCATCGGCTCAGCGAGGGTCGCAGGTGTTCCTCGGAAACGCCTGTATCGGCTGCCACGCGATCGCGGGCACGAACGCGCAGGGCATCTCGGGGCCAAATTTGACCCACTTTGGCACGCGGTCGACCATCGCCGCGAATCGCCTGCCGAATACGCCCGAGAACCTGGAGCGCTGGATCCGCAACCCCACCGCTATCAAACCGGGGGTCAAGATGCCGGCATGGGAGGGTGTCCTTAGTGATGACGACATCCGGGCGCTGGTCGATTATCTGGGGAGCCTGAAGTGATATGCGTGAGCTGATCGCGAGCGAACTGAACGACGCGGCCTGTACTATGGCTCGGTATTCCGCACACTCACGCGGGTAAACCGCTTATCGATCTACAGAGGGAACGCGATGGCGACAATACCGCATCCCCAAGCACTCGCGCCCGGCATCTTTCGGCGACCAACTTCTGAGCACGGCTTTTGGAGTTGGGTGACGACCGTCGATCACAAGCGTATCGGCATACTCTACGGCATAACGTCATTCATCTTCTTCTTGCTCGGCGGTATTGAGGCGCTGTTGGTACGGGTGCAACTGGCACAGCCCAATCTCGATGTACTAACCGCCGACCGCTACAATCAGTTGTTCACCATGCACGGCACCACGATGGTCTTCCTCGTGGTCATGCCCATGAGTTCCGCGTTCTTCAACTTCATCATGCCGTTGCAGATCGGCGCGCGTGACGTGGCCTTTCCGCGACTGAACGCTCTCAGCTATTGGGTGTTCTTGTTCGGCGGTCTGGTGCTGTACACGGGCTTCGTCGGCGGCGGCTCGCCCAACCAGGGATGGTACGGCTACGCGCCGCTGACCACACGCATCTATAGCGCCGGTCACGGCGTGGACTACTGGGTAATGGGCATCCAGATCCTGGGTGTTGCCTCGCTGCTGTCGTCGTTCAACTTCATCGTGACGATCTTTAACCTGCGCGCGCCCGGTATGACGTTGTTGCGCATGCCGGTCTTCACCTGGACGACACTGATCGTCGCGTTCCTGTTGATTACCGCGATCCCGCCTATCTCCGTCGGACTCTTCGAGTTATCATTCGACCGCTTCTTCGGTACGAACTTCTTTAACCCGACCCGCGGTGGCGACCCGGTGCTGTGGCAGCACCTGTTCTGGTTGTTCGGGCATCCCGAGGTCTACATCCTGATCTTGCCCGCGATGGGGATTATCTCCGAGGTCTTACCCACATTCGCCCGCAAACCGCTATTCGGCTACCCGGTGGTCGTGTTCTCCAGCGTGGCGATCGGGTTCATGGGCTGGGGCGTGTGGGTGCATCACATGTTTGCGGTCGGTCTCGGCCCGGTGGCGAACTCGGCGTTCGCCACCTCCACGATGCTGATCGCGGTGCCGACCGGCGTCAAGATCTTCAACTGGATCTTCACGCTGTGGGGCGGGCGTATCAGTGTCAAGACACCGTTGTTATTCGCCCTCGGATTCGTGGCAATGTTCATCATCGGCGGGCTATCGGGCGTGACGCACGCGATTGTCCCGCACGATACCCAGCAAAACGATACGTACTACGTCGTCGCCCACTTCCACTACGTGCTATTCGGCGGCGCGATCTTCGGCCTCTTCGCCGGCATTTACTACTGGTGGCCGAAGGTGACCGGCAAGTTACTTGACGAGGGCCTGGGTAGAGCCCATTTCTGGCTGATGCTACTCGGGTTCAACCTCACCTTCGGCCCGATGCATCTGCTCGGCCTCGACGGCATGCTCCGGCGCACCTACACCTACCCCGAGGGCATGGGCTGGGACTTCTGGAACCTGATCGAGACGGTCGGCGGGTTCGTCATCGCGCTCGGCGTCTCCGTGTTCATCGCCAACGTGTTCGTCACGGCGCGCAAGCGTGAACGCGCGCCGATTGACCCGTGGAACGCGCGTACCGTCGAGTGGATGATCCCCTCGCCGCCGCCGCCCTACAACTACGCCGAGGTTCCGACGATTCACGCTCGCGACGAGTTTTGGCACCGCAAGTACGGCGAGGACGCGACCGGACGGGCATTCCCGCGCCCGGAGGCAGAACTGACGACGCCCATGATTCCGGCGATCGTGACACATGACGGACACGGTCATGGCATCCACATGCCGTCGCCCTCGTACTACCCGTTCGTTGCCGCGCTCGGTTTCCCCCTCATGGCCTATGGCGTGATCCTCAAAGTCAATCACGCGACGGTAGGCTGGCCGATGGTGGCCACGGGTGTGGTGGCGCTGCTGATGGGCATCTACGGCTGGTGCTTGGAGCCGGTGGCGGAGGAAGGCGGTCACTAGTATGGCGGTACAACACGCGACCGGCAGCGGGCACGAGTCCGAAACGACCACCGGCGTCAGCAATCGCAAGCTGTTCATGTGGTTGTTCCTCGGCTCAGACTGCCTGTTCTTCGGCTCACTGATCGCCACGTACCTGATGTATCGGGGACGTGATCAGTCCGTGGGCAACCCGGGTCCGACTCCGCACGAGGTCTTCGATATTCCGTATACCTCGGTCAGTTCCTTTGTCCTGCTGATGAGCAGCCTGACAATGGTGCTGGCGCTGGCGGCGATTCAACGCGGCGACCGTCGCGGCCTGCGAATCTGGCTGCTGGCCACGTCGCTACTGGGCTTAACGTTCCTTGGCGGCCAGGCGTACGAGTTTCAGCACTTCGTGCACGAGGGGCTGACGCTGCGGACGAATCTGTTCGGGTCGTCGTTCTTCGTGCTCACCGGCTTCCACGGCGCGCACGTTGCCGTCGGCGTGCTCATGCTGCTCTCGGTCTTCGCGCTGGCGTCGCAAGGGCGTATCGGTCGCGAGGACAGTGAGACCGTCGAGCTGGCCGGGCTATACTGGCACTTCGTCGATGTTGTCTGGATCCTAATTTTCACCCTCATCTATCTACTGCCACAGGGCGGAGGAGCGGGGACATCGCCATGACACAGATGCGCGAGGAGGTCACCCAGCAGGCCACGGTCGAACATGCCGAGCACGCGCATCCGGGGCCACGCGCATACGTCCGAATCGCGATCATCCTCGCGGTGCTGACCGCACTTGAGGTCGAGTTGTCGTATTTGCCGGGACAAATCGATATCAACGCGAACCTGATTATCGCACCGCTGTTCATTCTGGCGATCGTGAAGTTCGCGATGGTCGCGATGTATTTCATGCATCTGCGGTTCGACAATCGCATCTTCACCGTGATGTTTGTCGGCGGGCTGGTGCTCGCACTCTTGGCCTTTGTGGCAGTGTTGACGATTCAGCGTGTGTTGTTTGTCTAGCGCCGGGGAGAGCAGGACCGTCATGTCGTGGCATCTCCATCTCGATGTTGTCTTAGGGATCGCGTTGCTTGAGGGCGCCTATCTGTACGCGTTGCGCGTGGTGGGCGCTCGCGGCGGACACCGCGCGACCCCCGTGCACGTCGCGTGCTTTTCGGCCGGCGCGTTGGTGCTGTACGCCGGGGCCGGTACACCGATTCATGATTTGGCCGAGCAACGGCTGTTCATGATGCACATGCTGCAACACCTGCTGTTCACACTGGTCGCGCCGCCGCTGTTGCTGCTCGGGATGCCCGGCTGGCTCCTGCGGCCGGCGATAGGCAACCGGAGGGTGTTCCGCGCCGCGCGATGGCTGACGGCGCCGCTGCTGGCGTTCATGCTGTTCAATGTCGTCACGCTGGTGACACATCTACCGCCGAGCGTTGACTTCGCGCTGCATCACCACGCGGCGCACTTCCTGATTCATGTCGCGCTCACGGGAACGGCGCTGCTGATGTGGTGGCCGGTGCTCAGCCCGTTGCCGGAACTGCCGCGCCTTGCGCCGCCGGTTCAGCTCATATATCTATTCGTACAGTCGTTTATTCCCACCGTGCTGGCGTCGTTCCTGACCTTGGGCCAGACGGTGTTTTACCGGTTCTACGCCGAGGCGCCCCGTACCTGGGGCATCTCCGCTCGCGACGACCAGTTGATCGCGGGCTTGATTATGAAGCTCGGCGGCAGTGCCGTGTTGTGGATCGTGATGGGCGTGGTGTTCTTCGCATGGGTATCGCGCGAGGGTCGCGCCGACCGACAAGCGGCGACCGCGGCGCTACGATGGGAAGACGTCGAGCAGGAGTTGGACCGTATGGGCCTAACCAAGCCCGGCGCCCGATAACCTTCAGAGCGCGAGCGATGACAGTTGAGGGAGGCGCACGATGATCACACCGGTTATCGCGCCCCGAGTGGATGACCCCCGGAGGGGATGATGAGAGACCGGCTACTGATGCCAATCCTGATCCCGTTAGGGGTGGCGGCATTCATCGCGCTGGTGATCTTCAGCGCCGGCGAAATTCTTCTGTCGATTAGCGCATCACTGGCGACGGCGCTGGCGCTCGTGCTGGCGCTGCTGATCATGGTCGTGTGCTGGGCACTGGCGGCCGGGCCGCGCGTCCCCACGACCCAGATTTCGCTTGCCGCCGGGCTGCCGCTGGCCGCGATCCTCGGCGTGGGCCTATTTCTGGCGGTCCAGCCGCAAGAATCGACGGGCGAGGGCCACGGTGGGGCGGCAGGCGGCGCGGCCGTGGCCACGTCGCTGACCGAGATCGCGACCGACAACAAGTTTTCGAGTGTCGAGTACACGGTGCCGGCCAATACCGAAATCACGATGGAGTTCGCCAATCGCGGAGCGGCAGTGCACAACTGGCATGTCACGGGCGTCACCGACAAGGGCGGCGGAAACATCGCGACACAATTGTTGGCTGGAGGGAAAACCGAATCCCTCAAATTCACCATCGACAAGACCGGCGCCTATCCCTTCCTCTGCGACGTCCACCCGGGCGAGATGAAGGGCACACTCAATGTCGTCGATGCGCCCGCCGGTGGCGCGCCGGCGGCCGGGGCAGGTGGCGCCGTTGCCGGTACGGCGATTATCGGCACCGACAATAAGTTCGACCGCACGCAGTTGAGCGTGAAGGCGAACGAGCCGGCCACAGTGACGTTCCAGAACCGCGGTTCGGCGCTGCACAACTGGCATGTGACCGGCGTGACCGACACGGCGGGCAAGCCCGTGGCGACACAGCTTATCGCCGGTGGCCGGACAGAAGTGATCACCTTCACGATCGCCCAGCCGGGAACGTACGACTACCTGTGTGATGTGCATCCGGCCGAGATGCGAGGCAAGCTGACGGTTCAATGAGGGGGCAATCATTGCTGCCGCGTGGTTCGGGTCGACCGCGGAATAAGCCAGCGCTCGCGCTCACGGCTGTCCTGCTGGCGGCGCTGTTCGTAATGTCGTGCGCTCGGGGAAAGGTTGATCTGCCCGGCACGAACCTGGACGCCGCGCCCGCGCCCGACTTCCGACTGACGGATCAATCCGGGAACGCTGTCGCGCTGTCGGACTCGCGCGGCAAGGTTGTGCTGCTGACGTTCCTGCACACGTCGTGCCCGGACTTCTGTCCTCTGATGGCTGTGAAGCTGCGACAGACCGTCGAGGCGATGGGCGCCGATGGCCGGCGTGTGGCGCTGGTGGCGGTCAGCGTGGACCCGGAGCGGGATGACCGCCGCGCCGCGATGGAGTTCACGGCCACCCACCGCCTCGACGGTTACGACTGGCACTACCTCGCTGGCACGGAGGCGGAACTCGCGCCGGTGTGGGCTGCATACGGGGTGGGACGGTTGCCGCGCGGTGCGCCGGCGGTGTCACGAATCGGCGCGCCGGTCACGGACGTTCTGGGACACACCGAGGCGCTGTACGTGATCGATCCAAAGGGGCGCGAACTGACGTTGCTGCGTGGCGACTTCGACCCGGACGATCTCGCGCGCAGGCTCCGCAAACTCGCGAAGTGAGGCATGCATCATGACGAGGAGCGCGTTCCTCCGCATCCTGTTCGTGGCGGGCATTGGTACCGCGCTGCTCGGCCTGTACCTGGGTTCAAATACATCGCCGGACTGGCGCTGGGACAGCATCGTGTCGATCGTGGTGATTGCTGCCGGCGCGTACATGACGATCGTCGCGCTGGTGTACCTGATGGGTATGCGGACCGCGCCCGACAGCGACGACCGAATGATGCTGCCACAGGCGTCGATGTCGCTCGTGTACGGCGGCTTTGTACTCGCGATATCCCTCGTCTCGGCGCTGGTTGTCGGACACTATGCCGGCCGCAACGAGGCGTTCATCACCTTTATCTTCGCCTTCATCATCGCGAACTTGCTGTTCGGCCTGCCTCTCGCGCTCACGCGCACCGGCTCGGCGCGGTGAGTCGCACTTCCCGGCGACCGCTGGGAATTCGCCCGTGCTCCTGGTGCGCCATCGCCAAGCCACGCCCCTCGTGTTCGGATGCCATGGCGGATGGCGACCACCGGCGGACATCAGCCGGTAATGTCCACGTACGCGTGCGGGGAGTGCGCCAATGCCATGGCGGGTCGTGACCACCGGCGGGGCAGTGGTTGAGCGGCCGGGGACTCACGGGTTGGCGGGGCGGTCATTTCGCGGGCCGCTGCTCGGACTTGCCCTGCACCCGCTTGACCGCGCGACCTGCCGCCTCGATGACGGGTCCCGGCAGCTTGAGCCGGCCGCGAATATCGTGGGCGATCAGGCGGGTGGCAGGCGGGCTGCCGGCAAGGATTGATCCATGCCACCCGCGCAGCGATGGCACACCGCCATGCTTGGATGGGGCCGGATCGAAGCCGTACAGCTCGCACCACGGCTGGCGGTTCCGACGGCACAAGGCGATGCCCCCCGCCTCGCGGACGATTAGCACCCCCGCCGCGACATCCCAGATCTTTGGTCCCCAGAAGATACCGTATTGCAGCGTACCGGCCGCCACTAGCGCCAGCTCGAGGGCGATGCTGCCCAAGGTGCGCGCCTCGCCGAGTTTGTCCGGTCCCCGATGGCGGAACTTCAGATCGTGCCAGTAGTGCGCGGGAAGGCTGGCGAGGCGCTTGCGCGTCGGCTCGGCCTCCGGCATGACACGCGCGGGGTCATTGTTGACGAATGCGCCGCCGCCGAGACGGGCGCGCAGCACGGCGTGGGTGGCACTGGGGCCGGAGGGGGTGAAGATCGCGCCGGCCACAGGCCGTCCATACCACAACACACCGACCGAAACGCACCACAACGGCAATCCGTTGATGAAGTTGGTCGTGCCATCGAGCGGATCGAGCACCCAGATGAACGCCGCATCGCGGGACGGCTCGGCCCCCTCTTCCCCCAACACGCCGTGATCAGGGAAGCGCGCATGGATGCTCTCGACGAGGAATCGCTCGGCGTCACGATCGGCCTCTGTCACAGGGTCGAGATTGCCGAGCGACTTGTACTCCACCGTGAGCTTGGTGCGAAATCGTTCGAGAAGCCGCTCACCGGCCGCGGCGGCAAACTCCGCGGCGGCGGCCTC